>JAQYVO010000333.1 GCA_030145425.1 Chromatiales bacterium | reverse complement strand
AGATCAGATCACCTACAGTGACAGGGGTACACCCCAGGGCGGGACGATTTCACCCTGCCTTGCGAATATATTCCTCCACCATGTACTGGATGAGTGGTTCGTCAACGAAGTGAAGCCAAGGATGCGCGGGCACTGTTTTATCGTGCGGTTCGCCGATGACTTTGTCATCGGTTTTCAGCACGAAGACGATGCCAGAAGGGTTATGGATGTCCTGCCCAGGCGCTTCGCGAAGTACGGACTGGAGATCCATCCGGAGAAAAGCCGCCTCCTCTCGTTCGGGAAACCGGCGTCACGCAAAGAGGTCACCCGTGGGGACAACACATTCGATTTTCTCGGATTTACCCACTACTGGGCGAGAACGCGGCGAGGTTATTGGGTTATCAAGCGCAAGACGGCGAGCAAGAAGGTCAGGAAGACGGTACAGGCCCTATGGATCTGGTGTCGGAACAATCGACACATGGACCTGGCGAGGCAGCACAGGATACTGTGCTCGAAGCTTCGGGGGCACTTTCAGTACTTTGGCGTGCGTTGCAACATGCGTGCGATGGAATCGGTACTCCACCATGCCAAGCGTGGCTGGAAATTCTGGCTAAATCGACGCAGCAGCAAAAAGGCGCTGAACTGGGAGATGTTCGAGGCATTGCTGGAAAGCATGTCGTTGCCGACACCCAAGATTATCCATAGTATGTAAACGCTTGCGGGGTAGCAAAGTTATGCGTCAGGGTGGTGTTGATACTCTGATTACCGAGGAACCGGATGACCGAATTGGTCAAGTCCGGATCTGTGGGGGGGATGGCGCGTAATGGCTGTCTCTACCCGGAAGCAACCGGTGTTTGACAATTTACTGGCACGTCAGTTTGATGTGCCACAGCCAGATCAGGCTTACGTTGCTGACATAACGTATATCTGGACACAGGAAGGCTGGCTCTATCTGGCGGTGGTTATTGACCTGTATTCCCGTAAAGTAGTGGGGTGGATCATGAGTTCACGCATGAAGGCACAGCTGGCGCGGTGGTCTAATCTTCCGTTCACGTATTTCTGATGATGGTCCGCCCGCAGCGCCGGCATTGTAGCTTCTCGGTGTCGCCGCCAAGACCGAATTCGAAGGTCCTGTCGACGACCCGGTAATCGTGTAACCCCAACCAACAGAGAAGGCGGCCTAGCACATTTAGCAAATTCGGCATGATTACGCAGCCACCTCCGTGGACCTGGTGAACCATCTACTGGGTGAGCATGATCGCAGGCGGAATACGCGTTTCGCCCGCGATTACCTGGAAGCCGTGGAATCGTCGGGCGGGGTGGCTTCCATGGTCCTGAACATCCGTCCGCCGGGCTAACCCTCAGGAATCCACCAAGCCTATCTGCAGCAAAGTGTTTTCGTCGTGCCACTCGATATTCCCGGGCTCGGGGAAATGGCGCCGGACGCTGTCCTCGAAGCCATGGCAGGCCTCCTCGAATTCCTCCCCAGTGTATAGCGAGAAGGTCGAGTAGTGCCGGTTGCGGGCCTGTTCCAGCAGGCAATCCAGACTCGAAGTCCGGGCATAACGGAAGGTCTCGGCGGCAATCAGCCGGAGCCCTTCGGCCTCGGCGATCCACTTCTTCATCTCCTCCAGCCGGTAGAGCCGGTCTTCCTTCTCGCAGAAGCGGGGGAAGTGTTGGCCCCATATCGATCCGGCGTTCTGCTCCGGGATGCGAGTGTAGACGAATATCAGTCCATCCTCCTTGACCGCCCGGCCGGCTCTGGCGATGAAGGCGGAAAAGTCGAAGTGGTGAATGGCGTTGAAGGTCAGCACGCAGTCCAGGGACCGGTCGTCGAAGGTCATTTCCTCGATGCTGGCGTTTATGACCTCAAAGCCGTCGACGCCATTGGCCGTGAGATAAGACGATAGCTGGGTCAGCATCTCCCGGCTCATATCGACGCAGGCCAGCCGCAGGCCGGGGATATGTTGCAGCAGCAACAGGTCGTACCGCCCGGTCCCGCAGCCGACGTCCGCTGCCACAACGGCGGCCCGGCCCGCCAGCCGGTCGCGGATGTAGAGGATGGGTTCCTCGTCGGTGGTGCGAACCCCGGTATAGACCTCAGCAACCTTGGCGAAGTGGCCGGGCATATCTGCTTGTTGGTTCATGACGGGTTCAGACGGCCCGACCAGTCCGTTCACGCTCGCTGCCCTCGTCCTTGTCGCCGAGGACGAACGCCTCGGTAAGATCGTAGGCAACCGAATCGCGCATCTGGGTGGGCGGAGTCTTCATGTAGTAAGCCGATGGCCCCTCCAGCGGCCCCCCGATGCCCCGTTCCAACCCCAGCTTGGCACACCTGATGGCATCTATGACCACGCCCGCGCTGTTGGGGGAATCCTCTACCGACAGCCTGAGTTCGATCTCCAGGGGAGTGTCCCCGAAGCCGCGGCCCTCCATGCGGATGAAGGCGATCTTGTTGTCGTCCTGCCAGGGCACGTAATCGGACGGTCCGATGTGGATGTTCCTGGCCTCCAGGCGTTCGTCTAGCTGCGACTGCACGGATTCGGTTTTCGACAGCTTCTTGGATTTCAAGCGGTCGAGGGCCTTCATGTTGAGGAAATCGGTATTGCCGCCGGTGTTGAGCTGGTAGGTGCGATCGAGCAGTACGCCACGGTCTCCGAAAAGCCGGGTCAGGGTCCGGTGCACGATGGTGGCGCCGACCTGGCTCTTGATGTCGTCACCGATTATGGGCAGGCCGGCGTCGCGGAATTTCTGCGCCCATTCGCCATCTGAGGCGATGAACACGGGAACGCAGTTGACCATCGCCACACCGGCTTTCAGGCAAGCCTCGGCATAGTGACGGACCGCATCCTCCGAGCCCACCGGCATATAGCAGACCAGGACCTCGGCCCCTGCGTCCTTGAGGACCTTGGCCACGTCGACCGGTTTGTCGTCGGCCGGCCGGAAGGCCTCGTCATCGGAATAATCAGCCATGTGGGGCGCCAGGCCGTCCAGGACCGGCCCCATCTGCACCGTGACATCGGAAACCGGGATCGCGCTCTGGAAGACACGGGTGCAGTTGGGCTTGGAAAAAATAGCTTTTTCGACCGGCTTTCCGACTTTGCGCCGGTCGATGTCGAAGGCAGCCACGATTTCTATGTCGCTGGGTCCCCAATCGCCGATCCTGGCATGCATGAGACCCGCTAATTCCCTCTCGTTGCGTCCCTTGTAGTACTCCAGCCCCTGGACCAGGGAGCTGGCGCAGTTGCCGACGCCGGCGATGGCCAATCTGATTCTCTTTTTCTTCATAGAAAACAATCCCTTGGGTCTAACCAATCAGGAATCTCGGCCGCTTCATCAGTGTGCAACAATTGATGGACCCGGCTTGAACTCATAGCTTGAGGTCGCGGCAATTTTGCGGATCGACAAACCTGCAGAACGCGCTGCAGCGATTGTCCAGACGCGCTTTCGTTCGGCCTCTTCGACACGCCTACTCGCCAGTCGCATGCACAGTTACATTCATGATCGCCTGCGGCTGCGAGCTGAAATCGGCCTCTCTGGCAGCAGTCGGGCACTGGTCGAGCTGCCGGAATTAGCCGGAGATTTCCATGGACTGCCTGCTCTGGAAGCCCCACTACCTCGAGCGCAAACTGCTTGCTTGATCCCGACGGCCCAAACGATTGCGATCAATCCTTTGCCTGATCTGAGTTCATTGGCCCTGATTGAGGTTTCTGCTCGCCACTATCCTCCTCGACATAGTCGCCGAGGACGCTCTTCAAAGGGCATATCGAGACTGCCGGGCATTTTTTGCAGCCGGCCATAATAGCAACTGGACAAACGGTCATGTTGATTCCCCTGTAGGACTCCGGCGCCTCTGTGGCTACTTAAGTATAGACTGCCTGAGTGCAACGTCATTAACATGATGACGCCTGCGACATCCCGCTGTCATTCGCAATCTACGGCGGATATGTCTCCTGCAGTTGTGCCGAGAGGGGGTGGTGTGGTGTAACCGACGCCAAAGCGCAGTGTGGTTTGTGGTTAGAAGGTTATTACATGTCCAGTCTCGAAAAATCTGTCCCCTTGGTCAATCCAGTCCAATTATTGCTCGATGCTTCTATCCGTGACTCCTCGCATTCCATGGTGCTCAACGGAAGAGGAAGCCATGGAGACCGCAAAACGCCCTGAACTCACGGGGTTATTACTTTGAAAAAGCCGGATAAAGAACGCCGACGCGAACACATCCCCAGCACCCGTTGGATCAACCACCTTGACCTTAGGTGCCTCCAACTGCACACGAATTCCGTTGTGGAAGACCGTGGCCCCCTTCTCGCCCAGTGTGACCGCCAGTACTCTCGTACATTCGGCCCATTTCTCCAGGTAGCCCCAGTCTCCTGCAACATCCTCGATACTCAGGACTACTGCATTCACTCTGGGTAACACGCTGAATGCACCTTTCCATTCTGAACGTGAAATAAGACCATTTTCATCCCACTCCCGCAGCCAGCCTTGGGGAGTGAGACAAACAAAACTCCCTTCAAAGGACGACACCATATTTGCATCTATCTCTCTTGCTATTGGACCCAGATGAATAATAGGGGTGGATTGCCAGAGTTTCGGAACATCCCTGATACTCAGGTTCCGTGCGAGATGGTGTATATATTGAGTCCGACCGGACTTCCCATAACGATTTTCAAATGTCGTACTCCTAGAGGCGGGCCTGCAGACAATGGGTATACCCCGCAACTCCGACAAGTCTGCGTTTGGACTTGCAGATGTAACTATGCCTGCCTTCAATTGCAGGATCTTCGCCGTTTGCGCAGAATACGAAACCGTGCCTCCCAAGATATAACGACTATCAGATACTAGGTCCTCAGAGACATGGCCTATGGTGAGATAATCTATGCGCGTGTTGTTTGTAAGAGGTGCCTCCATTCGCTTCTTCTTTTCTTTCTGTTGGCTATCGCTTTGTAGAATTCCACAGTTTGATTCTAACGTGTCCCTGGCGAATTGAAACTTAAGCCGCGATCGGAAGCTGATAGAGTCCTCGGCAGTCAGTTTGCCAACGGAAATGGTTTAACTTGATTGGCAATTTCACACTGTCTCCAACAACTTCGGCCGGCGTAGCACTACCGATTGAGCTATGGGTGAATTTGTAATTGGTTGTGTGGAACAGTTGGTGTCTATCAACTGTCGCCAAATCTGGCATCACTCTATTTACACAATCACTTAACCCACTGAATAACGCAAAGAAATCTATCAAGGGAGCGGTCTTGGCCGAACCTTCTCCTTGGACGGTGACTCAAGGGGTTACCCGATTGTTGCGCTGAGTTTTCAACGAGTTAGAAATGTGCATGTGGGAATTATCCACGGAAACCAGCGGGATAGGAACAGTGGTGGCGAGATATGAAGTCGCATCGATTTTCGCGACGGTTGGAAAGTGAAGAGAATTGATTGCTGGTGGGGTTTGATTCAATGTAACCGAGAAAACAAACCATAGAAGCAGTATCTATAGTGTGGATGTAGTTCGCTTAATGCTGGAAGCCGACCTTCTTTTTGTGCACCGCAATAGGCCGGTTACGACCCAGGGTGTGTAAAAACGCCAGACGAAGGCTTTACAAGCTGAAACCTACCCACAAAAGTTTGTTTACGGCGATTGCTGTTGATTCAGGGGTGCTTGATTGAGTGCGTTGACTTTAGTGGCTTTTCAATGGATGAGCT
>JAQYVO010000152.1 GCA_030145425.1 Chromatiales bacterium | reverse complement strand
GTAGGCCTTGAACTCACCGCCACGCAGTTCCGCCATTACCTTGGTAATCGCCGCCGTCAACGTGGTCTTGCCATGATCTACATGGCCAATGGTCCCCACATTGACATGAGGCTTTGTGCGTTCGAATTTTGCCTTGGACATGGTTATAACCCCCCTACTATTTGGTTCTCTTACTGACAGCCTCGGCGATGCTCGCCGGTACTTCGTTGTACTTCGAAAATTCCATGCTGTATGTGGCACGGCCCTGGGTCGCGGAACGCAGATCGGTGGCATATCCAAACATCTCGGACAGAGGCACCTCAGCCCGGATCTGCTTACCCGCAGGCGAGTCATCCATTCCCTGAACCAGTCCACGCCGGCTGTTGAGGTCGCCCATGACATCACCCATATAATCTTCGGGCGTCACAACCTCCACTTTCATAATCGGCTCGAGCAGCACCGGCCTCGCCTTCAGTGCGCCTTCTCTGAAACACATGGATCCGGCGATCTTGAACGCCATCTCGTTGGAGTCCACGTCATGATAGGAACCGTCGTACAGTGTCACCTTGACGTCCACTACCGGAAAGCCTGCGACCACACCGTTCACCATCTGCTCCCGGACACCCTTGTCCACTGCCGGTATGTATTCCCTGGGTACCACACCGCCCACGATCTCATTGGAGAACTCGTAGCCGTCTCCGGGTTTCTGGGGCTCGATGCGCAGATAGACATGACCATATTGACCGCGACCACCGGACTGGCGCACGAACTTGCCTTCCTGTTCGACGGTCTTGCGAATGGTTTCCCGGTAAGCCACCTGTGGCGCGCCCACGTTGGCTTCGACGTTAAATTCGCGCCGCATGCGGTCGACGATGATCTCCAGATGCAGCTCACCCATGCCGGCGATGATGGTCTGACCGGATTCGGCATCCGTGGAGACCCGGAAAGAGGGGTCCTCATGAGCCAGTTTCGAAAGGGCGACGCCCATCTTTTCCTGATCGGACTTGGTCTTGGGTTCCACAGCTACGGCGATTACCGGCTCCGGGAACTCCATGCGCTCCAGGGTGATCACGTTGTTGATGTCGCACAGGGTATCGCCGGTGGTGACGTCCTTGAGTCCCACCGCGGCCGCGATGTCTCCGGCGCACACCTCTTTAATCTCCTCACGGGAGTTGGCGTGCATCTGGAGAATACGGCCGATACGGTCTTTCTTCGATCTGACGGCGTTATATATGGTATCCCCGGATTTGAGCACGCCGGAGTAAACCCTGAAGAAGGTCAGGTTACCGACAAAAGGATCGGTAGCGATCTTAAACGCCAGGGCTGCAAAGGGTTCTTCGTCGCTTGGGTTGCGTGCGGCCACGGTATCCTTTCCATCATCCAGTATCCCGGTGATGGACGGCACGTCCGTCGGAGCGGGCATGAATTCTATCACCGCATCCAGCATAGCCTGCACGCCCTTGTTCTTGAAGGCCGAGCCGCACAGTATGGGGGTAATCTCGTTGGCCAGGGTTCTGGCACGAAGCCCCTTTTTGATCTCTTCGACGGTGAGTTCGGTCCCTTCGAGATACTTTTCCATGTACTCGTCGTTGGCCTCGGCGGCCGCCTCGATCAGCTTCTCCCGCCACTCGTCACACAGGGCCTGGAGAGCTTCCGGAATATCCTGGGCTTCGTACTCCATTCCGCGAGACTCTTCGTCCCAGATGATGGCCTTCATCGTGATCAGGTCCACCACGCCCTTGAAGTCCTCTTCAGCTCCTATGGCGATCTGCAGGGGCACGGGGGTGGCACCCAGGCGGTCTTTGACCTGTTCGACCACGCGCAGGAAATCCGCTCCCATACGGTCCATCTTATTGACGAATGCGATACGGGGAACGCCGTATTTGTTGGCCTGGCGCCAAACGGTTTCGGATTGAGGCTCTACGCCGCCGACGGCGCAGAATACGGCGCAAGCGCCGTCAAGCACACGCAGTGAGCGCTCCACCTCGATGGTGAAGTCCACGTGGCCGGGGGTGTCGATTATGTTGATACGGTGCTCGGGAAACTGCTGATCCATGCCCGACCAGAAACAGGTGGTTGCCGCAGAGGTGATAGTGATACCCCTTTCCTGCTCCTGCTCCATCCAGTCCATGGTGGCTGCGCCATCGTGCACTTCGCCGATCTTGTGGGACACGCCGGTATAGAAAAGTATACGCTCTGTCGTGGTGGTCTTGCCCGCATCAATGTGGGCCATGATCCCGAGGTTGCGATAACGCTCGATAGGAGTGCTACGTGCCACGTCTAATTCCCGTTCAACAATGTAAAAGAGCTAAAAATTCAGGGTAAAGCCGCGATGCCTTACCAGCGATAATGGGAGAATGCCTTATTGGCCTCCGCCATGCGATGAGTGTCTTCACGCTTTTTGACGGCCGACCCTTTGGACTCCGCCGCGTCTGACAATTCCCCTGCCAGACGAAAAGCCATCGATTTCTCGCTGCGCTTGCGGGCCGCGTCAATCAGCCAGCGCATCGCCAGCGTGTTGCGGCGTATCGGACGCACTTCGATGGGCACCTGATAAGTAGCGCCGCCAACGCGACGTGACTTCACTTCGACCACCGGTCGAACATTTTCCAGTGCCTTCTCCACAAGTTCCATCGGCTCTCCGGCGTTGCGCTGGGCCATACGGTCCATGGCATCGTAGAGAATCTTTTCGGCCACTGCTTTCTTGCCATCCACCATCACCATATTGATGAACTTGGCAAGGAGCTTGCTACCGAACTTGGGGTCCGGGAGAATTTCGCGCTTCGATACTATTCGTCTTCTAGGCATGACTATTGACTCAGTCTATGTTCAGTGCCGCCACTCAGCCCTTGGGCCGCTTGGCTCCGTATTTCGACCGTCCCTGACGGCGGCTCTCGACACCATAGGTATCCAGGCTGCCTCGGACGACATGGTAGCGAACACCGGGCAGATCCTTTACTCGTCCGCCGCGGATCAGTACCACAGAGTGTTCCTGCAGATTATGCCCCTCACCGCCGATGTAAGTGGTCACTTCAAATCCGTTGGTCAGTCGCACACGCGCCACTTTCCTCAAAGCCGAGTTGGGCTTCTTGGGTGTGGTGGTGTAGACACGGGTGCAGACACCGCGTTTCTGCGGGCAGGCTTCCAGCGCCGGCACGTTGCTCTTTTCGTCTCTGCGCTTGCGAGGCTTGCGCACCAACTGATTGATTGTTGTCATCTACTCTTCCGTCACCGGGGCCGAGCTTTCGCATCCGCACCCGCCAGATTCACGCAGACGACCTTTCCCGCCCAACCCGCATTGTGCCGCGTCGGGGAGCATGAGTTGTCTGCAAGTAACCTTGAATGAACAGGGCCTGGTATTGCCCTGAAGGCTGCTCAAGAAATAACAGGCCGGCACTAAACCGACCCGAATTAGACGGCGAATTCTACGAGGGTTGCCGTCTCGTGTCAACAGATCGCCCGCGTAATCTTCTGGTCCCTGCACGGTTGTCATAGAAGAATTTGAACCGCAGAGGCACAGAGACGCAGAGAATATTCTTTAATATCTGAACGTAACCTCCGTTAAGGAGCGATACGCAGGAAAACCGCACTATTTTTAACCCGTGTTTCGCAAACTCAACACAGGCTACCAGCCTACAATGGTAATCTGCCCGCTTGAGTTGGCCGAATGAATTCGGCCCTACAGCAGTAACATGGTTTCAGCAGAACCGTAGGGGCGAATTCATTGGACCAAAGCTCAAGGAGGGGCATGTAGGGTCGAATTCATTCGACCAAAGCTCAAGGAGGGGCATGTAGGGTCGAATTAAATCGACCAATTCGATTGGGCCAGGGGAAAGCCCCTCTCCCTGGGAAGGGTGTTGTAAAAGCCCCCTCTCCCCCCCCCCCCGGGAGATGGTTGGGGTGAGGGAATTTAAGAAAGCTAACGCTTTGATCATATTCCCCCCTCATCCCCGCCTTCTCCCTCAGGGAGAAGGTGTAAGAGCCTTTTGCGACGCCCTCCTGGGGGAGAGGGGGGGTTAAGGGCGATGGTTGTCGGCAGTCTTTCCGATAACGAATCAGTTGTCCGCCGTATTCAACGCCTGCTTGATCGCTTCTGCCACCTCGTCGGCACCCATTTCCACTTTGCCTTCCTCATCGGTATGGAGTTCTTCCATGCGACGACTTTTGCGCGCGTTGTGGTGGGACATGCCCGTTCCCGCCGGGATAAGCCGGCCGACGATGACGTTTTCCTTCAGACCCACCAATTTGTCATTGGAGCCGCGCACCGCCGCTTCTGTGAGCACGCGGGTGGTCTCCTGGAAGGAGGCTGCGGAAATGAAGGACTCGGTCGCCAGAGATGCCTTGGTGATGCCCAGCAGTACGGGGTTCCATAGCGCCGGATGCTTGTCTTCGGCGATCATCCGCTCGTTGACCTCCATGATTCTGGAGCGTTCCACCTGTTCACCGCGCAGGAAGCGGGTATCCCCGGCTGCCGAGACCTCGACCTTTCTCAGCATCTGGCGAATGATCACCTCGATGTGCTTGTCGTTGATCTTCACGCCCTGCAGACGGTAGACATCCTGAATCTCTTTGACCAGGTAGTCGGCCAGTTCGATGACGCCCTTCAGGCGCAGGATATCGTGGGGGATCAGTTCACCGTCGGAGATGATTTCACCCCGAGCCACCTGCTCGCCTTCGAAGACGTTGACGTGGCGCCACTTGGGAATCAGCTCCTCGTGCTCCTCACCCTCCGAGTCGGTGATGACCAGCCGCTGCTTGCCCTTGGTGTCCTTGCCAAAGCCCACGGTGCCGGAGGCCTCTGCCAGGATTGCCGACTCTTTGGGCTTCCTCGCCTCGAACAGATCGGCGACGCGGGGCAGACCACCGGTGATGTCACGAGTCTTGGATGACTCCTGAGGTATACGGGCGAGGGTATCGCCCACCTTCACATCCACACCGTGTGCCACCCCGACGATGGCTCCCGCCGGCAGGTAGTAGTGAGCGGGGATGTCGGTGCCTGCGATGTTCAGATCCTTACCCTTCTCATCGACCAGCTTGACCATGGGCCGCATGTCTTTGCCGGCGGATGGCCGCTGTTTCGGATCCATGACCTCCAGGGAGGCCAGGCCGGTGACTTCGTCTACCTTGCTTTGTACGCTGACGCCGTCGACGAATTCGATAAATTCGAGCGTGCCCGCCACCTCGGTAATAACCGGATGGGTATGGGGGTCCCAGTTCGCCACCATCTGCCCACCCGTCACGGTATCGCCATCCGAGACCTGGATGCTGGCGCCGTAGGGCACCTTATAACGCTCTCGCTCACGACCCACATCATCGAGCACGGTGAGTTCACCGGAACGGGAGACCGCGACCAGGTTGCCGCTGTGATGCTCGACGGTCTTGATGTTGTGAAGCTTCGCCTGGCCATTGTTTTTCACTTCGATGCTGTTAACAGCCGCCGCACGGGAGGCGGCACCGCCGATGTGGAAGGTGCGCATCGTCAGCTGGGTTCCCGGCTCGCCAATGGACTGGGCCGCGATGACTCCGACGGCTTCACCCATGTTGACCCTATGCCCCCGGGCCAGATCCCGTCCGTAGCACATGGCACAAACGCCGACACGGGCCTGACAGGTGATGGCGGAACGCACCCTGACATGATCTATGCCTGCCTCTTCCAGCTGGTTGACCCAGTCCTCGTTGAGCAGGCTGCCGGCCTCGCAGACCAGTTCCTCGGTGCCCGGTCGATGCAGATCCGTTACCGTCACACGTCCAAGAATACGCTCCCGCAGGGGCTCCACAACGTCGCCGCCCTCGACGATGGGCTGCATCATCAGGCCATCATCGGTGCCGCAATCCTCTTCCAGAACCACCATGTCCTGGGCCACGTCGACCAGGCGTCGGGTCAGATAACCAGAGTTGGCAGTCTTCAGCGCGGTATCGGCCAGACCTTTGCGCGCACCATGAGTAGAGATGAAGTACTGGAGCACGTCCAGCCCTTCCCTGAAGTTGGCCGTGATCGGCGTCTCGATGATGGAACCGTCGGGTTTCGCCATCAGGCCGCGCATACCCGCCAACTGGCGAATCTGGGCGGCGGAACCACGGGCCCCGGAGTCGGCCATCATATAGATGGAGTTGAACGAATCCTGTTCGACCTTCTTGCCCTCGGCGTTGACCACCGGCTCCTTGCCGAGCTTGGCCATCATGGCCTTTGCCACCTGATCGTTGGTATGGGACCAGATGTCCACCACCTTGTTGTAGCGTTCACCGTTGGTCACCAGACCCGAGGCATACTGATGCTCGATCTCCTTGACCTCATGTTCCGCTGCGGCCAGGATACCCTCCTTCTCCTCGGGGATCGTCATATCGTTCATGCCGATTGAGATACCGGCCTTGGTGGCGAGACGGAAACCCAGATACATGATCTGATCCGCGAAAACCACCGATTCCTTGAGACCGACCCGCCGATAGCAGATATTGACCATATTGGAGATGGCGCGCTTGTCCATGGCCTTGTTGATCAGATCGAAAGACATGCCTTTGGGGAGTATCTCGGAGAGAAGCGCGCGGCCAACCGTGGTTTCGACGAGCTGGAGAGGGGGTGGCGACTCACTGTCTGTAACGCTGTTGTCGCGCATGCGCACCCTGATCTTCGCCTGAAGCTCCGCGCCGCGGGACTCGTAGGCCCGATGCACTTCCGCAACATCGGAAAACACCATCCCTTCGCCCTTGGCGTTGACTCTTTCCCGGGTCATGTAATAAAGACCCAGCACCACGTCCTGTGAGGGCACGATAATCGGTTCACCGTTGGCCGGCGACAGGATGTTGTTGGTGGACATCATCAGGCTGCGTGCTTCCAGCTGCGCCTCGATGGAAAGCGGCACGTGGACAGCCATCTGATCGCCGTCGAAATCCGCATTGAAAGCGGTACATACCAGCGGATGCAGCTGAATGGCCTTGCCTTCGATCAGTACCGGCTCGAAGGCCTGGATACCGAGGCGATGCAGTGTCGGCGCACGGTTGAGCATCACCGGGTGTTCCCGGATCACCTCTTCGAGGATATCCCAGACCTCTCCGGTCCCACGCTCCACGAGCTTCTTGGCCGCCTTGATGGTGGTGGCCAGTCCGCGCAGTTGCAGTTTGGAGAAAATGAATGGCTTGAACAGTTCCAGGGCCATCTTCTTGGGAAGACCGCACTGGTGCAGTTTCAGGGTCGGACCAACCACGATGACGGAACGCCCGGAGTAGTCGACACGCTTGCCCAGCAGGTTTTGACGGAAGCGCCCCTGCTTGCCCTTGATCATGTCCGCCAGGGACTTGAGTGGCCGCTTGTTGGTGCCCGTGATTGCCCGGCCGCGCCGGCCGTTATCGAGCAGCGCATCCACCGATTCCTGGAGCATGCGCTTTTCGTTGCGCACGATGATGTCCGGCGCGTTCAGATCCAGCAGCCGCTTCAGACGGTTGTTCCGGTTGATTACCCGACGGTACAGGTCATTGAGGTCCGAGGTGGCGAAACGGCCGCCGTCCAGCGGCACCAGGGGACGCAGCTCCGGCGGAAGCACCGGCAGCACCTTCATCACCATCCATTCCGGACGGTTGCCGGACTCATCCAGGGATTCCACCAGCTTCAGGCGCTTGGTCAGCTTCTTGAGCTTGGTCTCGGAGTTGGTGTTGTTGATCTCTTCGCGCAGGCTGGTGATTTCCCGCGGCAGATCGATAGTTTTCAGCAGTTCGTACACGGCCTCCGCACCCATTCGGGCATCGAACTCGTCACCGTGGTTTTCGATGGCGTCCAGATACTGCTCATCGGTCATCAGCTGCCCGCGCTCCAGATCCGGGACCATGCCCGGATCGACCACCACGAAGGACTCAAAATAGAGCACCCGCTCGATGTCCCGCAGCGTCATGTCCAGGAGCAGACCGATGCGCGACGGCAGCGATTTCAGAAACCAGATGTGCGCCACCGGACTGGCCAGCTCGATGTGGCCCATGCGCTCCCGGCGTACCTTGGCGAGGGTGACTTCCACGCCGCACTTCTCGCACACCACACCGCGATGCTTGAGCCGCTTGTACTTGCCGCAGAGGCACTCGTAATCACTGATCGGGCCGAAAATCTTGGCACAGAACAGGCCGTCACGCTCCGGTTTGAAGGTCCGGTAATTAATGGTCTCCGGCTTCTTCACCTCGCCATAAGACCAGGAACGGATCATGTCGGGTGAGGATAGACCGATACGAATGGAATCGAAATCCTCGGTCTGTCCCTGCTGCTTCAGAATTTTTAATAGATCTTTCAAGATCGTGTCTCCTGCTGTGGGGTGCTGAATCTTTTCCGGTCGTTCATCAGAAAATCATCCAGGACCCTACTCCCGGTCCAATTCAATATTAATGCCGAGCGAACGTATTTCTTTGACCAGCACGTTGAAGGATTCCGGCATACCGGCCTCCATGCGATGGTCCCCGTCCACAATGTTCTTGTACATGCGGGTGCGCCCGGTGACGTCGTCGGATTTCACCGTCAACATCTCCTGCAGGGTGTAGGAGGCGCCATAGGCTTCGAGGGCCCACACCTCCATTTCACCGAAGCGCTGGCCGCCGAACTGCGCCTTGCCGCCCAGCGGCTGCTGCGTGACCAGACTGTAAGGCCCGGTGGAGCGGGCGTGCATCTTGTCGTCCACCAGATGGTTGAGTTTCAGCATGTACATGTAGCCGACGGTAATCTGACGGTCGAACGCGTCTCCGGTACGCCCGTCATAGAGCGTGGTCTGACCCGATTCGGGCAGCTTCGCCAGCTTCAGCATGGCCTTGATCTCCGCCTCGGAGGCACCGTCAAACACCGGTGTTGCCGTCGGAACGCCGGCCGTCAGGTTGCGCGCCAGCTCGAACACTTCTTCGTCGGTGAAGGACTTGATGTCCTCGCGCTTGCCGCTGGTGTTGTAGACCTGCTCCAGGTACTTGCGCAGTTCCTGGATCTTGGTATGGGCCTCCAGCATCTCGCCGATCCTCCGGCCGATGCCCTTTGCCGCCCAACCCAGATGGGTTTCCAATACCTGGCCCACATTCATGCGGGAGGGTACACCCAGGGGATTGAGCACGATGTCTACGGGATCGCCGTTGGCATCGAAAGGCATGTCTTCCACCGGCTGTATGATGGAGATAACACCCTTGTTACCGTGGCGTCCGGCCATCTTGTCGCCCGGCTGGATACGCCGCTTGACCGCAACGTACACCTTCACCATCTTCAGCACACCGGGAGCGAGATCATCGCCGGTGGTCAGCTTCCGCCTCTTCACTTCGAACTTCTCGCGGAAGCTCTCCCGCTGCTGCTTGATCTGCTCCGTAATGGCCTCCAGCTGGGCGGCCACTTCCTCGTTGCGCAGCCGGATCTCCAGCCACTTGTCGCGCTCCAGTCCGCCCAGATAGGTCTTGGTTATCTTAACGCCGGACTTGAGGCCGGCAGGGCCGCCGTCGGCCAGCTTACCGGTCAGCAGCTTTTCCACGCGCTGGAAGGTGTCTTCCTCCATGATACGCAGCTGATCGTCAAAATCCTTTTTTACCCGCTTCAGTTCGGTGTTCTCGATCTCGATGGCGCGGGCATCTTTCTCCACGCCGTCGCGGGTGAACACCTGAACGTCGATGACTGTACCCGACATCCCCGAGGAGATGCGCAGGGAGGTATCCTTCACGTCGGCCGCCTTCTCACCGAAGATGGCGCGCAAGAGTTTTTCCTCCGGCGTCAGCTGGGTCTCCCCTTTGGGGGTCACCTTGCCCACCAGGATGTCACCCTCCTTCACTTCCGCGCCCACATAGACAATACCTGACTCGTCCAGCTTGGCCAGGGCGGCCTCACCGACGTTGGGTATATCGCCGGTGATCTCTTCCGGTCCCAGCTTGGTATCCCGCGCCATGCAGGTGAGTTCTTCGATGTGGATGGTGGTGAACCGGTCCTCCTTCACCACCCGTTCGGATACCAGTATGGAATCCTCGAAGTTGTAGCCGTTCCAGGGCATGAAGGCGACACGCATGTTCTGGCCCAGGGCCAGTTCCCCCATGTCGGTGGAGGGTCCGTCCGCCATGACGTCGCTGCGGGCCACCAGATCGCCCGGTTTTACCAGGGGACGCTGGTTGATACAGGTATTCTGGTTTGATCGGGTGTACTTGGTCAGGTTATAGATGTCCACACCTGCCTCACCGGCCTCGGTTTCGTCGTCGTTGACACGAACCACGATACGGCCGGAGTCCACTGTCTCGACCTCGCCCCCGCGCAGCGCCACCACGGTGACACCTGAGTCCACAGCTACGGCGCGTTCCATGCCGGTACCCACCAGCGGTTTCTCGGCGCGCAGCGTCGGTACCGCCTGGCGTTGCATGTTGGACCCCATCAGTGCCCGGTTTGCGTCGTCGTGCTCCAGAAACGGGATCAGGGATGCCGCAACGGAAACGATCTGTTTCGGCGACACGTCCATGTACTCGATCTTGTCGGGTGAGGAAAGGGTAAATTCGTTTTGGTGGCGGCAGGAAATGAGGTCGTCCACGGGCGTGCCTTTCTCATCCAGGGCCGTGTTGGCCTGGGCGATGACATAGCGTCCCTCCTCAATGGCGGAGAGATAGTGGATTTCCTTGGTAACCCGCCCGTCTGTCACTTTGCGGTACGGAGTTTCCAGAAAACCGTAATCGTTGGTCCTGGCGTAAACGGCAAGGGAGTTGATAAGACCGATGTTCGGTCCTTCCGGCGTCTCGATGGGGCACACCCGGCCGTAATGTGTCGGGTGGACGTCGCGCACCTCGAATCCCGCCCTCTCCCTCGCCAGACCGCCCGGGCCCAGAGCGGAAACACGCCGCTTGTGGGTCACTTCGGACAGGGGATTGTTCTGGTCCATGAACTGGGATAGCTGGCTCGAACCGAAAAACTCCTTGATGGCCGCGGATACCGGCTTCGCGTTGATCATCTCCTGGGGCATGAGCCCCTCGGACTCGGCCAGGGTCAGGCGTTCTTTGACCGCCCTTTCCACCCGGACCAGGCCAACCCGGAACTGGTTTTCGGCCATCTCACCGACACAGCGGATGCGGCGGTTGCCCAGATGATCGATGTCGTCCACCGTCCCCAGGCCGTTGCGGATACCGATAAGCTCTTTGAGGACCTCGACGATGTCCTCTTTGGAAAGCACGCCTTCACCCGTCACTTCCTCCCGGTTCAGGCGCTTGTTGAACTTCATACGCCCCACCGCCGACAGATCGTAGCGATCCGGACTGAAAAACAGGCTGTTGAAAAGATTATGGGCAGCCTCTTTGGTGGGGGGCTCACCCGGACGCATCATCCGGTAGATCTCGACCTGGGCCTCGAGCTCGTTGGTCGTGGTGTCAATCTTCAGCGTCGAAGAGACAAACGAGCCGTGATCGAGGTCGTTGGTGAAAATCGTATCGACCTTCTTGACGCCGCTGTCCAGCAGAGTCGCAAACAGTTCCTCGGTGATCTCATCATTGGCGTTGGCCAGCACTTCACCGGTTTTGGTGTCCACGATATCGTGGGCCAGAGTCTTCCCGTGCAGAAACTCGAACGGCACATCCAGGGACTTCACTCCCGCCTTTTCCAGCTCCCGGATATGGCGTTGGGTGATGCGCCGGCCCGCTTCGACGATCACCGTCCTGGCGACCTTGATATCGAAAATGGCGGTTTCGCCTCTCAGCCGTTCCGGCACCAAGGTCAACTTGCCCTTGGTCTTGGTCAGTGCAATGGTATCGGTCTCGAAAAACATCCCGAGAATCTGTTGGGTATCGAAGTTGAGCGCACGCAGCAGCACGGTCGCCGGAAGCTTGCGGCGCCGGTCGATTCGCACGTAGACGTTGTCCTTGGGGTCAAACTCGAAATCCAGCCATGATCCGCGATAAGGAATCACGCGCGCAGAGAACAGCAGCTTTCCGGAGGAGTGGGTCTTGCCCTTGTCGTGATCGAAGAACACACCCGGTGAGCGATGGAGCTGGGAGACGATAACCCGCTCGGTACCGTTGATAACGAAAGTACCGGTTTCGGTCATGAGTGGCAGCTCGCCCATGTAGACTTCCTGCTCCCGGATATCCTTGACCACCTTGGAACCGGCCGGCGCTTCCTTATCGTAGATGACCAGGCGAACCAGTACGCGCAGGGGTGCGGCATAGGTGGTGCCGCGAAGCTGGCATTCACGTACGTCGAAGGCGGGCTCACCCAGCCGGTAGCTGACATACTCCAGCATTGCGTTGCCCGAATAGCTGACAATCGGAAACACCGATTTGAACGCGGTATGGAGACCGACATCATCCCGTGCGTCCGCGGGTTTACCCGCCTGCAGAAATGCACGATAGGAGTCGATCTGGGTCGCCAGCAGAAAAGGCACTTCCAGGATGCTCGGGCGCTTGCCAAAGTCCTTGCGAATACGCTTTTTCTCGGTGAAAGAATAGGCCATGTTGCCGTCCCTCGGTTTCAAAGGCTCAAAGAGATCTCACGGGATCCCGGTATTAACGTGTTTCCGAAACGGACTCTTTCGAATCCCTTTTGGAAACCTTCAGAAGCGGGAAAAGGCCGGTGTCGAAATCGACACCAGCCCAACCCGCATCCGGCTTGCAGAACGATAGGATCAAGAATTATTTAATCTCAACGCTAGCGCCAGCCTCTTCCAACTGCTTCTTGGCCTCTTCGGCCTCATCCTTGGAGACGCCCTCTTTCAGCGGGGTGGGTACACCCTCCACTGCATCCTTGGCTTCTTTCAGTCCAAGACCGGTCATCGCACGCACTGCCTTGATGACACCGACCTTCTTTTCACCGAAACCGGTCAAAATCACGTCGAACTCGGTCTGCTCTTCCACCACGGCTGCCTCGCCGCCGGCGGCGGGGGCTGCTGCAACGGCAGCGGCTGCGGTGACTCCGAACTTCTCCTCCATGTCGCTGATCAGCTCGACCACTTCCATGACGGACATGGCGGCAATAGCGTCAAGGATCTCTTCTTTAGAAACGGCCATTGTTAGACTCCTGAATACTGTTTACGTTTGTAACGAATTTGGTGATATGTAAAAAGCCGATTACGCTGCTTCTTTGGCATCTCGGACTGCCGCCACGGTGCGGACCAGCTTGCCGGGCACTTCGTTGAGTGTGCGGGCGAGCTTTTCCACGGGTGCCTTCATGACTGCCATCAGCATGCTGATAGCCTGATCATAGGTCGGCATCTTGGCCAGGGTGTCAATCTCCGACGGCTTCAGCAACTTGCCGCCAATAGAGACCAACCTTACAGCCAGATTTTTGTGGTCCTTGGCAAAATCCCTGATGACACGGGCGGCAGAGCCCGGATCCTCCTGGGAGAAGGCGAGGACCAGCTGCCCGGTCAACCCCTCCTGCATACAGGCGAAATCCGTACCCTCGATCGCGCGCCGGGCCAGGGTGTTCTTGACCACTCGCAGGTAAACGCCCGACTCACGAGCCTTCGCCCGCAATTCGGTCATCTCCTCAACGGTAATCCCCTGATATTCGGCTGCAATCGCGGACATGGCACTGCTTGCCACTTCAGCGACTTCGGCGACGATGGTTTGCTTTTGCTCAAAACTGATTGGCACTCGTCACCTCCTGACAACGGTGGAACGACAAACGCCGTTCCGGTTTACGGTAAAAGACATCCCCAAAAAGGATGCCGATGCTTCACAACGTGCGCCGTCATCAGCAAAAAAACTGATTCGGGAACACCGTCTGCGCAGGCAGATGATTAAGCCGTCACCCCAAATCGCCTCTCAACACAGGTTGATATGGCTGTTGCGGTCCGGCACCTGCGGTCTTTGACGGCACCCGGCCTAAGGCCGGTGCCCCAAAGTCTTCAATACGGGAACGTCATCGGTGCCAGGCACCCTCGCTACGCCCCCGATAAAATTCAACTGCTCAGCGAACCCTGCTCCACGGTCAACCCGGGACCCATGGTCGAGGATACGGTGATTTTTTCCAGATAAACGCCCTTGGCACTGCTGGGCTTCATTTTCACCAGGTCCCTGAGGAGCGCTTCCAGATTCAACTGCAGATCGGCTGGTGCAAAATCCACCTTTCCGATAATGCAGTGGATAATGCCCCCCTTGTCGGTCCTGTAGCGCACCTGGCCGGCCTTGGCGTTGTTCACCGCCTCCACCACGTTGGGTGTTACAGTTCCGACCTTGGGATTGGGCATCAGCCCGCGCGGGCCAAGTATCTGGCCAAGCTTGCCGACAACCCGCATGGCGTCCGGCGTTGCTATGACCACATCGAAATCCATCTTGCCGCCCTTGATCTCTTCTGCCAGATCCTCGAAACCGACGATGTCGGCCCCGGCCTCTTTCGCGGCGTCGGCATTCGCAGCCTGGGCGAAAACAGCTACCCGCACCGTTTTACCGGTACCCTTCGGGAGCACGGTGGAGCCGCGGACGACCTGGTCGGATTTGCGGGCGTCAACACCCAGGTTGATACACACCTCTACTGATTCCCGGAACTTGACTGACGATATTTCCTTGAGCAGGCCAAACGCCTCTTCGATAGGATACAGCCTGCCAGCCTCGATCTTTTCCCGAATTGCGCGGGTACGCTTGGTCAATTTAGCCATGACTCAAACACCCTCCACATTCAGACCCATGGAACGGGCGCTTCCGGCAATGGTTCGAACGGCCGCATCCATGTCCGCGGCTGTCAGGTCAGGCTCCTTGGCGCGGGCAATCTCTTCGAGCTGCTCGCGGTTAACCGTACCGACTTTTTCGGTGTTCGGCGTACCGGAGCCCTTGGGTATGCCAGCCGCCTTCCTCAGCAGCACAGCCGCCGGCGGTGTCTTGGTGATGAAGGTGAAACTGCGATCGGAATAGACGGTAATGACAACCGGTGTCGGCAGCCCTTTCTCCACGTTCTGCGTCTGGGCGTTGAACGCCTTGCAGAACTCCATGATGTTGACACCATGCTGTCCCAGGGCCGGTCCGACCGGGGGACTTGGATTGGCCTCACCGGCCTTTACCTGAAGCTTGATGTAAGCTTCGATCTTCTTCGCCATGTTTGCCTCGCTGTGGGTAGTAGCGCCAGGGACTGGTTACCCTGGCTTCCCTGTTAAATAAGGTCCAAGGGCCGAGGGCCCAGGGCCCAGGGCTTAGTAAGGGCCAAGGGCCAAGGGCCGAGGGCCTAGGTGTTCAGCCTTTTTCCACCTGTCCGAATTCGAGATCTACGGGGGTGGAACGCCCGAAAATCAATACGGAAACTTTCAATCTGCTCTTTTCGTAGTCGACTTCTTCGACTACGCCGTTGAAATCGTTGAAGGGGCCGTCGGTCACTCTGACCACTTCACCGGGTTCGAACAGAACCTTCGGACGCGGCTTCTCAACGCCTTCCTGTACCCGCTGCAGTATCTCGTCGGCTTCCTTGTCACTGATCGGTGCCGGCCTGTCGCCTGTTCCACCGATAAAGCCCATGACCTTGGGCACATCCTTGACCAGGTGCCAGGTGTCGTCGGTCATCTCCATATGCACCAATACATAACCCGGGAAAAACTTCCGTTCGCTTCTGCGCTGCTGCCCCGCCCGCATTTCGACCACCTCTTCGGTGGGCACGAGTATCTCGCCGAACTTGTCCTCCATGCCGTAGCGCATCACCCGTTCCTCGAGAGAGCGTTTGACCTGTCCCTCATAACCCGAGTAAGCGTGAACCACATACCAGCGCATCGCCATAATCAATCCTTACCCGGTCACCGACCGGACAATGGCCATCAGCATCATATCGAAGAGCCACAGCACGATGCCTATGACCAGCACCATGGCGAAAACGATCAAAGTCGTCTGGATGGTCTCCTGGCGAGTGGGCCAGACGACCTTGCGAACCTCCGTCCGCGAAGAAACTGCGAAATCCCAAACGGCACGTCCCGCGGTGGACTGCAATGCAACAGCCACCGCCAGGCCTGCGATTACCAGCAGACCCAGTACACGTGCGAGGAGCGCATACTCCTCGAAAAAGTAGAAGAACCCGATACCGACCACCAGCAGCGCCACGGCTGCAAGCAGTTTGACCGTATCCATCCCCGAACTCTGAGCTTCAGCTTTAACGTTCATTCCTGTCAAACACGCCGGTTATGGACGCGACCAGATGGCAGGCCAGGAGGGAATCGAACCCCCAACCTGCGGTTTTGGAGACCGCTGCTCTGCCAATTGAGCTACTGGCCTTGAAAATAGTAACTAGTAACTTTCTTACTCTCTTAACTCTCTTAACTCTCTTACTCTATAACCTTCGCAACCACGCCGGCGCCGACGGTACGGCCACCCTCGCGGATTGCAAAGCGCAAACCCTCTTCCATCGCAATCGGCGCGATCAGCTTCACCACCATCTTGATGTTGTCGCCTGGCATCACCATCTCAACGCCTTCCGGCAG
>JAQYVO010000306.1 GCA_030145425.1 Chromatiales bacterium | reverse complement strand
GCCTGTGGTGAGTTAATCACGAGACGCAGGGAAATAAGCCAGGTTCTCCCTTTCTGGTAAAAATACTATCCCTTCTCTATGCTCCTATTAGGTACGCATGAAACAAGAACGAACGGGAGATAAGAATGAAACTGGAATACGACGTAATTGAAGACGTTTTTGACGACACCACACACATACGGACGTTAACCGAGCAGGCACCGGTACCAGGGGGTGGCTGGCTGATCCGTACCACGCTCTATACACCTCATCACCTGGCGACGGATGTCACATATCTCGCTTCACCGGGAAAAAAGAAAAAAGCCCTGTTCGAGCCTATTACCTGAAGATTCGACTAAAGAAACGGAGGGGACAGCGGGAATAAGTGCCCATCCCTCCGTCTCTGTTTTTGGGATCTCGATCCAGATTTTGACACATATTCGCTTGTCTTTTTTGATTAGCTTTAGCTAATATATTAATCATGCTGAGCACCATGAAAACGGCGACACGCCTGATCACCACGCTGGTGTGCCTGGCTGTTCTGGCCCCGACCCAGGCACCGGGCCAAAGCTGGACCAAGGGCCTTGAGCGTGGCGGTGTAGTGAAGATTGACCCCACCACAAACAAGGCCACGATCTACGACGATCGGGGTTCCGCGCAGCTGTGGGACGGTACCCACAGGCTTGAAAACGGCTCGGTGATCATTGTCGAGGACGGCATTGTCAGAAGTGGCGGAGGGGAAGGCCCGAGCAGCAGTTTGCCGGTTACCTCCGAACCAGGCATCTCCCAGGCCGGCAGTTCCACCTGCGTAGAACTGGTTATTAAGGTTTGCGGGTTCAACGGTGAGTGCCGGGACACCAAGGCCTGCTCCCCCGCGCGCCAACTCATGCAGCTGGAGAAGGAAGAAGCCTGGCAGACACGCAGTCAGGGACCCAATCAAACATCGGCCGAATGCCGCAAGGCCCTGTCCAACGAAAACTATTTCGCCCGCTGTGAAAACCAGCAGGTTTCCGACGCACCAACCTCGTGCGAGAAGCTGGTATCCCGGGTCTGCGGAGATGATGCGAAATGCAGTGGGGCGCCCGGCTGCCCTCCCGCCAGACAGCTGCTCGCGATGGAGACCCAGGAAAGACTGGCAAGCCGCAAGGCCGACAGGGCGACCTACACGTCCGGCAAATGTGAGGAGGCGCTGAAAGGCTCAGATTTCTTCAGACAGTGCGATCATCGGACAGAAACCCCTGCCCCCGGAGCCGTTGGCAGCGATAGCGAAACACCTGTATCAGAAACCCTACCCGCCCTGCCTCGTTTTCGAGAAACGACTCGTCGATAAGGGGCAGACCAGGGAAGTTCTCCCTGCAGGTACGAGAAAAAAGACCGCCACCCCGCCCGGTTTCCATACCCTCGTCGTCGAAAACCGGTGTGTCGAAAATCCCACAGCTGGGTGATCCCGCTTTCAGAATCAATCCATCCATAGCGGCAATGGCCTCTCTCTTGTCGGCCCCGATTTTCAAAAGAAGCTCCGTGACGTCGAGTGCGGGATCCTCCACACCCAGCGCCCGAGGGCTATCCATTGAGCCCACCAGCCGCACCGGTGGCCGGGGTACGCCCAGTCCGGCCTCGACTTCCGGGCACAGGGCCAGCAGCTCGCAATGCTCCGATAGAATATCCCTTATCCAGGGAACCGGTTTCGACCCTCCGTCGTATCTGACGGCTTCGCCCATGAGACACCGGCTGACCCCGATAAGCGGCTTTTGTTGGCAGAGACGATCCTCGTTTTCCGGTGACATGAACCAAACACTAGCTCATATCCCATAAATTCCAAGTGGATTTGACCGGGCCCGTGCGCACCTTCCCACATCAGACCGATAATAATGAAACGGATCCGGTATAGACGTATCAGTCCCGATTTCGCTTTGCGGCCAACCGGAGGCGGAGCGCATTGAGTTTGATGAATCCGCCAGCATCTTTCTGGTCATAGGCACCCGCGTCATCCTCAAAGGTTGCAATTTCCTCATCGAACAGGCTGTCCGAATCGGATTTTCGCCCCACCACCATAAGGTTGCCCTTGTAAAGCTTGAGCCGCACCACGCCGTTCACGACAGACTGGGTCTGGTCGATGGCGGCCTGCAGCATGTCCCGTTCCGGGCTCCACCAATAGCCGTTGTAGACCAGCTCGGCGTAGCGGGGCATCAGTTCATCCTTCAGATGCGCCACTTCACGGTCCAGGGTCAGGGACTCCATGGCCCGATGCGCCTTGAGCATAACGGTTCCACCCGGGGTCTCGTAACACCCGCGGGATTTCATGCCGACATACCGATTTTCCACGATATCGGCGCGGCCGATGCCGTTCTCGCCACCAAGCCGATTGAGGGTCTCCAGCACCATTGCCGGTGTCATCTCCTCCCCGTCGATGGCAATGATGTCACCGCCGCGGTAGCTCAGTTCCAGATAGAGCGGCTTGTCCGGGGCCTGTTCCGGGGAAACCGTCCAGCGCCACATCTCTTCTCCGGGTTCCACCCAGGGATCTTCCAGATCGTAGCCCTCGTAAGAGATGTGCAGGAGGTTGGCGTCCATGGAATAGGGTGTCTTCTTTCCCTCCCGCTTAAGCTCCACTGGAATACCGTGTTGTTCAGCATAGGTCATGAGCTTTTCCCGGGAAAGCAGGTCCCACTCCCGCCAGGGGGAAATAATCCTGACATCGGGCTTGAGTGCATAGGCACCCAGTTCGAAGCGGACCTGGTCGTTGCCCTTGCCGGTAGCACCGTGGGAAATCGCATCCGCGCCCGTTTCGTCGGCAATCTCGACCAGGCGTTTGGCAATCAGGGGACGTGCGATGGAGGTGCCAAGCAGGTATTCGCCTTCATAAACGGCATTGGCCCGAAACATCGGAAAAACATAGTCACGGACGAACTCCTCGCACAGGTTCTCGATGTAGATTTCCTTTATCCCCGCCTGCTGCGCTTTGGCCCTGGCAGGCTCCACCTCGCCTCCCTGGCCGATATCGGCGGTGAAGGTTACGATCTCGCATCCATACTGCTCCTCAAGCCATTTGAGAATTATGGAAGTATCCAGGCCGCCGGAATAGGCGAGCACCACTTTTTTTACATCAGGCGAAGACATGAAAATTACTCCAGAATAGCTACCCGCTCAAGCGGGTTGTTTGTTGAGAATGTAATCGTTTTGTACGGACCCCGCACCTCACCGGCGCTGCCGGCGCCAGGAGTCCACAATGGCGTCGACATCCAGATCATCCGTACCCTTTTTCCAGTGATCGTAGAAATCGATATCCGTACTGTTGGGGATCGGGTCGGGCGGGTAAAACTGGAAGCGGGTGGGCACAGGCACCGCATCGCCCATCGCCATGGCTTCACCCCTCCCCATAGAGGAGAGCGTGGTAACCAAGCTCGCCTCGGCGCCCGGTACCAGATCCCGAATGTATTTCTGATCATCCGGGTTGGTCACCCGCAGACAAATGAAATTACCGCACTGGGCAAGCACCGTCTCCGACAACTCATGAGGACGCTGACTGACCACGGCGAGCCCGACACCGTATTTCCGCCCCTCCTTCGCGATCCTCTCCATGGAGCGCCTGGTACCTTCGTACTCTGTGCCTGAAGCCCTTGGAATATAGGCATGGGCCTCCTCACAGACGAGCAGGATGGGAAACTCCCGGGACCTGGGATTCCAGTAATTGAACTCAAATGCCAGCCTGCCCACCTGGGCCGATACAGTGGGCCTGACATCGAACGGTACTCCGCTGAAATCGATAACGGTGATCTGCCGTTCGGGTTTCTGCAAACCCACGAAGTCACGCAGGAGATCCGCCAGTGTCTCCGACGAATCACGAAGCTTCGGCCTGAACAGGAAGTCATAACGCACATCGTTGAGACGTGCCTGCAGCTTGATCAGAAACTCATCGAACTGACCATAGAGCGGCCCCCTGACTTTACCAAAATTGGTTACCTGTTCATTGGCCAGTCTGAACTGCTGAAACAGGTCATCCATGGAGAAATAGACCGGTGAATCAATGGAGATGGCTACGCCCTTCATCCCGCTGTTAGACTTTTTACGAAGATTCAACAACACCTCCCGCAGGAAAGCCACATGGGTGGGTGCATTTTCGTCGCCGCGGTCGATCAGAAGATCCACCAGTTCGGCATAGGTCAGAAGCCAGTAGGGGATCTCCAGTTCACGCGCATCCAGGGCACGGTACGTCTCTTCCGGGAACGCCGCATGGCGTTGTCCGTCCGGGTCCGTCCAGACATACTCCCCATGGAGATCGAGCAGGATAATGTGGGCGTTGGGCATGATTTCCACGGCGCGCTGCAGCATGCTGGCGACACCCCAGGACTTCCCCGACCCCGACTGACCCAGGATCGCCAGATGCCGACTGAAAAGTTGTGAGGGATCCAGGCACACATCCACCGAAGGCAGAGAAGGGAGGTAGCCCAGACAAAAATCCATGGAGCGGTGCATTTCGAAAAGGGCATCAATCTCGGACGGCCTCACTACATGCACCGTGGCACCGGGGGTCGGATAGTTGACAATGCCCCGGCTGAAATGCCCATCTTCATCCAGTTCACCGAGCGGCACGATGGACAGAAACCCCTTGTTTACCTGACGGCGCACCGTTTCGGTGGCCTTCAGGCCGAGGGAAACACGTACGGACTGCTCTTCCTGACTGGCCCGGGCCACCATGGCAACCACCTGTACCCCAGTCTGGCGGACCATGACATAAGAACCGATGCGGCCGATATGCACCCGCTTCCCATCAACCTGGATTACCGAAAAGGGCTCTGTATCATCCAGCGTCAACATCACCTTCATCTGTCCCTCCTGGACCTCGATGATTTTGCCGATGAGGGTCTTGCCTGATTTTGCCATGATGAACTCCTAAACCCGCGCCCCTTAGTGGACCTGTTAACAGGCCCTAAGAACTTCCTCCCAGAAAACCCCAAAGTGCCGAGGCAAAGGCCTCTGGTTGTTCCGAGTATACCCAGTGCCCCGCACCCGAAATTGTGCGCAATCGTGCATGGGGAAACAGCATCATGATCCTCTTGTAGTGCTGCTTTGTCAGGTAGTCGGACTCACTGCCATAAATGAAGAGCGTGGAACCCGGATACGCGGTCAGCGCAGAAGATACAGGAAACGCGGTTATATCGTCTATGGCATGGTACAAGGCATCCAGATTCATGCGCCATTGCCATCGGCCGTCTTCCTTGAAGAGGCTCTGCAACAGGTATTGCCTCAGCCCATGGGGCTCCAAACGGCGGGCCAGCACATTATCCGCCTCCGAGCGCCTGGAAAGGCTATCCAAATTTACTTCGTGGAGCGTCTCGAAGATAGTGTCGAAGCGGTGCAGATAAGACACCGGTGCGATATCCACCACCACCAGACCGGTGACCCGATGCGGGTGATTGAGGGCGAACAGCATGGCAACCTTCCCCCCCATGCTGTGCCCGATGAGAAGCACCGAATCCAGGCCGTGTTCCTCAAGCAGGTGCTCGAGATCATCCACCATCACCGGATAGTTCATCTCGTCGCTATGGGGTGAACGTCCGTGATTGCGCAGATCCGGCACAATTACGTGGTAATCGGCGGACAGCCCCCGGGCGATGGTATGCCAGTTTACCGAGGATCCGAAAAGCCCGTGCAGCATGACAATGCTCGGCCGCTCCTCCGAATAGCTGCCGTACTCGCGGTAATACAGATTCAATATGCGACCTGTTGTCTGCCCCTTTCTTCTGTCCTATGAACCGCTATTTTCTCTTCTTCGGTGGTATCAGATCAGTAATGGTACCTTCGGCCATCTCAGCAGCCATCCCGACGGTCTCGCTGAGTGTCGGATGGGGATGAATTGTCAGCCCGATATCCTCCGCATCGGCACCCATCTCCAGGGCCAGCACTGCCTCTCCGATCAATTCCCCCGCGTTCACGCCGACGATCCCCGCACCGAGGATGCGCTTGGTTTCCGGATCGAACAGCAGCTTGGTCATGCCTTCGTCACGGCCGATCCCCAATGCCCGCCCGGAAGCGGCCCATGGGAAAACACCCTTTTCGTAGGCCACGCCCTTCTCCTTGGCTTCCGTTTCCGTCAGGCCCATCCAAGCTACTTCGGGATCGGTATAGGCCACGGAAGGTATGGTCAGGGGATCGAAGAGCGAGGGCTGACCGGCAATAACCTCGGCGGCCACCTTGGCCTCGTGGGTGGCCTTGTGGGCCAGCATCGGATTGCCCACCACGTCGCCGATGGCATGGATATTGGGCACGTTGGTACGCATGTGCTGGTCCACGGGAATAAATCCGCGTTCGTCCACCTGCACCCCAGCGGCTTCCGCACCGATCAACCCACCGTTGGGCACTCGGCCCACGGAAACCAGAACCTTGTCATATATCTGCGGCTTTTCAGGCGCATTCTTGCCTTCGAAAAATACCTTGAGGCCGTTCTTCTGGGCCTTGATCTCGGTGACCTTGGTCTGGAGCATGATCTGACCAGTGACCTTGTCCAAACGCTTTTTCAGGGGGCGCACCAGATCCGGATCGCAGCCGGGAATCAGGCTGGGCATCATTTCCACCACATCGATCTGCGAACCCAGCGCACTGTAGACGGTGCACATCTCCAGACCGATGATCCCACCGCCGACAACCAGCATTTTCTTCGGAATGTCTTCCAGTTCAAGAGCACCTGTCGAATCGATCAGACGGGTATCGTCATTCGGGAATCCGGGTATCTGCACCGAACGGGAGCCGCAGGCAATGATCGCATTGTCGAACTCAACGGACACAGTTCCTTCAGCGGTATCCACTTCTATCCGGTTGGGAGACTGGAACTTTCCCCATCCGTGCACGATCTGCACACCGCGCTGCTTGGCCATACCCGCAAGTCCCTGCGTAAGACGCTTGACCACCTTTTCCTTGCCGGCACGCATCGCGTCCAAGTTGATCTCAGGCTTGCCGAAACTGACGCCCATGTGTGCCATCTCGGCAGTTTCGTTGATGATCGCCGCCGCATGAAGCAAAGCTTTGGATGGTATGCAGCCGACATTGAGACAGACTCCGCCCAAATCAGGATAACGCTCGATCAAAACCGTTTTCTTTCCCAGATCTGCAGCCCGGAAAGCGGCAGTGTAGCCACCGGGACCTGCACCCAGAACCACCACCTCGGCCCGGATATTCGAAGCCTCTTTATTGTCAGCGGTTTCACCAGCGATATTGTTCATGCGTCATCCTTATCCATTAAGGGTATGAGTATTTTTTCTATTGGAATGCGTACAGAGCCTGATAGACATCACCTTGGTGTGTAGGGCTCTGTACGGGATCAGTTCGTGTCTTAGCGCACCGCTAAGATTATCTTAATCCATGGATAAAACGAAATTATTTATAGCAGCAGTCTCCGCATATCAGACAGCAGCCCCACCAAAAGGCTGGAAAATCTGGCGGCCTGTGCCCCATCGATCACACGATGGTCGTAAGAGAGCGAGAGCGGCAGCATCAGTCTCGGCTGGAACGTCTTTCCGTCCCACACCGGTTTGTTGAATGACCGGGAAACCCCGAGTATGGCTACCTCGGGTGCATTGATGATGGGCGTGAAGCTGGTCCCGCCGATACCGCCGAGACTCGAAATGGTAAAACAGCCGCCCTGCATATCCGCAGGCAGCAGTTTCCCCGCCCTCGCCCGGGCGCTCGTTTCCATCAATTCGGCCGCCAATTCCAAAACGCCTTTGGCATCCACGTTTCTGACCACCGGCACCACAAGGCCATTGGGCGTGTCCACTGCAACGCCTATATGGAAGTACTTCTTGTATACCAGACACTCCCCATCAGCACTCAGGGAACTGTTGAACGCGGGCATCGCCTTCAGGGCACCAATGCACGCCTTCATCAGCAGCGGCAGCATGGTCAGGCGGATTTCCTGCCGGGCCGCATCTGCCTTCTGAGCCTGACGAAAGGCCTCCAGGTCCGTTATGTCTGCTTCGTCGAACTGGGTGACATGGGGGATGTTCAGCCAGCTGGCAGTAAGGTGGGCTCCGCTGATTTTCTGGATCCGTACAAGAGGCTTTTCCTCCACCTCCCCGAATGCTGAAAAATCCACGGCCCGAATCCCCGGCAGTTGAAGGGGGCCGGCGGTTGGTACGACTGCCCCCCCGCTGCGGAGCGTCTTCTTGATAAATGCCTGCACGTCTTCCCGGGTGATGCGCCCCTTCGGACCGCTGCCTCGTATCTGCAGCAGGTCAGCACCCAGTTCCCGGGCAAAACGCCGCACCGAGGGGCTGGCATGGGCCGTCAGTGACTTGGTGTCTGCCGGGCGGATCGGCAATGGCGGTGGCGAGGACTCCTTTTCCCCCGGCAGTCTCCTGGCAGACTGGAATTCCACCGGCGCCGGCGCCTGTACCGTCCCCACCTCTTCAGACGCAGGCTGCGGCAACGATGACTCTGTCGCCCCCCCCGACTGGGCAGCCTGAGGTTTGGCGGCGCCATCCATCAGCAGGGTCAGGAGCAAGTCTCCCTCCGTAACCTTGTCACCCACCTTGGTGTTCACCTGCCTGACCTCACCGGCCGACGGCGATGGGATCTCCATGGTGGCCTTGTCACTCTCCAGGGTAATCAGTGAGTCTTCCACTTCCACCCTGTCCCCGGGGTTCACGAGCACCTCGAGCACCTCGACACCCGAGAAGTCGCCGATGTCCGGCACCAGGACATTCGTCTCAACTGATGCCGGAGGCTCCTCCTGATGCTTCGGCGGTTCCGGCGGTTCCGGCGGTTCGTCCACACTACTCTGCGGCTCCTCCAGTACCCCGGCGGAGGCTTTCTCCTCAATGATCAGGATCAGATCCCCCACCGTCACGTTGTCACCAACCTTGATGATCACCTCTTTGATCTCACCCGCATAAGGCGACGGTATCTCCATGGTGGCCTTGTCGCTCTCCAGGGTGATCAGGGAATCCTCCACGGCCACCTGATCTCCCGGAGCGACCAGGACCTCGATCACCTCGACCCCCTCGAAATCGCCTATGTCAGGCACTAAGACTTTTGTTTCGGTAGTCACTTGTGGTTCTCCGGTCATACCGTAACGGGGTTCGGCTTTTCTGGATCGATGTGGTATTTCTTTATCGCCTTGCTGACCGCAGCGGGCTCCACCTTCCCTTCATCGGCAAGCGCCTTGAGAGTGGCCACCACAATGTAGTAACGGTTGACCTCGAAGAACTTGCGCAGTTGGGCTCGAACGTCGCTTCTTCCGAAGCCGTCGGTACCCAGCACCCGGAAGGTTCCGGGGACAAATGCCCGAACCTGGTCCGGGTAGGAGCGGATGTAATCCGTAACTGCCACCACGGGGCCTTTTTGACCGGAAAGCTGTTGCTCTATGTAGCTGCGCCTGGGTTCCTGATCCGGATGCAGCATGTTCCAGCGTTCCACGTCCAGACCGTCACGGCGCAGCTCGTTGAAGCTGGTGACACTCCAGACATCCGCGGCAATACCGAAATCCTGCTCAAGCAGATCCGCTGCCGCGATCGCTTCGCGCAATATGGTTCCGCTTCCGAGCAGTTGAACCCGTTCGCCCTTGCCCCCGGCCTCGCGGAAACGATAGATCCCTTTCAGAATCCCCTCCTCCGTACCTTCGGGCAATGGGGGCTGGATGTAGTTCTCGTTCATCACGGTGATGTAGTAGAAGATATTCTCCTGATCCCGGAACATGCGCTGCATTCCGTTCTGAATGATTACCGTCAACTCGTAAGCGAATGCCGGATCATAGGCAACACAGTTGGGAATGGTTGCTGCCTGAAGATGACTGTGGCCATCCTGATGCTGCAATCCCTCACCCGCCAATGTCGTGCGTCCGGCGGTGCCGCCAATCAGGAATCCTCTGGCCTGCATGTCCCCCGCTGCCCATGCGAGATCCCCCACGCGCTGAAAACCGAACATTGAATAGTAGATATAGAAAGGGATCATGCTGATCCCGTGATTGCTGTAGGAAGTGGCCGCCGCGATCCAGGATGACATGGCGCCGGACTCGTTTATCCCTTCCTGCAGCACCTGACCCTTCTGGTCCTCCCGGTAGTACATGACCTGATCGGCGTCCATCGGCTGGTAGAGCTGGCCGACCGAAGAGTAGATACCCAGCTGTCGGAACATTCCCTCCATACCGAAGGTGCGGGCTTCGTCGGGAACGATGGGCACCACGTATTCGCCGATCTTCTTGTCTTTTACCAACAGGGACAGCAGGCGCACGAAGGCCATGGTGGTGGATATCTCGCGGTCTCCGCTGCCCTCCAACAGGGCCTTGAAAGATTCCAGTCCCGGCACCTCCAGGATCGGCGCATCGGTATGTCGTGCCGGGAGTGACCCTCCCAGCGCCTCGCGCTTTTCGTTCAGGTATTTGAGCTCAGGACTGTCTGCAGCCGGCTTATAGAAGGGGGCTGCCGCAATGTGCTCGTCCTCGATCGGGATATTGAACCGGTCCCGGAACGCCCTGAGCGCCACCTCGCCCATCTTCTTCTGGGAGTGGGTAATGTTCTGCCCCTCACCGGCATCACCCATGCCGTAGCCCTTCACCGTCTTTGCCAGGATTACCGTCGGCTGCCGGGGATGCTTTACCGCGGCAGCGTAGGCTGCGTATACCTTGTGGGGGTCGTGTCCGCCTCGGTTGAGACGCCAGATGTCCTCATCGGTCATGTTGGCCACCATCTCGGCCAGCTCCGGATACTTGCCGAAGAAGTGCTCCCGGGTATAGGCGCCGCCCTTGGCCTTATAGGTCTGGTAGTCGCCGTCGACACACTCCTCCATGCGCTTGAGCAGGAGACCATTCTTGTCCCTGGCCAGCAGGGGGTCCCAGTAGCCGCCCCAGACCACCTTGATCACGTTCCAGCCCGCCCCGCGGAATACAGCTTCGAGTTCCTGGATGATCTTGCCGTTGCCGCGCACCGGGCCATCCAGCCGCTGCAGATTGCAGTTGACGACGAATACCAGATTATCCAGGCGTTCACGGCCGGCCAGGGAGATCGCCCCGAGGGCCTCCGGCTCGTCCATCTCGCCGTCGCCCATGAAAGCCCAAACCTTGCGGCCAGCGGTCTTCATGATGCCCCGGTCATGGAGATAGCGCATGAACCGCGCCTGATAGATGGCCATCAGGGGACCCAGCCCCATGGACACTGTCGGGAACTGCCAGAAGCCCGGCATCAGCCAGGGATGGGGATAGGATGACAGGCCTTCGGCATCTACCTCCTGGCGAAACTGATAGAGCTTCTCTTCACTGATCCTGCCCTCGAGGTAGGCCCTGGCGTAGATCCCCGGTGCGGAATGGCCCTGGAAAAAAACCAGGTCTCCGTCCCGGGCGGGGCTTCGAGCACGGAAAAAATGATTGAATCCAATATCGAAAAGCGTAGCGGCAGAGGCAAAACTTGCTATGTGCCCCCCCAGTTCCGTAGACAACCTGTTGGCCTGAACCACCATGGCCATGGCGTTCCAGCGAATGAACGAGCGGATCCGCCGTTCCATGGACCTGTCCCCCGGAAACCGCTCCTGCTGCGTCACCGGTATAGTGTTCACATAGGCTGTATTGGCGCTATAGGGCAGGTAGGCGCCAGACCGGCGGGCCTTGTCGATGAGACGTTCCATCAGAAAATGGGCCCGTTCAACGCCCTCATTTTCGAGCACGCCTTCCAGTGCGTCCAGCCATTCCTGTGTTTCCTGGGGATCAATGTCAGGCTTCATTTCAATGTCACTCTCACAAGGCTGCCCTTGAATATTTGTACAGGTTTCCGCAATTCCCGGGTGCTCGTTTCATCTCGGGTTCGGCCACCTTCAATGATTACCCTTTTGAATATTGGTATTTACAATTCTTTATATTGATCAAATTAATATACATAAGTTACAACAGCGATACCAGCTAACGGGCTGCGGGCTGAGTATCTACAGCGGCGTTTTCGGATTGGTACACGCGGGGTGTATCGATTCTCCTGGAGGAGTGTAGTCCGAAGCTCGGGAAAAAGTAGGGCAATCGGGCCGAACTCCGGCGGAAATTGCCGTTATTCAAGCCACCCACGCCTGAAACTGTTTGAAATGCTCTGCAATAAAATCCGAAAGACAAGCGATGGCGGGCGATGAAGCATTGGGTCTGCGAAGCAGGGTAATAGGGTAATAAAGTTGGAAAGCCCGGTATGGAAAGAAAAAAGCCTGCAGGTGATAAACCTGCAGGCTTTTGGTACCGCTTACCGGCCGCCGCCGCAAAAACGACAGGGGCTGGTTGGATTGCCGATCAGATGTCGCGGGGCCGCGGAGCCGCTCTGCGTTGGTCGAAATCCCTGCGCATCGTGGCGTGCTGTTCTTCCACACGCTTCATCATCTCTGCACGACGTTCTTCCATCTGCCTGACAACTTCGTCATGACGGGCTTCACGGGGAGCTGCTGCACGCTCAGAGGGCATCCGGGTCGCAAACTGGTTGCGGCGCTCTTCCATCTGACTGCGCATTTGCTCGAAACGCGCATCCCGTTCCGCGGCATCAAAGCTGGCGGGGCGCTGTGCGGCAAAGGCCTTCTGTCGCTCTTCCATCATCTTGCGGACTTCTTCCCTGCGTGCATCTCTGTCTTCCATTCCCATTCCGAAAGGACGATCGAACGCCATGGGATCGGCGGTGAAAGGAGCGGGCATCTGATCCGGACCTGCGGCAAACTGCTGGGCGCGCTGGTTACGGGTAGCCATCATCTGCTCGTATGCCTTGGCCTGCTGTTCTGCAAAAGCTTTCTGCTGCTCCGCAAACTGCTGCTGCTGAGCTTCAGTCATGGCAACCGGCGGCATGACACCATAGGGCTGGGCACCGAAAGGGTGTCCATGGAAATCACGGCCAAAGCCATGTCCTCTGCCCGCCATCCGACTGTTCACGCTTGAGCCCATTCCAGCACCGGCGTTGGCATCTGCCGTGCCGTCATTGCAAAACTGTTGCCCTGTGGGGCCGCTCCACCAGGCGCTGGCTGTCATGGAAACGGTTGCCAATGCGGCAACGGCAATCACTGTGGTTAATTTTTTCATCATTATGACCTCGAATTATGCGACAGGCCCTTGGAAGGGCCTGTCGATGTTTATCCCGACGGCACCACCTTGTGCCGTATCGTCATCCATGAAGGGTGGGGATTTTGTACCATGGGATACTTACTTGGTTGGGGCAGCCGCTGCCTGAGGGGCAACCATGCCAGGTGCGCCGTACGGGGCAGTGTAAGGAGCGCCGTAGCCGTAAGGTGCGCCGTAGCCGTAAGGTGCGCCATAGCCGCCATACTGATTGCCGTAACCGTATCCGCGACCGTATCCGTTTCCACGACCGTATCCGGATCCACGGGCACTGGTGTTCATGTTGAAGTTCATGTCACCGAACATGTCGCCGAAACCGTCGCCCATCCAGTCGTTGTATCCGTTACCATTACCATATCCGGGTCCACCCCAAGGCCCGCCGCCCCACCATGCGGAAGCGGAAGCAGAGGCACCAATCAACGCGGCAATCGCAGCAACTTTAACGATAGTTCTCATATCTAATCTCCAAATTCTGATGTGTTAATCAAGTAGTCTGTAAAGTTTTGAAAGCTGGTACTGCCTTGCCCTCATGGAGAAACAGAATATAAGCATTTTCTTAAATTAACAAATACAATTATTTTATACCGGATAAATATTATTTATTACTGCGGGAGCGTCTAAGGTTCGTTGGAAGGCTGGAGGAGGCCGGGAATCTCCGTCCCGGAAGATTCCAAATCATCGGGTTCCGTCATGTCTTCGAATCCATCTTCAAATTCATCTTCAAATTCATCGAAAGACTCGGGAGGTAGATTGCCGTCAAATACATCGTACTCGCGCTTCTGAAGATAGGCGTCACGTATAAATTCGTAAGGATCCAACGCGGCCATCTCCAGTACCCTGCTTGCACCCAGCAGATCGGCCCGCCGGTCGATGAACCACAACCCCAGCGTTCCCCAAGTGACAGCGGTACTGGTGGGTATCCATCGAATCGGTGCCATATACCAGTCCGGAACTAGGCCAATGGTGTCCCTCACGGAACTCGGGCCGAGGAAAGGAAGTACCACATACGGGCCCGGCTGGAACCCCCAAACCCCGAGGGTCTGGCCAAAATCCTCACTGTGTTTGGGCAGATTCATGTTACTTGCAACATCTATGAATCCAAGTATGCCGATCGTTGAATTGATTGCCAGACGCCCGAAGTCGTTGGCTGAACGCTCCAGTTTAAATTGCAAAAGGTTGTTAACCGCAGAGTTGAAATCGGCGAGATTGAGGAAAAAATTGGTGATTCCCTGGTCAATAGGGGCTGGTGTGATTGCCTTGTATCCCTTGGCAATCGGCCGAACAAAGGCAGCGTCAACATCGTCGTTGAATGTGAACATCCCCCGATTGAAGCCTTCCCAAGGGTCCCGGGGATCGGCAAAATCGGACGTAGTCGCACAACCAGACAGAAAAAGCGGTATAAGCGCAATAAGCGTGATTGTAAACCGAGCCCACACCCCGTAGACGGCCATTGTCCTTAACCTTTTTTAATTTTAAGCCGACTAAAGCAGCCTTCAACTCATACTACAGACGACCGCAGGATAACCGGTCCGGCAATAAAAATCTCGTGGCCGGAATTACACAATATTCGCTCCCAAGCCGCAATAGCAATGGAAACAGAGCAAAACATCGGGTATTCCCCGGGATGCATGACTTCAATTTAACTCGGCCCGAACGGCGGATAGTTTAGCGATCGTTCTCTATCGGACCTATATCCATTAAGCTGTGCGCATGAGCGAGATCCAATACAACAAGGCCATCGCCCGGCGTTTTCGCGGTTTCCTGCCGGTTGTGGTCGATATAGAAACCGCCGGTTTCGATTCCCGTACAGATGCCCTGCTGGAGATGGCAGCCGTGATTGTCGGGATGGACGAACAGGGGCAACTGATCCCCCTGGAGACCCATTCCTGCCATGTGCAGCCTTTTCCCGGTGCCAACCTTGACCCCAAGGCCCTCGCTTTCAATGGCATCGATCCAGACCACCCCTTTCGCATGGCCCTTGATGAAAAATCAGCCTTGGAAAAGATATTCAAACCCATACGCAATGCGATCAAGGCCAGCGATTGCACTCGCGGCATTTTGGTGGGTCACAACGCCTTCTTCGATCTGGGCTTTATCAATGCCGCGGTGGAAAGGACCGGATACAAACGCAACCCCCTTCATCCCTTCAGCACCCTGGACACGGTCTCCCTGGCAGCTCTGGCTTACGGGCAGACTGTCCTGGCGCGCTCTGTTCAGGCGGCTGGGCTGGAATGGGACAGCAGTCAGGCCCACGGCGCGGTCTACGACACCGAAAGGACCGCGGATCTTTTCTGCAAAATTGTGAACCTGTGGGGCCGGAAAACCCCTGATGCACCCTGGATTTGATCTTGCCTCGAGGATTACAGCGTGTCGGCGGGAAGACCCGTTGCACGGGTCATCGCCTCAGCCTTGTTCTTCTGCCGGCCTGTTCCCGGCCGCCTCCGCAGTCATTTTCTTCAGGTCTCCGCTTTGGTGCATTTCAAGGGTGATATCGCAGCCCCCGACCAACTCACCGTTGATGTAGAGTTGAGGAAAAGTGGGCCAATCCGCATAACGGGGGAGATTCTCGAAAATCTCAGGATCGGCCAGAACATTCACGTAAGCGAACTTCACACCGCAGTCGTTTAAAGCCGCCGCCGCTCGCGAGGAAAAACCGCACTGGGGAAACTGGGGAGTCCCTTTCATGTAGAGCACGACCGGATTTCCTTCCACCTGGCCCTTGATTCGATCCAACACATCCATCTCTTTAACCTCAAAAATTGGCAGGTATATGCCATCTGATACAAGACTGTAGCTATTTAATATGGGCACCTACAGGCAATTTAAAGTTCCGCGGCACCGCCGTTATAAAAAAATCCTGGATGTAGCCTGGATGTAGCCTGGATGGAACGCAGTGGAATCCAGGATCCCGCACCTCGGGTGAAACGCCCCCGGATTACGCTTGCGCTTCATCCGGGCTGCATTTGCTGCATTTGCTGCGTGAAAAGCTTAAAAGATCTCAGAAAAGTTTGAGCCCGCCCAGCAGAGAAAGTGCGAGGCCCAGAATCAGATTGACCCCGATAAGGCGCCTGATCAGCGCCATCCTGACCCCGGCTTCGGGCAGGTTACCTGCATCGAGTGCCTGCCCCATCAACCTGAACGGTACAAAATAGATATATGTAAAGATCCCCGCCATCAGCAGTCCGAATCCCGCCATCAGATGGATATACATGGCAGCCTGCCCTTTCATGACCCCTAGAAACACCCAGAGACCGGTAACCAGAATCAGCAGCACGGAAAGCCAGACCCAGCGGAAAAAAATTTTTAACACCTGATGCATCAGGGGCAGACGAACCGGAGGTTGCAGTTGTCCGTTGACCGCCGGCCGTAACGCCATGTGTGCGAAAAACATACCCCCGACCCAGATAATGACCCCGATCAGGTGCAGCGTAAGGGCGATTGTGATGATTGTGATCATTGATTCACTCTCCGATGAGAATCCGGTATTAAATGCAGGTTAACGGATTCCGTCGATATTTCTCTGCAACCAGAGTTCCAGAAGCGCCAGATGCCAGAGTTTGCTCCCGAGCAGCCGTGTGTGATGCATCTCCGGCGTCGCCAGTAGCAGATCCACATAAGCCCGGGAATAAAGATTCCTATCGATGCAGGCCCGGGAGTTCAGAATATCCCGCATGAACTCCAGGAAGCTTCCCCGGATGAATTTCAAGGCCGGCATGGGAAAATAGCCCTTGGGGCGGTCAATAATCGCGTCCGGCAACAACCCCCTGGCCATCGCCTTGAGCGGATATTTCCCTCCCTCCCGCAGTTTCAGCTCCGGCGGACAGCTTGCGGCCAGTTCCACCAGCTGGTGATCGAGGAATGGCACCCGCGCCTCCAGCCCCCAGGCCATGGTCATATTGTCCACCCGCTTCACCGGATCGTCCACGATGAGGGTTGTGGTATCCATCCTCAAAACCGCATCCATAAAACTGTCGGCACCCGGTTCCGCCAGTAATCGCGCTATCCTGTCGGAGGTGTGATCTTCCCCCCGGTAGTCCCGCGAGACCATTTGCAGAAACTCCCCGTGGTCACGGTCGAAATAGTGCCTGGCAAACCGCTCCACCGGCGTACCGGTGCTTTCCGCCATCATTCTTGGGTACCAGAAGTAGCCGCCGAAAACCTCGTCCGCGCCCTGTCCTGACTGCACCACCTTGATCTCCTTCGAAACCTGCTCGCCCAGCAGGTAGAAGGCGACGGCATCCTGGCCGAACATGGGTTCGGCCATGGCGTCGACCGCCTCGGGCAGGCGTTCCAGCACCTGGTCGTTGGGGATCATGAACTTGCGGTGCCGGGTGCGGTAGCGCTCCACCACCTGGTCCGAAAATTCGAACTCGCTCCCTTTTTCCGATGGGTGGTCTTCGAAACCCACGGAAAAGGTCCTCAGATCCGAGATCCCGGACTCCGCCAGCAGCGCCACCAGCAGACTGGAATCGAGACCACCCGACAACAGCACCCCCACGGGCACATCGGCGATCTCGTTTCGCTTCTGCACCGCCGAACGCAGCATGTCGTGGATCGACTCCAGCCACTCACCGTCGGTCTTCGGCTGTTCCGGCCTGGATGCCTCCAGGCGCCAATACCTTCGCTCCTTCGATTGTCCGTCAGGATTAACGGTCATGCAGTGTGCGGGGGCCAGTTTCCTGATTCCCCGCAATATGGTATTCGGCGCGGGAATCACCGCATGAAGGGTGAACTGATGATGCAGGCCCACCGGATCGATGGCGGTATCAATATTCCCGCCGGCCAACAGGGCCTGGGGATTAGAGGCGAATCGGACCCGCTCCCTGTCCGAGGCGTAATAGAGCGGCTTGATCCCCAACCGGTCACGCGCCAGAAACAGGGTCCGGCTGTGCTGATCCCAAACGACGAAGGCGAACATCCCGTGCAGACGCTCGACACAGGCCTCACCCCAGGCGTGCCATGCCTTGAGGATCACCTCGGTGTCTCCGCTGGAGTAGAAGTGATAGCCCTTTTCCTTGAGCTCCTCCCGGAGGGCGGGGTAATTATAGATGGTCCCGTTAAAGACCAGCGCCAGCCCCAGTTCCTGATCCACCATCGGCTGATTGGCATGCTCGGAAAGGTCGATGACTGCCAGACGCCGGTGCCCGAAACCAAGGGGACCATCGCTGTAGGTGCCGTCATGATCCGGGCCTCTGCGTTCAAGACGGGCGGTCATGCGCTGTATGGCCCCAAGATCGGCCGGTTTACCGTCGAATCTCAACTCCCCGCACAACCCGCACATCCAATATCACTCCGGTATTCGGCAGTCTCAGGATATGGAAACGGGTATCGTTCAAACCCGATTGATCCTGTTGTTTCGCAGAAGTCGAATTATGCCATACTCGGGATCCGACGGAGACAGGGGGATAATATGGCAGCGGCGGACATCGGGTTGATCGGCCTTGCGGTCATGGGCCAGAACCTGGCCCTGAACATGAACGACCACGGCTTCAGAGTGGTGGTCTATAACCGCACAACGGACGCCACTGACGCCTTCCTGGCAGGACCGGCGAAAGGGTCTGCGATCACAGGTGCAAATAACATGGAAGAACTGGTCCACAGCCTGCAGCACCCGCGCAAGCTGTTTCTCATGGTGCGCGCCGGCGATCCGGTGGACCGGGTCATCGAAGCGCTCCTGCCCCACCTGGAACCCGGGGACATCATCATGGATGGCGGCAACTCCCGCTTCACCGACAGCAACCGTCGCGGCCGGGAACTGGCCGACAAAGGCATCCGGTTCATCGGCTGCGGTGTCTCCGGGGGAGAGGAAGGTGCGCGCCACGGCCCTTCGATCATGCCGGGTGGCGACGCGCAGGCCTGGCCGGAGGTGCGTCCGATACTCCAGTCCATTGCCGCAAAAGTGGATGGGGAACCCTGCTGCCAATGGGTCGGACAGGAGGGCTCCGGGCACTATGTGAAGATGGTGCACAACGGCATCGAATACGGCGACATGCAACTCATCAGCGAGGCCTATCAGCTGATGCGTGAAGGGCTCCGGATGCCGGTGGACGAGATCCGGAACGTTTTTCAGGCGTGGAACACAGGCGTGCTGGACTCCTACCTGATCGAGATCACCGCCGATATCCTGGGCGTGAGGGATTCTGACGGCAGACCGATGGTAGACAACATCCTGGATGCCGCCGGTCAGAAAGGCACCGGCAAATGGACCGGCATCAGCGCTCTCGATCTGGGGGTGCCGCTCACCCTGATCGGCGAGGCCGTATTCGCCCGCTGTCTTTCGGCTCTGAAAGACGAACGGGTGCGTGCCGAGGGCCTTTACCAACAACCGGATGTCCGGTTCGACGGTGACCGGGAGGCTGCCGTCCGCTCCATTCGTGACGCCCTGTATGCCTCCAAGATCATCTCCTATGCCCAGGGCTACATGCTGATGCGGGAAGCGGCCTCGGAGTATGGCTGGAATCTCAGCTACGGCAATATCGCCCTGATGTGGCGCGGCGGTTGCATCATACGCAGCCGCTTTCTCGGCAATATCAAGGATGCCTATGATCGCGACCCGGCGCTGGAAAACCTGCTGCTGGACGCATTTTTCACCGAGGCATTGAAGAGCGCCGCGCCGGGTTGGCGGCGCGCCGCCGCCCTGGGTATCGAACTGGGCATACCCCTGCCGGCATTCTGCTCGGCGCTGGCCTTCTTCGACGGCTACCGCAGCGGCAGGCTGCCGGCCAACCTGATCCAGGCCCAGAGGGATTATTTCGGGGCACACAGCTACGAGCGGGTCGACCGCCCCAGGGGTGAATTCCATCACACGGACTGGACTGGCAGCGGCGGCCCCGCAGCCTCATCCACCTACGAAGTCTGAGACCATGACTGAACCCTGCACCTACGTCATCTTCGGCGCCACCGGAAACCTGTCCCGGGTCAAGCTGATGCCTGCGCTCTATCACCTGGAGGCAGCGGGCAAACTGCCCACCGGCACCCGCATCCTGGCACTGGGCCGGAGAGACTGGGACAACGAGCGGTGTATCCGTGAGATTCGGGAATGGCTGAAGCAGAAGGTCCGCAACAGGCTGGATGATGAGGTCTTCGAAGGGTTTGCCCGGCGGATCGACTATTTGCAGGGCGACCTTGAAGACCCTGCACTGTATGCCGGCCTCAGAGAGCACTTGGTGAACAGCTCCGAATTCCCCTCGAACGTTGCCTACTACATGGCTATCAGCCCATCCCAGTTCAACGATGTGGTGGACCGCCTGGGCAATGAGCAACTGTTCGAGGAAGGGGCTGGGTGGAAGCGTGTCGTCATAGAGAAGCCCTTCGGCTACGACCTGGAAAGCGCCCAATCCCTGCAGCGTTCCATCGGGCGTCACCTTCGGGAGGAGCAGATCTACCGAATCGACCATTACCTGGGCAAAGGGACCGTGCAGAACGTGCTGGTGTTCCGCTTTGCCAACACCATGATGGAGCCGCTCTGGAACCGCAACTACATCGACCATATCCAGATCACCCACTCCGAGACCCTGGGCGTGGGAAGCCGCGGACCCTTCTATGATGGGACCGGCGCCATGCGTGACATGATCCAGAGCCACCTGCTGCAGCTGCTGACCCTGGTTACGATGGAACCACCAGTCTCCATGGAAGCGGAAGACCTTCGCGACGAGAAGGTGAAAGTGCTCAAGTCGGTGCGTCCCATTCCCCCCAGGGCGGTGCATGCCCACGCCTTCCGGGCCCAATACCGTGAGGGCAGCATGGAAAACCAGCGGGTGGCTGGTTATCTCCAGGAGGACAAGGTGCCGCCCGACAGCGTCACCGAGACCTATGCCGCCCTGAAACTCTATATCGACAACTGGCGCTGGCGGGATGTGCCCATCTACCTTCGAACAGGTAAGCGGATGGCACAACAGCAGTCCATGGTCTCGATCTGTTTTCGTCACCCGCCCCAGCAGTTTTTTCGCGGCACCCAAATCGAACAGATCAAACAGAACTGGGTACTTCTTGGCATCCAGCCCTGCGAGTGCCTGAGGATGGAGATGACGGTCAAGGAGCCGGGGCTGGAGATGCGCACACGTCAGACCAGCCTGGATGCCAGCCTGCGTCAGGACGACGAAATCCAGACCGATGCCTACGAAGAACTGCTGCTGGATGTTATCGACGGTGACCGCTCCCTGTTCCTGCGTTACGACGAGGTGGAGCAGGCCTGGCGGGTTGTCGATCCCATCCTGCGCTCCTGGTCCACCAATCGGGACTTCATCCACACTTATCCTGCCGGCACCTGGGGACCCGAGGAGAGCCAGCGGTTGTTCGACACCGAGGAACACCACTGGCGCCACAGTCTGGCCCCGGACTGATGCATTCTTCAATAAGCTGGCACCCCCTGGATTCAGCGGATGCGGTAGCGCTGGAGGCCTGTTCAAGGATTCTGCGGGCGGCCCGAGAAGCCATCGGGGAACGGGATCGATTCAGTATCGTCCTGGCAGGAGGCGGCACGCCAGAGCGGACTTACAGGCTGCTGGCCGATTCGAAAAGCGATTGGGGCAGCTGGCATGTCTATTTCGGTGACGAACGCTGCCTGACAGTCACAGATCCGCAGCGCAACAGCCTGATGGCGGCCCGCGCATTGACCGACAAGGTCCCCATTCCTCGAAACCAGATCCATCCGATACCGGCGGAACTCGGCCCGGAACCGGCGGCTCTGCGCTACGCCGAAGAGATTACCGATGCCCTTCCCTTCGATCTCGTGTTGCTCGGGCTCGGGGAGGACGGTCACACCGCAAGCCTGTTTCCGGGGCAGGAGCACCCTATCGGACCCACGGTACTGGCAATTCACCAGGCACCCAAGACCCCGGCGGACAGGGTGAGCCTGAGCCGGAACACCCTGGAATCCTGCAGACAGCTCCTGTTTTTGGTGACCGGCAGCGGAAAACGGACTGCGGTTCAAAGCTGGAAGCGAGGGGAAAACATTCCGGCGGCGGGAATCAGGGGGCAAGGCACTACCGAGGTCCTGATCGACAGATCGGCCTGGGGAAATCATCAGACAGAACATCGGGAATAACACCCCCAAGCCTGTGCTACAGTTGGGTCCACAAATACACGGTTACCGGAAAGGTAAAAAAACCATGATCCATAGGAAGATTTTGTTCATTCTCGCCCTGGTTGCCATGACATGCCTCGCCGAGGCCGCCGATCTGGTGAAAAAGCCGAGCCAGAAGGGTGTTCAGGAAACAATGGACAAACTGGAGGCGGTGGTCACGAAAAAGGGACTCACCGTATTCAATCGCATTGACCATCAGGCGAACGCCCGAAAGGCGGGACTGGAACAGCCGGCTGCCCAGGTACTCATCTTCGGCAGCCCAAAAATCGGCACCGCCATCATGACCCAGGATCCCGCCGCCGGGCTGGACCTGCCGTTGCGGGTGCTCGTCTACCAGGACAAGGAAGGAAAAACCTGGATAAGTTATCACGATCCCCAGGCGTTGAAGCAAAGCTATGGGGTTGCCGGTGTTCCGGCGGTTGACAAGGTGACGAAGGCGCTGATGGGCATGACCGACGCCGCGGCCAAGTAACGGCAAGCGGCTGTCGATGCAGGACTGCCCTGTTGGCTGGCTACCCCAGCGGGTAGCCCGTCCCATCCTTGCATTACAAAACCGCGGCAATTAGAATGCGTGGCAAATTTACCAACCAAACTGGTAGGTTTTTCAGATAAGAGTACCCGGGACAGTCGGCATGCCCAAGTGAGGGACGCCGTGAACACGTCCTTGCAGGCTTGCGGCAGCATCCAGGCAATTACGCCTGTAATTGCACTAAACGCCCCACATCCGTGTGGGTCACTTGCTGCCGGCATCCGCACTTGGGCATGACGGCTATCCTCTGAATCTATTACAAATATTCCCTTAAGGAGAACTAAACACATGGCCTACGAACTACCCGCCCTGCCCTATGCGATGAACGCCCTGGAACCCACCATTTCCCAGGAGACCCTGGAATACCACTACGGAAAGCATCATCAGACCTATGTCACCAATCTGAACAACCTGGTGCCCGGGACCGAGTTCGCGAACGCCTCCCTGGAAGATATCGTCATGAAGTCTTCCGGTGGTGTCTTCAACAACGCCGCCCAGATCTGGAACCACACCTTTTACTGGAACTGCCTCAGCCCCAACGGCGGCGGTGCACCCTCCGGTGACCTGGCAGCGGCCATCGATAAGGCCTTCGGGTCATTCGACGAATTTAAGAAGGCCCTGTCCACCTCGGCGGCCACCAACTTCGGTTCCGGCTGGACGTGGCTGGTAAAGAACAGTGAAGGTGGTGTGGAGATCGTCAACACCTCCAACGCCGCAAACCCCATGACCGACGGCAAGGCCCCGCTGCTTACAGTGGATGTCTGGGAGCACGCCTACTACATCGACTACCGCAACGCCCGCCCCAAGTATCTTGAGGAGATCTGGAAACTGATCAACTGGGATTTCGTTGCCAGCAACTTCGCCTGATAGTCACAAGCGACTGTGAACCGGGCTGCCTGAGGCAGCCCGGTTTGCGAATGAAATAAGACATTTGGTTGGTACACTGCAGTAGTTTTTTTACCGACCCTTAAGGCCTTGGATGATTACTTCACGGTATGCGTGAGCGCCGTAGGTGTCTGGCAGCCAACAATTGCAGGTGGTTCATGTACTGCCTCATTTTCCCGGAGGCTCCCACGATACAAACTTTCATCGCCCCCGCTCCGTACCGCCCAAACAGGAATAGATACGAACCAAATGGTCTCTCCCTGCCAGTGTAATTTCACCATACATTACATTACGCTAAGATCCGGGTTCATAAACTTCCAGAACAACCACCTCCGGCGGTGCAGTAACTATGCGTTCAAGCGTCGTGGCCACTTTCTCACGCAGTGAAGCCCCCGCTTTTTCCGCATCGTCTTTTGTTTCCCAGATGCTGAAAGACCCATATTCCGATTCATCATCTGAAATGAAAAATGTAATATTCACGAAGCCATTTAGTGATTTGGCGTAGGTAGAAACCGCATCGGCCAGCGCCTCTACAGCTTTGCGCTTATCGGGCGTCGATTTGAAAGTAAAGTAACGTGCATACATGTTCTTTTTCCTCTGCAGTTACGGTGGAAGGATCATTTTTCACCGGCAATCAACGGGTAGCCGCAAGAAGGGCATCAGTTGATTTTCACACTCACAAATACCAGTCTTTTTGTTGATACTTCAACTTAGCCTGAAAGGCGGAAGGCACCTGGTCAGTCCCTGAAATATAGTAGATATTTTTGGATGAAGGGAGTTTGTTGTTCAGGTATTGGTTTACTACCAATTGAACGAAAACGGGAAAATCACCATTTGTAGATCGGCTCTTCCCCCGAATAAAGGGGGTAGATTCGCGTTATAGGGCCGAATTCATTCGGCCAACGGCCATCTGGAAACAAGGAGGTCATCTTGTCCTACGATGCATTGCGCAGGGGGCGTCATTTCCTGCATCATCAAGTCGAACTGGTCGAATGAATTCGACCCCATATCTCTCTTCAAGCATTGGTCGAATGAATTCGACCCTACGGTTCGAAAGGTGGAATGCGTTTTTTCTAACATGTTGATTTATTCACTCAATCAGGGGAGGAGTCTGTAAATCAAGAATTTCCATTTTCGAATCGCTTAATGGCCCACTCAGCCCAATACTCTCCCGCAGTGATAACTTCCTCAGCACGGTAGAACTCGTGTGCACCACAGGTATTTATGGAAATCTCGATCAAGAGATCCGGCGGGTAGGCGGCTAGCATGCACCTTGCTATGCTGGCTTGCATGGCATCCAGTGACAGCAGGGCTGCGTCTGTAAGTGACAGGCTTGGGTCGTTTCCGTCCTTTGCGTCCTCTATACCGAGACGCTCCTGCAACTGATCAATGAATACCTCGATCTTTTTCTGATAGCGGTACCGATGCTTCTGTTTCTGATGGAGTGAAGCATTGAGTCGGCTGGCACCCTCGATCGCTCTCGGCAAAGTGGAATCCTGTTACCAACTTCCTTTATAGTTAAAAACCAGATAGTTGGTATTTGGCCGGACAGCAATCCAAGGCCATGGTCCGTTTGATCGATAGCGGAAGGGTGTGGAGGGGATACAGGTCTATAGGTGATCTCCTTCTCGAAAGCTGACCCAGGTTCTGTGAGATGCAATAGCCTGCAGCCGCTCCCAACCGGATGAAAAAATGGGTATTCAATTCTGGATTATTGGATCAAACTGCAACAGCATGCGACATATTATTATGAACAGAACTTCAAACCTTTTCTTATACTTTCTCGTAGTCCTGCTCCCATTGTCGGTACACGGGGAAGTCCCGGTCACCTTGCCAGACGATCAACAGATATCTCTCGAAACCGACCAGCCCAACAGGCACGTTGACAATTCCGATCGGACAGGCAGCGCGGTCGGGGGCAACATCGAACAGGCCACTCTCTTTGTAGACAGGAAAATGGAGCGGGGTAACTCCTGTAATTTTACGCTGCGTTTACGCAATACCACTTCTTTTCGTATTAGAAACGTGGTTCCGCAATTTTCTGCGACCATTCAGAACAACGTGGTCTTTGCAACGATTTCCGCCGAGTTTTTTGAGATCGGACCGAGCAGTGAACAAGAACGAACCATCCGGTTTCGAGGAATATCCTGCGGCAAAATTTTGGGGCTAAAGGTTCATGGCGCCAACAACTGTCGCATGGGGTCGCTGAACAGGTCTACCGCTACGAGCCTTGAATGTCTAAGACGTATCAGAATAAGTGAATCCACTGTGGTAAATGTATTCAAGGAGAAATGACGGGAAACTGAAGAGATTCGGGCTTCCCTTTTAGGGGGGGATAAGACTGCCGTTCCTTAGACTCAATCTGCGCAAGTATCCATGAGCACAGTGGAATAGTGTCAGTAATCTTTACAGGTTCCGTGGTGTTCATTCCGGCAAACTGCAGTAACTGTCTGATATTCTGTATGCTTCATTAGCTTGGCACAAACCGTGCTTTATAGTAAAAGCCAGGCAATAAGGCCTACGTTTGCCCCAATGGTTGATAGACCAACGATCTGGACGCGACGACTCGGTAGTAACGGTTGCAAACATACGACCAGGATTTTGGAAGGGGAGTTAAAAGATGCTGTCAGCAAAAAATAATGCTCCCATGTTTGCAATTCCTGGACTGTTGTTCTTTGATTCGATATCGCAGGCTGCTTCCCCCACAGAATGTTCGTCAAACACTACTTTTAATCCCAGAGGCTTTGCGGATGCTGGTTCCTCAACTACGCCAGCAGCCGGTCAAATCGACTCCGGTGACATTATTGCCACCGGCTTATGTGGCGTCTGTTTGACTTTTCTCAGGTAAAACTTATGAAAGATAAGAGAAGTCAAACTCCCGACCGACGAAACTACAGGAAATACAAAGAATTCCCATTGGAAGATTCTGAGAATATGTTTGTCTTAGCGGATCGCAGACGTGTACCGGATAGGCGCACCGACCATATAGAGGTCGATTGGATTGAAGAGGATCTGGTAATTTTTCAGTAGCATTTGCTGGAAAGCGGATGGTTGCGCAACCAAGACGCGCAATCATCCACCCACGACCCCACCATGGTGCGCGACCTGGTGGGGTTTTTTTAGGATGAGATTTCGATTCTGAGCATGTCTTGTGTGTCACACCATGCAGGTAAGTCTCAATAACTGGACCAGCTCTTTGTTTGTAGCTAGTATTTACCCCAATCCAATCTCTGACCTTATTTTTCCGCAATAGTCTGACCACCTGTTTTCGGATCCCACTGCCCTATCCGCATAGATGAGTTTAAGACCGCTAAAAGACAGCCGCCATTGGATATTCGACATGGACGGCACTCTGACTGTTGCTCAGCACGATTTCGATGCTATCCGACGGGAACTGGATCTGCCTCCCGACCAACCCATCCTTGAAGCCCTGGCCGGACTGCCCGAGACAGAAGCGGATGCCAGGATGCGGAAGCTGGATACCATTGAACTTCAGATCGCCGCGACCGCGCAATCCCAGGAGGGAGTCGTCGAACTTCTGGAAAGGCTCCAGGCCAAACGGGTAAATACAGGCATTGTCACGCGCAACAACCTGCCAAGCACCTTACTGACACTGACCGTCTGTGGATTGACGGACTTTTTCACTGACAAGGACATCGTAAGCCGAGGCTGTGCACTCCCGAAGCCCAATCCCGACGGTGTATTCACCTTGCTGAACCGGTGGCAAGGTCTTACGGACCACACGGTAATGGTGGGAGACTACCTTTTCGATATGCAGTGCGGACGCCGGGCCGGCGTGACGACGGTCTACTTCGACCCGGATAGTGAAAACTGCTGGAATCAATATGCAGATATTGTAGTGGGTTCACTCAAGGAGTTGAGCGGATACCTATAAGCGTGATTTTTTTTGTTATTCATGTGGTGGCTGCCAGCCGCCTCAGGGGCCGCTCGTCGATCAGCAAATGGATCAATGCAGCCAGCAAGCCGAGGGCCACCCCCACCCACCATACGGCATCGTAGGACCCACTGGTGTCGTAAAGATAGCCCCCCAGCCAGACCCCGAGAAAACTTCCCACCTGATGGCTGAAGAATACGATACCGAACAACGTTGCCAAATAGCGTAAACCAAAAACCTGCCCGACAATGCCGGTGGTCAGAGGCACGGTGGAAAGCCAGAGAATACCCATGCCAGCGGAAAACAGGTAGATAGTAAATTCGGTCTTGGGAGCTAACATCAATGCGGTAATGACGCATGCCCGCAGCAGATAGATCCAACTGAGTCCCAGTTTTTTGCTCCAATGCTGTCCAATTGCGCCCGAGCCAAAGGAACCGATGATATTGAAAAGGCCGATCAGCGAAAGCGATATGGCACCCACCGATCCCGCCATACCCAGGTCTTTCACGTAGGCCGGGAAATGCACCGTAATGAATGCGACGTGAAAGCCGCAGACGAAAAAACCCAGCGTCAACAAAACATAGCCACGGTGTGCCGCCGCCTCGCCCAGGGCCTCGGCGAGAGTCTGGCTCGTTTTCGCATCACCCTCGGCTGTATCCCGGTGCGGAATTAAAAATGCCAACGGCACGATTAATGCGGTGAAACTTGCCAGGATCAATAATGCACTGTGCCAGCCGTAGTGGTCGATGAATCCCTGCCCCAGAGGCGAGAACACCACTTGGCCCAGCGATCCCGCCGCGGTACCCAAACCCAGCGCCATAGATCGTTTCTCCGGACCAACCACCTTGGCGATGGCAGAAAGCGCGATGGCGAATCCCGTAAAGGCAATACCCAGACCGGTCAGTATTCCACCGAACAGATGCAGTGACAGGCCGGACTCTGCCTGCGCCATCCCGTAGATACCGACGGCATAGAACAGCGTCCCTGCTATCAGCACGGGTGCCGCACCCCGTCGGTCCGCGATGGCCCCGGCCACTGGGACACCGATGCCCCACAACAGATTCTGAATCGCCATGGCCAGCGCGAACGTCTCCCGGCCCCACCCATTTTCTAGGGTCATGGGTTCGAGAAACAGGCCGAAACTCGAACGGATGCCGAACCCGACCATGGCGATCAGGCAACCGGCGGTAACGATGATCAGGGGGCTATGCCAACTGAAGGAAGAAGTACCGAACTTTCCGTTCAAATTAAATTTTTCCAAAAAGAAGCTCTTAGGGAACGATCCGAGTACTTCAGCGTCGATAGGAGATTTTCGGTGGAATATTGGGTATCAGTGGTGTGTCGCGTATCAATTCAGCAGCCCGCTCTGCAGAATGCCGTCGAATATGAACTGCACAGCGAGGGCCGCAAGCAAGACACCGAAAACACGGCTGACCACATGCATTCCGGTAACACCCAGTATCCGTTGCAGTTGAGAGGCTATGAACAGGCACAGCAGGGTCAAAATCAATATCGCGACAAGCGACCCCAGCACGATCAGCTGATGCAGAACCTCCCCTTCAGCACCCGCCATCAAAAGAATGGCTGCCCCCATGGCCCCCGGACCCGCAATCAGGGGGGTGGCAAGAGGAAACACCGCGATATCGCCCTTGCCCTGAGCCTCCATGGCCTCCTCTTCCGTTGCGGATGTGGCGCCGGACGGACGGGCAAAAACCATTTCGATACCGATAAGCAGCAGCAGAATACCCCCGGACGTCCGCAGCGCCGCCAGGGATATACCCAGGCTGGCCAGCAACACCTCACCGAGAAATGCGAACATGATGAGGATCACGGCGGCGATCAGGATTCCACGCAGTGCGATGGATCGCTTCTCCCTGATCGAAGCGGAAGAGGTCAGTCCGGCAAACATGGCAGCTACATCGATCGGCCCGATCGTGGCAAAGAAGGTTGCCAGCGCCACACCCGCGGTTTCTATGATCGAGCTCACATCTCCCTGTAACATCCGGTTTCACCCCCGAAGACAACCCGTCTCTTATAGTTCATAATGGATAAAAGTTGTGAGACTTTCAAAGAGAAGGCGATTTGACCGAAGACAAGCCAGAACAACAAAAAAGTGATGGGCTCTATCTGGGACTGTTCAGTATACACGGTCTGATCAGGGGTCATGACCTGGAACTGGGTCGGGACGCCGATACCGGGGGACAAACCAAGTATGTGGTTGAGCTGGTTTGCGCCCTGGCTGCTCAGCCCGGGGTGGCACAGGTGGATCTGCTGACACGGTCGATCGAAGATCCGGATGTCAGCACCGACTACGCCCAGCCGATCGAGATACTGAGTGAAGGCGCCCGTATTGTCCGGATCAATGCGGGTCCGGAGGGCTACATTCCCAAGGAAGCGCTCTGGGATCATCTCGATGCCTTCGTGGACAACAGCATTCTTTTCTTTCGAGACCAGAACCGGTTGCCGGACCTGCTGCACAGCCACTATGCCGACGCCGGTTATGTGGGCAGCCGGGTGTCGCACGTTCTCGGCATCCCCCTGATACATACCGGCCACTCCCTGGGCCGGGTCAAACGCCGCCGTCTGTTGGCATCCGGACTGGATACCCCGCAGATCGAAGAACGCTACAACATGATCCGACGTATCGAGGCCGAAGAAATGACGCTGGCCTCCGCGGAAAGGGTTATCACCAGCACCAACCAGGAGATCGAAGAACAGTACGCACTCTACGACTACTACCAGCCGGAACAGATGCGCGTCGTACCGCCCGGCACCGACATGACGCGCTTTTACCCCCCGGAAGGCAATGAGTGGCACTCCGGCATCACCGGTGCCATCACCCGTTTCCTGCGGGAGCCGGAAAAACCCATTATTCTCGCCCTTTCCCGGCCTGACACCCGCAAGAATATCGGTGCCTTGATTACAGCATACGGCGAGAGCCCGAAACTGCAGGAATCGGCCAACCTGGTCATCGTGGCCGGCAACCGTGACGACATAAACGACCTGGATGCCGGTGCCCAGGAAGTGTTCAACGACATGATGCAGCAGATCGACCGCTACGACCTGTATGGAAAGGTGGCATACCCCAAGCACCATGCCGCGGATGACGTCCCCCTGATCTATCGACTGGCGGCATTCTCGGGTGGCGTATTCGTCAATCCCGCCCTCACCGAGCCCTTCGGACTGACATTGATAGAGGCCGCGGCAAGTGGTCTGCCCATCGTTGCCACCGAGGACGGGGGTCCCCAGGATATCATTCAGAACTGCGGCAACGGCGTGCTGGTGAATCCCCTCGAACCCGATGACATCGCCAAAGGCATCGAAGAGGTGCTTCTGGATTGGGAGGGCTGGCAGCATCGATCCACCCAGGGGTTGAAGGGCGTGAGAGAGCACTACTCCTGGGAAGCGCATGCCGTGCGCTATCTGGAAATGGTGCGCCCCATCGCCGACAGAACCTCCGAGCCTCTGGAGCGCCCGCCCGCCGTCCGCCGGCCGATGCTCTACCACGACCGGGCCATCTTTACCGATCTAGACAAGAATCTGCTGGACTGCGTGGATACCCTGCCTGAATTGATCCGTATCATACGGGGCAATCGAAAAGGTGCGTCCTTCGGCATCGCCACCGGGCGCCGCCTGGATTCCGCGCTCAGACTGATGAAGCAGCATGGAATCCCGGAACCCGATGTGTTGATAACCAGTTGCGGCACATCCATTCACTACGCGCCCAAACTCACCGAGGATACAGGTTGGACCCGCCATATCGAGAAACAGTGGACACCCCAGGTGGTCAGGCGTGTGATGGACCCGTTGCCGGGTCTGATACTGCAACCTAAAGTGGAGCAGAGCCGATTCAAAATCAGTTATTACATCGATCCGGAAAACGCTCCCAGCCTGGATGAGTTGAATGGCCTGTTGTACCAGGAAGAGCAGTCGGTCAACCTCATACTCTCGTTCGGTCAGTTCCTGGATATCCTGCCGATCAGAGCCTCCAAGGGACTGGCCCTGCGTTACATGGCCGCCCGCTTCGAGATCTCCTTGCAGCAGATATTGGTGGCCGGAGGATCAGGTGCGGACGAGGATATGATGCGCGGCAACACGCTAGCCGTGGTGGTTGGCAACCGGCATCACGAAGAACTGTCCCAACTGGAAGACGTTGAAAGGATTTATTTCTCCACGGCCCGGGGTGCAGGTGGAATCATCGAGGCGATAGAACATTACGATTTCTACGGCAAATGCCAGATGCCGGTGGAAACCGAGCAGGAGTGACGTCCCGGCCAGCTCTCTCGCCCCGAACCGGAGGGGTATCCATTGTCATCCCTGAATCGTCGAGCCATTGAGAAGGGAAGATGCTATGGAAAAAAATCCTGTTCTGTTCGGAGAAGTGCTGTTCGACTGTTTCGATGACGGCAGCCGTGTACTCGGCGGTGCCCCTTTCAATGTTGCATGGCATCTGCAGGCGTTCGGATACGAACCTCTCCTCATCAGTCGGGTTGGGGATGACCCTATGGGAAGGCAGATTCGCGACACCATGTCCCACTGGGGCATGACAACCGCAGGTCTGCAGAAAGATTCTGCCCACCCCACGGGTGAAGTGCGCGTCAGTCTCCAGGATGGCCAGCCGACGTTCGATATCCTGGCGGACAGGGCATATGACCATATTCACGGCGATGCGATCCCTCCGATGGAGCCTGCCCTGATCTACCAGGGAACGCTGGGGCTAAGGCAACTCGGCTCCGCCACGGCATTCGAAGATCTGCTGAAAAGACACCAGGCACCGGTGTTCCTGGATGTCAATCTGAGACCACCCTGGTGGTCGAGAGCGCTGGTCGAGCAACAACTCGATCACAGCCGCTGGGTAAAGATCAACGATGCAGAACTGGAAACCATGGTGGAAGGAGATGAGGAGCTGCGCACCAAGGCGAGAACGCTGATGACGCGCCACGCCCTGGAGTTGTTGATCGTCACTGCGGGCAGCAAGGGCGCTTTCGCCCTTGATGGCTCCGCCGAAATCCTGGAAGTCGAACCCTCCGCCAAGGTTCCAGTGGTGGACACGGTAGGCGCGGGGGACGCCTTTGCATCGGTTTGCATCGCAGGCCTGCTGCGCGAATGGCCGCTGCCGCGGATCCTCGAGCGGGCACAGGATTTCGCCTCGTTGCTGGTCGGTCAGCGGGGGGCGATTCTGGATAACGCCGCCAGTTACCGTTCACTGGCCGAACGCTGGGAAATCGCGTAACAGACATAGAGCAATAGCGCCGGAGGACCGGCGGCGCGCTTTCTCCCTAGGCCTTTTTCTCGTTCTCCAGGGCTTTTTCGGTGATCTCCTTGTAGAGAGAAACCATCTTGGTCACCATGTCGGCATATTCCGGGTGCCGGTCTATCAGCGGTTTTACCTTTTCGGCGTCTGCGAACACCTCCGACAAGAACTCTATGTCGAATTCGTTTAGCAGTTCACCACTCTCGACCTTCTTCTTCAGATCAAGCACCCTTGGAAGCCGTTGCTGCTCAAGCCGCTGCAGTAGAACCGTTATTACGCCTTCGTCTTTGGAATCTTCTGTCATTTATAGCCTCTGGAATTATCCGAACATTCTCTATCAGTATTTGCGGGCGGCCAACTGTCCTGAAATGATGCGGTTCGTTCCTCGCCACATCCTACATACCGAATTTACCGGTTAGGGGACATGGTGAGCCGGTGAACAGCATCAATAACAGTAGGATGTGGTGAGCCTGCGAACCGCATCAGGGGCCATAGTATAATCTCCCCTCACTGCATGGTGTCCAACGTTTTTTGCAGAATGTCCCCAACTATTGCAGAAGCGGGCTTGTACGGAATGTCGATGTCCTTCGCGGGATATAATGCATTTCACCGGTGCACAGCTTAACCTGACCTGAATGCGAACCATGGCAAGCCAGATCCTTATCCTCATAGTGCTGCTGGCCCTTTTCAACGGCTGGATGTACCTGCAACAGCCTTCCATGATCTTTTTTCCGCAGAAGGAACTCGATGAAACCCCAGCCGCCTGGGGACTGGAATACGAAGAGATATCCCTGCTTACGGCAGATAACGTTAAGCTGCACGGCTGGTACCTGCCCGATGCGGGATCCCGCAAGGCTTTGCTCTTCTTCCACGGTAATGCGGGCAATATTTCTCATCGCGGCTCCTCCGTGGAAATCTTTCATCGGCTGGGAATGAATGTTCTCATATTCGATTACCGGGGTTTCGGAACAAGCCAGGGCGAGCCCGATGAATCCGGTCTTTATGAGGATGCCAGGGCCGCCTGGCGCTTTCTGCAGGAAGAAAAGGGTTTCGACTCGAAAGACATCATCCTGTTCGGGCGTTCTCTCGGGGGTGCCGTGGCCTCGAAACTGGCCTCGGAAGTGCATCCCGCCGGTCTGATACTGGAATCCAGCTTCAGTTCCGCAAGGGATATGGCCGATGCGATCATGCCTCTGATATCCCGGGTTGTGTTTCTGCGTTTCAATCTCAATACACTGAACATAATCGACCGGATCCGTTGCCCGTTGTTGGTGTTGCACGGCCCGCAGGACGAGGTTATCCCTTTCAGACAGGGCGAAAAAATCTTCAAGGCGGCCCGGGAACCGAAAACCTTCGTGACACTTCAGGGCGGCCACAACGGCGGGTATCTGTTGAGCCAGCCTGCATACGAACAGGCATTGGAAGCCTTCATCCGCACGATATCCGATTCAAGCGATCCCAGGGCAAGCCTCCGGTAGCACCAACTGCCACGGACGGTTGTCCTACAACCGCTCCCGCTGATCCCGGATACTGAATCCCACGGGCGCCTCGTTGAGACCCCGGGAAAGTCCCAGCACCTTGAAACGCTCACCCATTTCCGTGGGTAGCGTCAGCCGTTTGACTCCCTGTACCAGTTCCATGTGGCTTCGGACATCCTCGGGATTCGATTCGGAAATCAGCCCGTCCAGGCCGCAGCCCATGAGGAAGAATGCCTGGCTGGTATAGCCACAGACGTTCAGGCCGCTGTTCAGCGCTGCCCCCGCGACGCGCGTGAAGTCCACATGGGCAGTGATGTCCTGAAGTCCCGGCATCAGCATCGGATCGGGATGGGCCCGATGGCGATAGTGGCACATCAAGGTGCCACGGGACCGCCGGGGGTGATAATACTCATCCCTGGAATAACCGTAATCAATCAGTAGGATCAGGCCGGCCTGAAGCCGCTGTGCCAAAGCCCGCACCCAGGGTGCGGCCCGCAGATTTATCTCCGACTCGTAGTCGTCGAGTCCGCCCCCGTCTCCTTCAAGCAGGCCTTGCACCGATGATTCCAGGAGTTCCGAGCATGGTCCCCAGGAGGACACAATCCCCTGCCCCTCCCCGAGGTGGACATACTGTTCCAGAATCATGTCGCCCTCGATCCTGAAACGGTTCACCGGCATGGCATCCAGTAGTTCGTTGGCGATGACCACACCGCAAAACCCGGCGTCCGGCATTCGATCCAGCCAAATCACCCGATCCGCAAGTTGGGGCAATTCCGCCTGCAGCGTCCGATTCTGCCGATCCCTGAGCTCAGCGCTCACCTCCAGGATGTAATAGCGCTCCGGCAACTGTCCAAGACGATCCAGTTCCCTGAGTATATCCACCGCGAGCCTGCCGGAGCCTGCACCAAACTCCAGGAGGTCGCCACCCCCAAGTTCCCCAAAGACCTGCCCGCATTGCCTGGACAGGCAACGGGCAAATACCGGGGACACCTCCGGTGCGGTGACGAAGTCTCCGGATTCACCAAACTTGCGGAGGCCCCCGCTGTAGTAGCCAAGCCCCGGCGCGTAAAGGCAGAGTTCCATATACCGGTCGAAAGGCAGCCGCCCGCCGGATTGCTTTATCTCCAGGGCGATCTGCTCTGTCAGGTTGAGGCTGTGGGCGAGTGAATCCTGATCGGGTACAGGCAGTGAATCATGAAGCCTTTGTTGCCCCGGCAAATTCGTATGACCTGGCATGAAATTTCTAAAAACCGTTTTTTAAGGTTAAATTGGAAAGGTTCAAATCCCATCGAGTACTGCATCATACCAAGGCAGGAGTCATCAAGTGACGGAAGATACTGACACCGCAACCCGAAAAACCGCCCTGATAACGGGTGCCGCGCAGCGGATAGGGGCGGAGATCGCACGGGTATTGCATGAAGACGGCATGGACCTGCTGCTGCACTATCGAACATCCGGGTCCGCGGCCGAGGCCCTGCAAGGGGAGCTGGAAGGCAGGCGCGCAGACTCGGTCAGACTGGTTCGGGCAGACCTGCTGAACACAGCGGAACTGCCGGGTCTGGTCCGGGAGGCGGCTGCCTGGCGGGGGCGCCTCGATCTGCTGATTAACAACGCCTCAAGTTTTTATCCCACTCCCATGTCGGAGGCCACCGAACTGCAGTGGGAGGAGCTGATGGGTGGCAACCTGAAGGCGCCCTTTTTCCTCGCCCAGGCGGCCGCGCCCCTGCTGCGCAGCAGCGGAGGGGCCATCATCAATCTGGTGGACATCCATTCGGAGCGCCCGTTGAAATCCTATCCCATCTACTCCATGGCCAAAGCAGGAAACGCCATGATGGTGAAATCCCTGGCGCGGGAGCTGGGACCGGAGATCAGGGTCAACGGCGTAGCCCCCGGGGCAATCCTCTGGCCCGAGGAGGGTCTGTCGGAAGAGGCTCGGACAAACATCCTGACCCGCATCCCCCTGGGGCGCCCCGGCACCCCCCCAGACATCGCCCGCGCCGTGCTGTTCCTGGCAAGAAATGCTGATTACATTACCGGCCAGATCATAGCCGTGGACGGCGGACGATCCGTGCAGCAATAGGTCTAGTGTCCGTCCAGAAACACACACTTTCCTGAAAACACGTCATCCCGGCGAAGGCCGGGATCCAGGGGATTCAGTGGCTTACTGGATTCCGGCCTTCGCCGGAATGACGGAAGATGCCGTTTCTGGACGAGCACCAGGTCTAATTCAGATCCAGCTCCACTGGATTCAGGGATTGTTCCGATTTATCGAAAGCGGCCCAAAGTTCGCCATAGGTAAGTCCCGTCAGGGGATGTACCTCGTCCCCCGCCACCTCGGCCAGCGGCAAGAGCACAAAGGCGTAACGGGTGATTTCGTCCCTTGGGAGCAACACCCGGCCAACCTGAACAGGCAAATTGCCGTAGGTCAGCAGGTCTATGTCCAGGGTCCTGGGTGCATTCTTGTCCCTGTCGTCCCTGATCCTGCCCTGTTGATCTTCAACGCCGCGCAGCCGCTCCATGAGTTGGGGTGCGGCCATGTCGGTGTCCAGACCCACGATCATGTTTAGAAACGAGGCGCCGTCAAAGCCCACGGCTTCACTCTTGTAGACGCCGGAGAGCACCAAAGAACCAAATATCCGGCGCAGGGTGTCTACCGCCAACCTTATGTTGAATTCCGGATCGATGTTGCTGCCCAGACTCAACCAAACCCTCATCCGACGCATCCCTTCCGCCCGCCGATCCCGTCAGGAGGTATGACCGGGTGCAGGGTTTCCGCGTTCGATAATGACGCCCACGTCCCTGGCCGCGCTGACGGCACCGATCTTGTTCAAAGTGAGGCGCAGCCATTCCACACCGAATTCGTCAAGGATAATCCCGGCGCATCGCTCTGCCAGAGTCTCCACCAGCTGGAATTCGCTCGCCTCTATGAACTCCAAAAGGCGCTTGGCAACCGCCTTGTAGTTGACGGCATCGCCGATATCCTCGGAGGCGGCCGCACGCCGCACATCTGTGCTCATCTCCAGGTCGAGAACAACGGACTGCCTGATCTCCCGTTCCCAGTCATAGATGCCTATGACGGTCTCGGCCTTGAGTCCCCGTACAAATACAATGTCCATCTGGTGTATGCAATCTTGGTTCTTCAGGAAACGCCTGGGTTCATGTTAAATCATGCCGGCACAATAACAAACATCCTTGACCTTTATCCGGGACAGCAGCCAGAATCCGACAACTGCCGTTACTTCCGGTGCACCGGGCCGCGAAGACGACTCGATACGGACAACCAATACTGCTGAGGCCTGCAACCGCCATGTTGGATCTCCTTCTCATCCCCATCGCCTACCTGCTTGGTTCCATCTCCAGCGCGATCATCGTCTGTCGGCTGATGGGACTGCCGGATCCACGCACCCAGGGGTCGAATAATCCGGGTGCCACAAATGTCCTGAGAATCGGGGGGAAAAAAGCTGCGGCGTTGACCCTTATCGGAGATTCCCTGAAAGGTTTTCTGCCGGTGCTGGCCGCAAATCTCCTGGACACTTCGGCTCTGGTGCTGGCAGCCACCGGGCTGGCGGCCTTCCTCGGTCACCTCTATCCGCTGTTTTTCGGCTTCAAGGGCGGCAAGGGGGTTGCCACCGCCTTCGGCGTGCAGTTCGGGCTGGGGTGGCAAATCGGCGGACCGGTGGCACTGATCTGGCTGTTCGTGGCCAAGGTGCTCAACATCTCTTCCATGGCCGCGCTCGCATCCATGGCATTGGCACCGCTGATAATCTGGTACTTTCTGGGGTCCCGGGAACTGTTGATCATGCAGGTGGCGATAAGCATCATTCTGTTCTGGCGCCACCGCAGCAACATCCGCAATCTGATCACAGGCTCCGAGGGCAGTATCCGGGACCAACAGGGACCGTGATAGTTTTAGGAACCTCTGATCAATTTATGGTCGGCGTCTATGAGCCCAGAATTAATCAGAGGTTCCTAAATGTGGGGCAGTGAATCCATCGGCCAGCGTGGTCTGGCGCCGAACGTCAGCCCGTCTGCCTGACCCGCCCTGAGACGCTGCCAGCCCGCATAAGCGATCATGGCACCATTGTCGGTGCAAAACTCCGCCCTGGGGTAAAACGCCTTTCCCCCCTCATTTTCCATAATCTCCTTGATGCGCGCCCTCAGACGCCGGTTCGCGCTCACGCCCCCGGCCAACACCAGGGTCTTGAAGCCGGTCTCCCGCACCGCCCTGCGGCACTTGATCATCAGGGTATCCACCACCGCATCCTCGAAGGCGCGGGCAATATCCGCCTTGAGTTGCGGCTGGCTGGCATCGGATACGGATTTGGACTCGGTTCGATAGGTATTGAGGGCAAAGGTCTTCAGGCCGCTGAAACTGAAATCCAGTCCGGGGCGATCTGTCATCGGCCGGGGAAACCGGAACCGGGACGGGTCGCCCTCCATGGCCAGCCTGGCCAGCTCCGCCCCCCCCGGATAGGGCAGACCCATCATCTTGGCGGTCTTATCGAAGGCCTCCCCCGCGGCGTCGTCTACCGATTCGCCCAGCATCCGGTAGTGGCCAACTGCCTGCACCTCCACCAATTGGGTATGTCCGCCGGAGACCAGCAACGCCACGAAGGGAAAATCGGGGCCTTCCTCTTCGAGCATGGGTGCCAGCAGATGCCCTTCCATATGGTGAACCCCGATCGACGGGACTCCCCAGGCCCAGGCCAGGCTCCGCCCGACGGCTGTACCCACCAGCAGGGCGCCCACCAGTCCGGGACCGGCGGTGTAGGCGAGAGCGTCAATCCCGTCGACACCCAGTTCGGCCTGTGCCAGGACACCCCGAATCATGGGCAGCGTCTTCCTCACATGATCGCGGGACGCCAGCTCAGGCACAACCCCCCCGAACTCTGCATGCAGGGCTGTCTGGCTATGCACGGCATGGGCCATCAGCCCCTTTTCGCTGTCATAAATGGCAACTCCCGTCTCATCGCAGGAGGTTTCGATACCCAAAACACGCATACATTCTCTCCAGGCCTTTGCAAACTGGCCGAACAATCAGTAGAATTTCCGCTCTTTTATGTCAGGATAACCTGATCGGACCCATTTTTCCGAGGTTGTAAATGCCCAACGTACGTGTCAAGGAAAACGAACCTTTCGAAACAGCCCTGCGACGCTTCAAGCGTGGATGCGAAAAAGCCGGCATCCTGGCAGAAGTGCGTCGTCGTGAATTCTACGAGAAACCGACCTCCGAGCGTAAGCGCAAGGCCGCAGCGGCCGTGAAGCGCCACCTGAAGAAGCTTTCCAGGGAAAATCGCCGTTGGGAACGTCAGTATTGATTTGTCAGGCCGCCTGACCGGGAGTCCGATTCCATGTTGAGCCAGCGCATCCGGGAAGACATGAAGACCGCGATGAAGGCGGGCGAGAAGCGCCGCCTGGGGGTCATCCGGCTGATTCTCGCCGCGATAAAGCAGCGCGAGGTCGATGAGCGCATTGAACTGGACGATACCCAGGTACTGGCCGTTCTGGACAAGATGGTCAAGCAACGACGGGACTCCATCGAGCAGTTCGAAAAGGCGGGACGCAACGAGCTCGCCGAACAGGAGTCCTTTGAGATAGAGGTGCTGCAGGGCTATATGCCTGAGGCCCTGAGTGAGGCCGAGATCGATGCCATGATTGCAGAGGCCATGGCCGGCACGGGTGCCGTATCCCTGCGTGACATGGGCAAGGTGATGGGCCAGCTCAAACCCAAGATCCAAGGCCGGGCGGACATGGGTGCCGTAAGTGCTCTGGTAAAGCAACGGCTCGGCGCCTGATTCTGTCCGATATAGGCCATTTCTGGCTACGGCCATTGCAGCCGCCGCCGCGAACACGCCCTAGCCACCATCGGACTCTGCTTTTTGAACGCAGAATCCACTCTCCCTGATCATGGCCGGCAAAATCCCCTCTCCGTTCATCGACGAACTGCTCAACCGGGTTGATATCGTCAATCTGATCGACAGCAGGGTTTCCCTGAAAAAGGCGGGAAAGGATTACCAGGCCTGCTGTCCGTTTCACGACGAAAAAACACCTTCCTTCACCGTCAGCCGAGAAAAACAGTTCTATCATTGCTTCGGCTGCGGCGCCCACGGCACCGCCATCGGCTTTCTCATGGACTACGACAACCTGGGATTCGTCGAGACCGTGGAAGAGCTCGCGGCGCGGGAGGGCATGGAGGTGCCCCGGGAGGAAGGAGGCCGCAGCGGCCCGGACTATCGGCCGCTCTATGACACCCTGGCCGAAGCCGCCCGATATTATCAACAGCAGCTCCGGCATCACCTTCAGGCCCCAAAGGCGGTGGATTACCTGCGCCAGCGCGGTCTCAGCGGCCAGATAGCCGCCGATTTCGGCATTGGCTTCGCGCCGCCCGGATGGACCAATCTTTTGGACCGGCCGGAGTGGGGCCAGGATGGTGTGGAAAAGCTGCGCCTGAGCGGAATGCTCGCGGAACCCGAAGAGGGAAAACGCTACGACCGTTTCAGAGACCGGATCATGTTCCCCATTCGGAACCCCCGGGGTCAGGTGATCGGTTTCGGTGGGCGCTTGCTGGGGGACGGCGTGCCAAAATATATGAATTCTCCGGAAACCCCCCTTTTTCACAAGGGCCAGGAACTCTACGGCCTCCACGAAGCGCTCAGCTTCGACAGGAAAACGGAAAGGCTGCTGGTGGTCGAAGGCTATATGGATGTGGTGGCCCTGGCCCAATTCGGGATCCGCAACGCTGTCGCGACCCTCGGCACGGCGACCACGAAACACCATCTGGTACGCATTTTCCGGGTGGTACCGGAGGTCGTTTTCTGCTTTGACGGTGACCGGGCGGGCCGTGACGCCGCCTGGAAGGCGTTGGAAATCACCCTGCCTGAGATGCGTGACGGCCGTGAAGCCCGCTTCCTGTTTCTGCCGGAAGGAGAGGACCCGGACACCCTGATACGAAAACTAGGTCCGGAGGCGTTCAAACGGCTGATCGACGAAGCCCCTCCCCTTTCAACCCTGCTTTTCGACAAACTCATCGAAAGGGTGGACATGGCATCGCTGGCGGGACGCGCAAGGCTGTCGGAACTGGCAACGCCGCTGCTGGCCCTGCTGCCGCCAGGTGTGTTCCGGCGCATGATGTTCAAGAAACTGGAAGAACTTGTCGGTGTGGAACTGCCCCAATCCGCAATCAATACAGCGGCGGGAGCCCGTTCGAGGCGAACCACCCGGGCCGGAATGTTTCTCGGCACCATGCCCCCCGTGAGACGGGCTATCGCCTTGCTGGTGTCGAACCCTGGCTTCGCCAACGCCGCCCCCATCCCCGGTGGCTGGAAAAATCTCTCCCTCCCCGGTATAACGGTTTTGCGGGAACTGCTTGAAATACTGCGTTCTGAGCCTAACCTTACTACAGGAGCCATATTGGAGCGCTGGCGTGAGAGAAAAGAGGGAAAGTATCTCAATCAACTCGCCGCCAAAATGCTGCCCCTTCAGGAGGAAGGACAGCTGAGAGAGTTTCAGGACACACTGAAGTCTCTCGAACGACAGGCGCTAATGATGGAATGGGACGCCCTGGTGGCCAAAGCGGCCGCGGTAGGAGGGCTTGATCCGGAGGAAAAACAGCGCCTCCTACAGCTATCCGAGGAAAAGGCCAAACGGGATAACCCGGGATCTTCGGTAGATAAAATCTAGTCAGTACACTATAATTGCCCGTTTGATCCGCGCAAACCCTACGTTTTTCCCTCCCCACACTTAAGGTAGGAAATGGACCAGCAACAACAGCAGCAATCTCAGCTCAAACAACTGATCGCCAAGGGAAAGGAACAGGGTTTCCTCACCTATTCCGAGGTCAATGATCACCTGCCGGACGGCATTGTTGAGCCCGAGCAGATAGAAGACATCATCCGGATGATCAACGACATGGGCATCCAGGTGTACGAGACCGCACCAGACGTCGACGATCAGGCGATATCGGATTCCGCCGTGAGCGCGGACGAAGACGCGGCGGAAGCCGCTGCGGCAGCGCTGGCCAGTGTGGACAGTGAGTTCGGCCGAACCACCGACCCGGTGCGTATGTACATGCGCGAAATGGGTACCGTGGAGCTGCTGACCAGAGAAGGCGAGCTAAAGATCGCCAAGCGGATCGAGGAGGGTCAGACCCAGGTATTGGCCGCCCTATCCACTTATCCGGATACGATCGCCAGGATACTGGACAGGTTCGACCTGGTGGAAGCGGAGGAGTTGCGCCTGACGGATCTGATCAACGGCTTCGTCGACCCCAACGAGCCGGATGAAATTCCCCGCCCTGTCCCCAAGGTACCGGCTGACGAGCAGAAAGCGAAGTCGGGCGATGATGGTGACGCAGAAGATGAAGTTGCTGAGGTTGATACGGGCCCGGACCCCGAGGAAGCCAGGCAAAAAGCCGCCCAGTTGCGCAAGCACTACAAAGCGCTGATGACGGCTCTGAACAAGCATGGCCGCGAACACAACAAAACCCTGAAGACGATTGAGAAGACTTCGGCGACTTTCCTGGAGTTCAAGTTCCTGCCCGCGGTTTTCAATGAGCTGGTGAATAACCTGCGCAAGGCGATCAGCTTCATCCGAAACCAGGAAAGGGGCATCATGGACCTTTGCGTCAATGAGGCCCGCATGCCGCGCAAGGAGTTCATTACCTCTTTTCCGGACAACGAAACCAACCTCGAGTGGCTCGACTCCCAGATTGCCGCCGGGAAAGGCTATTCGGCAGCGCTCAAGGATATTCGGGACGAGGTGTTGCGGTCCCAGAAGAAACTATTGTCACTGGAACAGCACAGCCGGCTGACCATCCATGAGATCAAGGAGATCAACCGCAAGATGTCCATCGGCGAGGCGAAGGCCCGTCGCGCCAAGAAAGAGATGGTGGAGGCGAACCTGCGCCTGGTGATCTCCATCGCCAAGAAATACACCAACCGGGGGCTGCAATTCCTGGATCTGATCCAAGAAGGCAACATCGGACTCATGAAGGCGGTGGACAAGTTCGAGTACCGTCGCGGTTACAAGTTCTCCACCTATGCCACCTGGTGGATACGCCAAGCCATCACCCGCTCCATCGCGGATCAGGCCAGGACCATCCGCATCCCGGTGCACATGATCGAGACCATCAATAAGCTCAACCGCATCTCCCGCCAGATGTTGCAGGAGATGGGACGCGAGGCCACCCCGGAAGAGTTGTCCGAACGCATGGAGATGCCGGAGGACAAGGTCCGCAAGGTGCTCAAGATTGCCAAGGAACCCATCTCCATGGAGACCCCCATTGGCGACGACGAAGATTCCCACCTTGGGGACTTCATCGAAGACGCCGGCGTGGAATCACCCGTGGACTCCGCGACCGTCGAGGGACTGCGCGAAGCCACCCAGAACATGCTGGGCGGGCTCACTTCCCGTGAGGCCAAGGTGCTGCGCATGCGTTTCGGCATCGACATGAACACCGACCACACCCTGGAAGAGGTGGGCAAACAATTCGACGTGACCCGGGAACGCATCCGCCAGATCGAAGCCAAGGCCCTGCGCAAACTGCGCCACCCCTCCCGCTCGGAGAAATTGCGTAGTTTTCTGGATAACGAATAGACGCCTTCTGCTCACATAATCCAGTTTTGTGGCAATCGTACTTAATGCATGCAGCTGCATTATGTATAATGCGCCCCTTGGGCCCATAGCTCAGTTGGTTAGAGCAGGGGACTCATCAATAATGGTGCGTCCCTACCGACAGGTATGGAATGAACGGGATGAATTCAGGGAACCCTTAACAGCCAGGCTGATGGCAACCCTGAGCCAAGCCAGCGGTGCACCGCTGGAAGGTGCAGAGACTACCTGAGAACTGCAGTGTTCTTAATAACAGGCAAGAGCGTCCCGCATCCTTCACAGGATGATGAGATAGTCCGCTCCCGGTAAAAATATCGGGATCCAGTGAATCCCTTGGTCGTAGGTTCGAGTCCTACTGGGCCCACCAATTTTTGAAATTACGATCGGCAGACTCGGCGGGAATTGCCAGTATCGTAGCCTGGATGCAACGAAGCGGAATCCAGGGAATACCATTTAGCAGTTCACACAAATATTTACTTTTCTTTCGGCCAGATGTCCTGGTCCAACCCTTTTTATGATTTTGTGACAAGTGAACTTGTATGCCACTCCCCCGCCGGACAGAATACAGCCTCACCCATTGCATCAGGTTAACGATCCCGGCATGAAACTAAGATTACGTATCTCGCTGTTCGTTCTGCTGCTGTCCCTCCCCTTCGCCTCATCCTGGGCTGATCAGTACTCAGATACCAGGAAAATGTTCGATAGCGCCGGGATCGGCTACATGTTCCAGGATTCGCACGGCTACGCACTTTTCCCCACCATCGGAAAGGGCGGTTACGTGATCGGAGGGGCCTACGGCAAGGGTCGCGTTTACGAGCAAGGCGGGTACATCGGCGATACCACGATGTTT
>JAQYVO010000180.1 GCA_030145425.1 Chromatiales bacterium | reverse complement strand
GGCGGACAGACCCACATGCAGGGTGTAGCGGCCTCTAATGTGCTGCAGTATTTTTGTGACGGCACACCGTACACCAAACCGGTTCCCATTACGAGAAGCGAGATATGGGACACCATCGACCTGTTCGCCAAAGGCGCGGTTTATGCTCAAACAGCCGGCTACGATATGGTTGAAATCCATGCGGCCCACGACTACCTGCTGGGCGGTTTTCTCTCCCCCCTGCTCAACACCCGGACGGATGAGTTCGGCGGTTCCCTTGAAAACAGGACCAGAATCCATGTTGAGATGATCAAAGCCATAAAGGCACAGGCCGGCAGCGATTTTCCCGTATGCGTCCGTATCAGCGCTGTCGATTATCTGGAAAACAGTATTGAGTTGGACGAATCCAGCCGGGTCGCAGAAATACTGGAAGCTGCCGGTGCAGACGTCATAAGCGTTTCCGCAGGATGCCACGAGACCCAGCATTTGTCCAACGACACAATGCGCATGGAGGAAGACTTCAAACGTCCACTTTTCGAAGCGATCAAAAAGGCCGTCAATATCCCCATCATTGTCGCCGGCGGTTACCGAAACCCGGACATCAGCGAAAAGATAGTCTCAGACGGGGTGGCTGATTTCCTGGGGATGGCCAGACCATTTCTTGCGGACTCTGAATGGGCCAGGAAGGCCGCCCAGGGTAGGGCGGACGATATTCGCCGGTGTCTATCCTGCGGTGAATGTCTTTATACGCGGGGCGGTGTGTTTGTCTATCCCCAGAGTTGTGCCGTCAACGCCGTTTTTGGAAGGGAGGCGGCCTGGACGGACATTGAACCGGCACCTCGGATGAAAAACGTGATGATTGTCGGTGGCGGGCCGGCAGGAATGGAAGCCGCCAGGATTGCGTCCCTGAGGGGGCATTCTGTGACCTTGTATGAAAAAGGTGGCGAACTTGGCGGTCAGCTCCTGCTGGCTGCAGTTCCTCCGGGCAAGAAGAGAATTCTCTGGATCAGGGACTACCTCGCTAATCAACTCGAAAAACAGGGGGTAACCATCAAGTTCGGTGTTGAGGTAACCCCTGAGCTGATTGCCGAAGAAAAGCCGGATGAACTGATCATGGCCACGGGAGCCACTCCCAAACAAGTCGATATAAACGGAATCGATACCAACCGGGTCGTACTAGCCTGGGATGTTCTCCGGGGGGACGTCGCGCTGCAAAACCAGAAAGTTGCCGTCATCGGTGGCAGTATGATGGCCTGCGAAACGGCTGAATTCATGGCAGACCGGGGAAATGAAGTGAGAGTGATAAAGATGCGTTCGGGATCTTATATGGCGGAAGACTGCGAGCCCACCAACCGGAGGGGCATAATGGAATTCATGCAGGAGCACAACGTCCAAGAGTTTACCGACCATAAACTCGACAAAATTACCAGTGATGGGGTTGACCTCATTGACAATGCAACCGGTGAGACCGTATCGCTTGAGGCTGAAGTTGTTGTATTGGCCCTTGGTTCCACACCGGTGCGGGACCTTGCAGATGATCTGGAGAAACAAGGTATTACCTTCCGTATGATCGGCGACAGCTACCAGCCTAAAAATATCAAACAGGCGATCTACCAAGGGGCACTTGTCGGGCGACAGGTGTAACGTTTTCACTTGCGACTGTTCGCAGCGAGTGATGATTGAAAGAAAACCAGGAAGCAGGCATGTATCGCATGGCAATAACAGACAACTCGCTAATGGAATAAAATTATGGCTAAATTACCGCTGGAAGGATATCGGATAATCGACTTCGGATGGGCAGCCGCCGCGCCCCGGGCTACATGTCTCTTGGCAGACATGGGTGCCGAAGTTATCAAGGTCGAGACCCGCAAGCGTCCCGATCCCGTACGATTCGGACCCGACAACCTCACGAGGGACCCGGAGATGGATCCCCTTTTTCACAGCATCAACCGGAACAAGTTGGGGATCCTGCTGAATCTGACCACCCCGGAGGGTGTTGTCATGATCAAGCAACTGATAGGCATCAGTGACGTGGTGGTTGAGAATTTTTCCCCTGGCGTGATGAAGCGGTTTGGCCTGGATTATGATTCCTTGATAAAGCTTAAGACCGACATCATCATGATATCGTTTCCGGGAGTCGGCAGCGAGGGCCCCTTGTCCGATGTCGTCACCTACGGCCCTTCTCTGGCAGGCCTGGCCGGGATGGACAGCCTGATAGGCTACGAAGGTGAACGGGTGCTGGGCATGCAGCAAGCATATGCCGACATCAACGCCGCCCTGTTTGGCGCCTGGGCGATTCAGGTGAGTCTGTTGCATCGTGAGCGATACGGAGAAGGTCAGCGGATCGAGGTGGCCCAGATCGAAGCCCTGCTCAGCACAATGCCGGAACCGTTGATGGAGGCTGATCTCAATAATCGAATTTTTAACAGCATCGGCAATGCCAATTCCATGATGGCTGTGCACAACAATTATCCGTGTGCCGGAGAGGACAAATGGGTGTCCATCGCCATTTTGTCCGAAGAAGAATGGAAAAGGTTCTGCAGGGCGATCGGCAGCCCAGAATGGGCGCAAAAAGCCGAATACGCAGATCATTTCAAGCGTATGGAAAACAGAAAGGCGCTGGACGAACACATTGCTGCCTGGACTGCGAACAAAACCCCACAGGAGGTCATGGCGCTACTGCAGGAAGCGGGGGTGGCGGCAACCCCGTGTGAGGACACAGAGGAGCGCTATTTCGATCCACACTTTCAGGAGAGAGAGGTCATCGTCAATGTCGAGCACCCGGTTACAGGTGTGGACTTTGTGCCCAAGGTGGTCTGCAACTTGAGCGAGACCCCCGGCGAGATCCGTCGTCCGGCGCCGCTTCTGGGTGAACACAATCCTTACGTGTTCGGGGAGCTTCTCGGCAAATCCGAGGAAGAGATCCAGGACCTGGTTCAGCGTGAGGTCATATATTAACTGCTTAGGGTCAGGGGGGGCAAGGATTGAAGAACCACGCAGCAAGCTACGAGGAATCTTCACCGCAGGGAATTCTATCTAATTTAGATTCGCTCGCTGACCCTGCGGCAAGACTTGTCGACGAGCTCAAGTCGAGTCGCCACGGAGTTAGTGCTCGCTGTCGCGGTTCAAGGTTTCAAGTGCAACACCAGAGAAGCCTGCCTAAGCTTAACGATTCAAGTGAACGGCGTTTAAAAAGTGTGCCGGTATGAAAGACATGGTAATCTGCATAAAAGGCGGTGGAGAGATGGCCAGTGCGGTGGCCTGGCGTTTGCACAAGGCCAACCTGCGCAGGATATTCATGCTGGAGTGTTCGGAGCCCCTGGCGGTAAGGCGCAAGGTCTCGTTCTGTGAGGCTGTTTACGACGGTTCCCAGAAGGTAGAAGACATCGAGGCCATGCTTTGCCACGATGTAGATGAAATCGACAAGTGTTGGCGGGACGGAAGGATCGCCATTGCCGTCGATCCCGCCTGGCGCTTGCTGGGTAAGATAAAGACCGATGTCGTGATAGACGCCATCCTGGCCAAAAAGAACCTGGGAACGACCCTGTCCGAAGCCCCACTGGTCATCGGTCTGGGACCGGGATTTATTGCCGGGCAGGATGTCCACATGGTTGTTGAAACCATCAGGGGACACAACCTCGGCCGGATTATCACCTCGGGCACGGCCGCTCCCAATACCGGTATTCCCGGTACGATCTGGGGCTACAACGAGGAGCGGGTTTTAAGGGCACCGGCAGACGGCCGGTTTCACATTACCAAGAAAATCGGTGAACGGGTCAGCAAGGGGGACCGGATTGGAGAGGTTGAAAGCGTGCCGGTTTCAGCGAGTATCGACGGCATGCTCCGTGGCCTTATTCGCCCGGACAGCCAGGTCCACAAAGGGTTGAAAATAGGTGATATAGATCCCCGGGGAGCAAAGGACTACTGTTATACGATTTCCGACAAATCGCGAGCCATCGGCGGCTCCGTGCTGGAGGCGATAATGCGGGTATACCTCTCATAGGGTTCAAGAATCAAAGAGGGCGAGGGCTTAAATAAAAAGATGAACAGCGAACATCCAGCCACATTTCCAGATCTTTTGGAGAAGAACTTAAAATATGCATTACGTATTCCTAACATTGGAAGCGTTCACTTCAAGTATTAACTGGAGATGCCTATGTCAGTAGATACCAAAATAGTCAATTGCACACTCGTGGATCACAACGGAACTTACCAGGCCGGCATCGCCATCGACAAGGGCAAGGTGGTAGCGATTGCGGCCGACGAGGCCTTGCCGCCAGCAGATAAAACCATTGACGGCAGGGGCAATCATGTCATTCCCGGCCTGGTGGACGCCCATGTTCACCTGGAGTATCCCCCCGGTGTGGAACCGACCACCAATATTCAAATGGAAACCAGGGCGTGTGCCGCGGCCGGTTGCACAACCATCGTTCACCTGTTGGCCCCGGCGGACGACATTCTGGAAAAAGCCAGGGACTTTGTGGGGCTCTATGAAGCCAACGGCTTTGTCGACCTGGCCCTGAGCGCCAGGATGTACACGCGTGAGAATATCAAGCAGATCCGTTCGTTGTGCGACTTCGGTATCTTAGGCGTCAAGCTTTTGCTACCGTACAAGGGCACCGAAGCCGTTTGGGCCGGACGTGTCGGCGGCATCGACGACGGTATTGTCTACCTGACCCTCAAAACGGTCGGTGAACTGTCGAAAGAGGGCTACAACGCTTTTGTAAGGGTGCATTGCGAAAACCCGGAGATCTTTTTCACGCTTAAAGAGGAATTTGAAGAGAAAGGAATCGAGCCATCCAGCTGGAACCAGGTCAGGCCGCGTGTGTGCGAAGAGGAGTCCATGCGCAAATGCCTGTTTCTGGCCGCTGCCACATCCTGTCCCTTGTACATCGTTCACATGACCGTCAAAGAGGGTATCGAGCTGGTCAATCAGGCCCGGGCCGACGGTGTGAATGTCGCGGCCGAGACCTGCGTTCAATATCTGACGTTGAACACGGACAACGTGGACAAAGTGCTCTCCAAAATCAACCCGCCCATCCGCGAACCGCAGGACAACCAGGCGCTCTGGGAAGGCTTGAAGGACGGCACGCTTCAGGTGGTGGCCACCGATCACGCACCGGTACCCAGGGCATTGAAAACGGAGTTCTGGGGTGCCACCCCGGGCATCCCCGGCGCCGAGTTGCTGTTGCCGGTTATGCTCAGCGAAGGGGTGAACGGTGGTAGAATCTCCCTGGAGAAACTGGTGGAGGTTTGCTGCTACAACCCGGCAAATCTGTTCGGCCTGGCACCCAAAAAAGGAACCCTGGCCGTGGGGGCTGATGCGGACCTGGTCGTCGTCGACCTGGAAAAGAGGGCTGAGGCGCCTGCTGAGCCGCGTTATTCGAATGCCGATTACTCCCTTTTCGCTGGGCGGGAGATTGTAGGCTGGCCGGTTATGACCCTGCTGCGTGGCCGGGTGATCATGCAGGATGGCAACATAACGATCGAGGATGCAGGCGGCAAATTTATACCGGGACGATAAAACTGTATAATAATTAACTTGTTGAAATAAATTAATTATACGATGACTGGGGAGGAGAAATATGAGTTCAGAAATTACGAGTTCGGAAACGCTTATCTATGAGAAAAAGGAATACGAAGAGGGGGCCGTGGTCACCCTGACATTTAACAAACCGGAGACCATGAATGCCTTGAATATCGAATTCAGCCGCGAGATCGACGACGCCCTGACAAAGATTGAACAGGATGACGATGTGAAGGCGGTGGTCTTCAAAGCCAACGGCAAGGCGTTTTCATCCGGATACGATCTGGGGCGTGTCTATTTCGTTTATGGCGGCGGCGGCGGGAAAAAGGTTGACGACAAGAGGCGTCCGAGCCAGCGGGCGCGGCTGGCCTATGACCAATGGCGTTCGGAAAGTCTGCGGCGCATTTTTCTGATGAACAAGATAACCATTGCCCAGGTTCATGGATATTGCATCGGCGGCGGCTTGTACATGTCGCTGTGCTGCGACATGACCATCGCCGCGGAAGACGCCAAGATAGGGCATGCCGAGCAGAGACTCGGGTTTTCCGGTGCCATGTACGTATTTCCCATCGAAATGATGCTGATCGGCCAGAAGAAGGCCAGAGAACTGCTTTTAACCGGAAAATTGATTGACGGGAAGGAAGCCGAACGGATCGGTCTGGTGAACCATGCGGTTCCGGCCGACAAACTGGAGGAGGAGACCCAGAAACTGGCCAAATCGATGACGCTGCTCCCCAGGGACGGCATTGCCATCGGCAAGTCGTGCGCCCGTCTAGCCTACGATTCCATGGGCCTCAGTACCGCCTTTGGCCAGGGCTACCTGGGGCACACCCTTTTTACCAATCTGCGCTACGAGGAAGGCGAATTCAATTTCTTGAGACGCAGGCGGGATGTGGGTATGCGCGAGGCTGTCAAGGAGAGGGATGCAAGGTATAAAGGGTTGATTGACGACTGAAGCGAGCGTTTTTAATTTCAAGAATTTTTAATCAGCATTCATTCTCATTGAATTCAGGCAAAATAACCTGGCGAAAAACAAGCTACAACGGCCGAAACAGATCGACGGCAAACGGGTTTGAGGAGGCATTTTATGAAACGTTTCGATTATCTGAAGCCAGGCAGTATGGGTGATGCCATTAGCGCTTTAAAGGAGCACGAACAACCATTCCTGCTGGCCGGCGGGACGGACCTACTGGTGGCCATGAAGACGGATGCAGTCAGGGCCAGGTGCCTCATTGATTTGAAAGGCATCCCCGGCATGGATGCCGTTGACTATGACAATGGTTTTACCATCGGCCCTCTGTCAACCATTCGGGAACTCGAAATGTCTCCCCTGGTCAGAGAAAAACTGCCGGTGCTGAGCGAAGCGGCCGCAACCTTAGGTTCGGTGCAGATAAGAAATCGGGCCACCATCGGCGGGAACCTGTGCCACGGGTCTCCGGCTGCCGATATGGCGGTGGTATTGCTGGCAATGGACAGCGAGGTGAGCATCGCATCACGGGATGGAGAAAGACGTACCAAGCTGGATCGTTTTTTCAGCGGGCCCGGCAGTACAGCGGTGGGCGTCGAAGAAGTGCTGGCGGGAATCCATATTCCAAAAGAGCTGGAGCATTACAAGGGGGTTTATCTGAAGCACGGGCCCAGGCGCGCCATGGACATCGGAATCGTGAACATCGCCATTCTCATGGAGGCCGATTTCAGCAGTCAAATTTGTAAACACGTAATGATTGCCATGGGCGCTGTAGGGCCGACTCCTTTGAGAGCCGTAGCTGCAGAAAAAATATTGAACGGCAACCGGTTGACGCCCGAAATGATCAAAAAAGCTTCCGAGGCAGCTTCGACAGAGGCTAAGCCCATCACGGATTTCCGAGCATCCGCAGACTATCGCAGGGCCATGGTTGCAGGTTTGGTATCCAGGGGAATAGGGCAGATCATGGCATCGGGGAGCGGTAACTGATCTTGTTGTCTCGAGAGGGGAGTATTATGACAAAACATCAAATTCAAATTACGGTGAACGAGGAAGAACGCGACCTCCTTGTAGACCCGAATCTCACGCTGTTGGATCTGTTGCGATATGAACTGGGTTTG
>JAQYVO010000149.1 GCA_030145425.1 Chromatiales bacterium | reverse complement strand
ACAGGCGGGATCGCCGCCGCAGAGATCACACTTGATCACCTTGCCGGTAGCCTGGTTGTAGTTGACAGTGCCGAACGGGCAGGCGATGGTGCATACCTTGCAGCCCACACAGAGGCCCTCGTTAATCTCCTTGGCACCTGTGGTGGCATTGATCTGGATCGCTTCCGTGGGACAGGCATTCTTGCACCAGGCATCGGAGCACTGCGTACAGGTGTAAGGGATGAAGCGCCCTTCACTCTCGAAGATAAACACTTTTATCCGGGATTTCGCCGGATTGAACAGACCCTCGTTTTCGAATGAACACGCCATTTCACACTGCAGACAGCCAGTGCATTTTTCTGGCGTGATAGAGAGCGATCTCATCATATTCCGATTCTCCTTGGGAATGCCGGGCAGCTTGCTGGCCCTTTAGATAATGGTTTGTTGTTCTATGTCGGGATCGCAGCACGATCCCCGGTCACTGACTTAGAATAGTTCACCCTCGTATGTCTTAATAGGGCCACCGCACCCTTTTACGGTATTGGCACATCGAAATCAAGGGCATCGGTGTTCTGTCGTCAATTGGTACAGATATGGCTGAACGAATTTAACCTATTGAAGTAAATACGTAAATTAACCTACTCGCATATACTGGCTTAATCGCCGCGCCCCCATATCCGGGACAATCGGAATACGGCAATTTTCTTGACTTTGATATCGCCCTCGGGACACCCTTCCAGGTTTACAGGGTTTACCCCGATACTCCCTCAATATCACGTTGACGGAGTACCGATTGAATAAAAAAGCAGTGTGGGAGCACCATGGAACCCCTGAGCGAAGCAAGCTATCGAGCCCTGTATCTGCTGGTCTCCGGAGACAGTGCCCTTTGGGCGATCATCTGGATCTCTTTCAGTGTTTCCCTGCGCGCCGTCCTGTTTGCGGCTCCCTTTGCCCTGCTGACGGCGTTTGCCCTTGCCTACCTTAAATTTCCGGGCCGGCGGCTGGTGATCGCACTGTTCAATACTGCACTCTCGATCCCCGCCGTGGTGGTGGGTCTTACGCTTTATCTGCTTCTGTCGCGGGCCGGGCCGCTTGGAGACTGGAGGCTTTTGTTCACCCAGGATGCCATGATTATCGGTCAGTTCGTACTCTGTTTTCCGATACTGGTAGCGATGGGGCACTCGGCGCTGCAGGCTTCCGATCGCCGTATCTGGGAAACGGCCCTGACGCTCGGGGCGGACCCATGGCGAGCCATGCTGACGGTCGTTCACGAAGCCCGGTTCGGGCTCATAGCCGCACTCGTTGCCGGGTTCGGCCGAATTATTGCGGAAGTGGGCAGTTCCATGATGGTGGGCGGAAACATACTCAACGTCACCCGCAACATACCAACCGCCATTGCCCTTGAGACCAGTCGCGGCAGCTTTGCCCAGGGGATTGCACTGGGGGTGGTGCTCCTGCTCCTCGCATTGACATTGAACCTGACCCTCACCGGCATCCAGGGCCGGGGTGACATCAGACCATGACCCCTTGGCTGAACATTCAGAATCTCGGTTTTTCCCGGGACAAGCGAAAGATTCTGGAAAGCATCTCCATGGACATCCATCCCGGTGACTTGACGCTCCTGACAGGGCATAACGGTTCTGGCAAAACCACCCTGCTTCGTATCATGGCCGGTCTACTTAAGCCTGATTCCGGCCGGTTCAGCCTGGAGGGGAAAACGCAGCCAAACTGGCATCGAAGCAGAAGCCTGCTGCGCAGAAACGTCTGCTATCTGCACCAGCGCCCCTATCTGTTCGACGGCAGCGTGTCCGATAATATTTCCTACGGCCTGAGATGCCAAAAATTGGATATGCGGCAAATCGAGGCCCGGGTCATGGATGCCCTGGTTAACGCATCCCTTGAGCACCTTTCCGGTCGCAACAGCCGGGAACTGTCTGGCGGTGAACAGCAAAGAGTGGCCATTGTGCGTGCACAAGTACTGAACCCCCGCCTGATGCTGCTGGATGAACCCCTGGCAAACATGGATAAACAATCACGTCGGCAGTGTCTTTCCATGATAAATCAGCTGCACCGGAAGCAGGTCAGCGTAATCTTAACCAGCCACGAACCTCAGCAGGGAGAGCTCGATATCACCCGGCATTTGCACCTGTATCAGGGGATTTTGTCCCAGAAAGAACCCCCTCAAATCTAGGAGATCTGCAGTAGTCAACCCGAGCTTAAGTTGCTGTTGTTCCAGTCGATAACTTAGACATCCCGTTAACCAAAAAACACAGGAGATATGGGTACGACTGGCCGACATCTTTGTCGCCTGTTGGCTATCGCACCATGGAAAGACAACCGCTAGCGCATACTGACAATTCTGAAAACTCCAGCATTGTCAATGATATACAAAAAAGACGTCATACGCGCTCCGAATCCGATCATCCGGCATTGGTAACCTACCAGGGTAATCGACTGCCAGAGTGCCGGATCCTCAATTTCTCATTGGGTGGGCTGTTTCTGGAGTGCCAGGGTTGTAACCTGGAGGAAATAATATCCAACGGGGACCTGGTTCAGGGCCGACGAAACCAGGCTGCCATAGAGATCCAGCGACTCGATAACGGGGGAAACGCCGATTTCTCTCTGATAGTTCGGCTGGCCCGTGTTAGCGCTTCCGGTCTCGGTGTTGCCTTTCTGACACCACAAAATGCCCTGCTTGACTATCTGAAAACCAGGGAACAGACAGGATTCCAGGGGGACACCCCGACTCGTGCCCCGTCCGACCTGTCGACTGTTTCAGATTCCAGAGACTCTGCCCGGATTATCCAAGAACTTCAGAATATCAGCAGGCGCTACCTGACCGGGAAACTGTCCCGCTTTTTTTTGGGAATCGACGAGGAACTGATCGCTGCCCGGGATTATACCAACACGCGAGTATTCGACGGCCAGCTTTCTCACGGCCTCGAAACCATTGCGACCAATGAGAGTGCCATATCCGACAGCTTCATGGTTCAGATTGATTCTGACCTTACTCTACAGGGCCTTGCGGCAAGGGGCCAAAAGCTCTTCTATGCACAATCTGATTCACAAAACATGGAGTTGGTAAACAAAGAGGATTTCGAGGAGTGGGTTGTCATTGTCGGTATTGCCCGTGCGGATGAGGGTATCTACGCATACAATCTTCAAAAGCTCGAAAAAGCCCTCAGCCGTCTGGCCAGTTGTCCCGTAAATAACGAGACCAACCCGCTATCACCCTCTTCCTTTCTTTGGCTTCTGAACGACACGCTGGAGAAATTGGGGCTGGAAATAGAACCAAAAAAGACTGCTTTTCGAATAATCAAAGATACGCTGCTGGTATCGATCAATGAACTCTACAAGGAGTTGCTGGACTATCTGGAAAAGCAGGGGATCTCCGAGAACAGGACAAAAACAAGGCCGACAAACAGGACACCCGGGGGTCACAGGGAGGAAAGGCAGCAGCAAGACAGGGATTCCAGTGTTTACGAGGAGCCAATGCAGCCGGGAAACAGCATTACCGGCGATCACATAGAGCGATACGGCCATTCCGAACAAAACGTCCGGAAAACATCATTAGAAACCCTCTCGACACTGATATATGACAACGGAGCCGATTGGTGCACTCACGAAGCTGGCACCAGCGCATCGGAAGAGGAAATCATTCTGGCACTCCAGAGTATACCCCGGGATTCTGCCACCCCCCTCGTATCGAGAATCGAGGAGCAACTTACAAGTATGGGGCATCAGGGTGATTCCGCCACAATAAACCCCAAGATCCGGAAAACCATCAGCGCCGCAGAACAACTGATAGGGGAAATCCAGAACGACCAGATTATCAACAATGATCTGCGAAACCTTGTCAGGGGACTGGAGACATCACTGCTTAGAGAGTCAATAGAAGATTCCAGCCTACTAAGCAATACTGACCATCCGGTTCGTAAATTACTCAACAGCATTGACAGACTGGCGCCCTACTTTACCCAGGACCAAAACGGATCTTCAATAATAAAAACTGCCACAGAGCAGCTTCGAAGCATAGTTGAAGATACCTCTAAAAATGCCGGAAATGTCGATATAAGGGGTTTGACGGCAAAAGTAGACTCCTTGCTGGATCAACAGCAGCAGAACTTCAGATCAAACCTGGCTGTTGTAAAAGACAGCACCGAAGAAAACGAACGGCTGCGAGCGACCAGAAAAAGAATCGAGGCATTTCTATCGGAAAAGTTAAAGGATAAGTCGGTTTCCGTTGTGCTGGCTGATCTTCTGCGACTCGGATGGGCGGAGGTGCTGGTCCAATCGGCCGAGTTGGAAAGTGAAATCAGCGAGGCCTGTGAGGGCGTCATAGATTACCTGATACTTATGTTCGACCCGCAACAGCATCTCGGTGTCGTATCCAGAGACAGCGTGTCCAAACTTTGTCAGGTCGTCAAACAGAACTTCTCCCTTTATCCTCTCTATCCGAAAGAGACAGAGGCGCTAACCGAGAAGATCAGGATCGCATTATACGAAAAGGGGGAAACCTATCAGACGCTGTTGTCTGATCGTGTCACTATCGACGAGGATTTTTTGAAGTCGCTCTTCGATAACGATATACCGACAGATGAGGATCCGGAGGATATACGGCTGAACGATGCCTCCTGGATGGATCGTGTGAAAGCGATCAAGGTCGATGACTGGATCGCGGATCACTTCGGCCAGGGACAGGTAAGGTTGCTCAATCTTGCATGGAAAACTCCGGAATCCTCCCGCTTTGTATTTGTTGACGGCGGTGGCCAGCGTGTCCTGGATTCTTCTCTGGCTTCCCTAGCCTCTCAATTCGAGATGAACAGGTACTCACTTCTGGAAAATCGTGACCTGCCGCTTGTCGAAAGGGCTGTACAGAAAGCGCTGAAAGATACCTTTGAGAAGATCAGAAAGGATAGCGATACAGATGAACTGACCGGCTTGATGAACCGTAAATCTTTCGAACGGGAAATTGCCCGCGTCATGGAGATATCCTCTCGCAAAAATACCCAGCACATTCTCATCATGGTCGATATCGACCAGTTCAGCATGGTTAATGACGTATGCGGCTTGGAGGGGGGAGACAGACTGCTTCAGGACGTCACCACTATTCTCAGCACCTATGTGAGCCCAAGTACCATACTGGGCCGCACCGGTGATGATGAATTCGGTATTCTCCTGGAGGATGGAAATCTGGACGCGGGTTTCCAGCTGGCTGAATCACTTCGCAGGCGTGTGGACGTTTATAAGTTCAGCTGGGAATCCCAGACGGTGCCTGTCACCACCAGCGCCGGGCTCGTCAGGATTGACAGCAATACCAACAACCCCGGGGAATTGCTGAAGGACGCCTTCTCTGCCTGCCGGACAGCCAAGGAGGCGGGAAAGAACTGTTCCAGACTCCATCAACCTTCGAGTCTGGAGTTCGCACAGCGTCAGCGAATGATCAAATCCGTTCCCATGATCGAACAGGCAATGGAGCGAAATCTGATTGAACTCCATGCCCAGCTCATCACTCCGCTCTCAATAGGAGAAGACTCAGACCATCATGAAATTCTGCTCCGCGTCCAGAATGAGGCCGGAGATTTGGAGGGCCCCGCGGAATTCATTCAGGCAGCGGAGCAGTTCGACCGCATGCGGAGCATAGACCGATGGGTGGTCAACGCCTTTTTCTCATGGCTGGAGAAAAACAGGGAAACAGTAAGGAATATGGGCGGTTTCGCAGTGAACCTGTCCGGACAGTCTCTGCTGGACAACCGGTTCGCCGCGTTCCTCAAGGATAAAATTTCTCACTCTCAGATATCTCCGGAAAAAATCGGCTTTGAAGTAACCGAAACCGCATTGGTCAGGAGCACCGGCCAGGCCAACAAATTCATTCAAAGCATCAGGGAAATGGGATGCAGCTTCTACCTGGACGATTTTGGATCCGGTTATGCGTCATACTCCCATCTCAAGGATATGCCGGTGGACATAATCAAGATCGATGGTGTGTTCGTGTCGGATATGCTGGAACAGAAATCCAGTTACACCATGGTCAAATCGGTGACTGAAATCGCCCATTTCATGAACAAGAAAGTGATTGCGGAATTCGTTGAAAGCGAGGCGATATTGAATGCGTTGCGCAAGCTCAATGTAGACTTTGCGCAGGGTTACGCGGTGGGACGCCCAATACCGCTGGACCAGGTACTGCCGAACAGCGCCAGCCTGAAATAACCGCCGATCAACCCTTCAACAATCTCGCCACATAAACGGCTGCCAATCGGGTGATGCCGGGATTCTTCGATTCACTGGGACCGGCCACATTCAAAATTCGGATATGATGCGCCTCCAACCACTTCCGAACATGCTCAGTTTTCTCTTCCTTACCCAGTTCCACCGACAGACAGGGTCGACCATGAAGCGCTGCAAGATCACGGGTAAGTGCGGTTCCCCCTTCAAGCGGGCCCCGATGGAGAATCAGCGTACCGTCTGAATCCCGGACGTTCCACTCCGTTCTCTGCCGGTAATCAGTGCTGTCTGTTTCCTTCAGCGAGTACCTGTCGGAAATGAATCCGTCTTCCGCCCTTCGCCCCTTGGGACACCAGCCCCCACAGGGCACACCGCATTCCAAAGCTGCGTCCAGCGCACCACGGTCAACCCCGGTCTGACCACCTGAGACTATCTGCCCGATCATCGGACGGCAGACGTCAGGTGCGCTGAGTCATGACACGGGCGGCACGTTCACGCCCGATCTCGATCATCTCTTCGGCGCGGTAAAAATCGTAGAATGAGCAGGAATTTCTCGGTACATCGATGATTACGTCGGGTGAATGGGCGGCCAGAATAAAACGGGAAATCCGATTCTGCATAGTTTCCATAGCTGAAGAAATGAGGTTGAATACACCCATCTCCTCGTCGGCAGTGCGCGCCAGTCTCTGCTGCAAACTGTCAACAAACTGGGCGACGCGCCGCTGATGGCTGCCCGCCTCCTGGTCTGATTCCGGTATCTGCTCTCTTTCGGCATAGGAAGGATCTGATTTGCCGCCCAGATTCACCGCGATGGTCATATCTGTTTTATCCCGCAATGTGGGGGCGATGGGAATCGGATTGGTCAGACCACCGTCCAGAAGTGCCCTGCCCTTGTAATGGACCGGTGAGAACATGGTGGGAAGCGCAATGGAGGCACGTATGGCGCTGAATAGTGAACCCTGATTCAACCAGACCTCCTTGTCATCCTCGGCACTGGTCGCCACAGCCGTGAATGAGATCCCCAGTTCCTCGATATCCTGGTCTCCGACAAGTTCCTTCAGCGTCTCGATGATTCTCTCGCGCTTGAGCAATCCGCCCTTGCCGATGGAAAAATCCAGCAGCCGCAGCACATCCACCTGTCTCAGCGCTTTCGCCCAATTGGTGTAGGTTTCGAGTTCGCCCGCGGCGTAGATTCCTCCCACCAGGGCACCTATTGAAGAGCCGGCAACAGATTGGATATCGTAGCCCGTCTCCTCCAGCCATTGGATGACTCCGATGTGCGCCAGTCCACGCGCACCACCGCTGCCAAGCACCAGAGATACTGTTTTATCAGACATTTTAGGTTTCACCCTGATATCTCAATTAAGCCTTTATATCAACCGGAAGAGTCTTGATCTGACTCGACAATAATAGTTTATTGGACCAGATATTACTCAATATTCAAGTGGAATTTTAACCCCGCCTCCAGGCATGGAAACGCCCAACCCATTTAAGCACGTTTTCCGGTGCATGGGCCTTTTTCCAGTTACCCGCAGCATATTTGTTGGCCTCGGTCCAGGTAGGATAGATATGGATGGTCCCGAGAATCTTGTTGAGGCCGAAACCGTGCCGCATCGCGGACACAAACTCAGCGATCAGATCACCGGCATGCTCCCCGACGATGGTGGCCCCCAGAATCCTGTCTTTTCCGGGCACGGTCAGTACTTTTACAAAACCGTGGTCTTCACCGTCCGCAATGGCCCGATCCAGATCCTCGAGACCGTAAACCGTCACCTCGTATTTGACTTTTTTCGCTATGGCTTCCTGTTCGTTGAGTCCAACACGAGCCACCTCCGGATCGGTGAACGTGGCAAAGGGTATCACCGAGTAATCAGCCTTGAAGCGTCTGAAAACTCCGAACAACGCATTGACCGAAGCATACCAAGCCTGATGGGCGGCGGTGTGCGTGAATTGGAAAGGTCCGGCCACGTCTCCGCAGGCATAGATGTTCGGAATGTTGGTCTGCAGGAACTCGTTGGTCTCTATGGTCCGTTGGGGGGTAAGTCTTATGCCCAGCTCCTCGAGCCCGAATCCGCTGGTATTTGCCGCACGCCCGACGGCGACCAGCAGTTGATCGAACTCCAGTATGACCTCTTTGCCGTCCGCTTCGGCGATCAACTGCTTTTGGCCGTCCTGAATCCGAAACTCCCTGGCAGTGTGCCCTACCAGAACATTGATATCCTCCTCCGCGAAACGCTCGATAACCCTGGCAGATACATCGGGGTCCTCCCGGATCATCAACCGCGGCGTCATCTCCACTATGCTCACCTCGGAACCAAAACGGGCAAAACACTGGGCCAGTTCACAGCCGATAGGCCCGCCCCCCAGCACCATCAGTCGCCGTGGGAGTTCCCTTATCTCCCAGAGGTTATCGGAAGTGAGATACTCCATCTGGTCAACGCCGGGGATGGGCGGCACAAATGGGCGGGCACCCGTGGCCAGGATAATGCTTTTTGCGGTCAGCGTTTTTCCGTTCACCTCCACGCTGTAAGGTGAAGTGATTCGGGCCTCTCCCTCAATCACCTCCACACCCAGCGCCGTATAACGGTCCACCGAGTCGTGGGGCTCCACTTTTTTGACCACCCCTTGCACGCGCTCCATGATCTGCGCGAAATCGAAATCGGCGCTGGCATCCCGGAAACCGAACTCCTCTGCCCGCTTGACATGGTTGATAAACCGGGCGGAGCGAATCAGCGCCTTAGAGGGCACACAACCCGTGTTCAGGCAGTCACCACCCATTTTATGCTTTTCGATGAGGGTAACCTTGGCCTTGACCGCCGCCGCGATATAGGAAGCCACGAGGCCGCCGGATCCCGCGCCTATCACTATAAGGTTCTTGTCGAATCCGGCCGGTTTTGGATACGCGGCGAGTACCTTGCGCGCCTTGATCCCAGAGAGGATCTTTTTCGCAATCAGGGGGAAAATACCCAGCAGCACAAACGACAGTATAAGCCCGGGCGACAGAATACCGGACAGAGAATCGATCTTGGCCAGCTGGGTGCCCGCGTTAACAAAGACAAGGGTACCCGCGAACATACCCACCTGGCTTACCCATGCGAAGGTCCAGGTGCGGATGGGTGTCAGCCCCATCACCAGGTTGATGACGAAAAAGGGGAACAGCGGCACCAGGCGCAGACCGAACAGGTAAAAGGCGCCGTCTTTCTCAACACCTTCGTTTATGGCTTTGAGCTTGTCGCCAAACTTGGCCTGCACCGTGTCCCGCAGCAGAAACCGGGCGATAACAAAAGCAAGTGTTGCCCCGATGGTGGATGCGAACGAAACCAGGATGGTACCGGTCAAGAACCCGAATATTGCCCCTATCGCAAGGGTCATGATGGCGGCGCCGGGCAGTGACAACGCGGTGACCACCACGTAGACGACGAAAAAAACCATCACACTGGTCCAGGGACTCTGCTCACGCCAGCCGTTCAACCCATCCTGCTGTGCCTTCAGGTTCTCGAGGGTAAGAAAACTGCCGACATCGAACAGGAAGAAGCTGAGGATTAGCAATCCCACCACCAGGAGAAGAATGCCCTTGCGAAGATCCATAAACGAAACCTTATTTGTTAAATGTTTGGGTAAAGGACCGATTCAGCATCGGTTTGATTTCGGGGCAGAATAACAGATCGGATGGAGATCGCCAGCCGCGACAGCACAAAGGCCGGAGCAGAACTGCCCCGGCCTCTATGATCATCCGCGACGAAATATCAGGAAAGCAGCTTGGCGTGCGCGGCCGCCAACCGGGCCACCGGGACCCGCGGTGCGGAACAGGAGACGTAATCTAGCCCTGCCTTATGGCAGAAGAGGATGGAACCGGGGTGGCCGCCATGCTCGCCGCAAATGCCCACACTCAGGTCCGGGCGCTTCGAACGACCCCACTGCACGGCCAGCTCCATCAATTTGCCCACGCCACTGGCGTCGAGCACCTCGAATGGATTGTCCTGCAGGATGCCGTACTCGTTGTACATGGGAAGAAACTTGTTTTCGGCATCCTCCCGGGAGAAAGAAAAGGTGGCCTGAGTAAGGTCGTTGGTGCCGAACGAGAAAAATTCGGCCTCCTCCACCAGCGTGTCCGCACGCATACAGGCACGCACCACCTCAATCATGGTACCAAACTTGAAATTGAGCTTGTGACCGCAATCCGCCTCGATCTCGTCGCGGATCTTATCAACCATCTTTTTGACCCGCTTGAGCTCCATGGCCGTGCAAACCTGGGGCACCATGATGTGGGGATGGACATCCAGGCCCTTGACAGTGCACTCGGCCGTCGCCTCCAGCACGGCCCGGATCTGCATGCTGTAGATTTCAGGAAAGGTGATACCCAGGCGCACGCCCCGATGTCCCAGCATGGGATTGATCTCGTAAAGCGCCCGCACCTTGCGCAGCATGGTCTCCTTTTTGGCGATTGCCTCTTCCACCAAATGGGCATCCACGAGGTGTCTTATGGTGTCCGCCTCGCGCCTGGTTTCCTTGCCGGGTTGGTGCAGCAGGGTAACGGTATTGGCGAGCACTTCCATCCCCTGGGCGGTGTTGCGCAAATGGTGCAGTTTTTCGAGTTCATTCTGCAGTTGCTGTTCTCCAGGCAGAAATTCGTGAATGGGCGGGTCCAGGAGACGGATGATCACGGGCCAGGGCGACATGATCTCGAACAGTGTTTTGAAATCCGCCCGCTGCATAGGCAATAGTTTGTCCAGCGCGGCCTGTCTCTGGGGGGCAGAATCCGCCACGATCATCTCGATGACCACGGGCAGCCTGTCCACGTCGTTGAACATGCGTTCAGTTCGGCACAGCCCGATGCCCTTGGCACCATACTTTATGGCACGGGCGGCATCAGGCCCGGTATCGGCATTCGCGAGCACCTTGAGGTGGGCCACCTCGTCCGCCCAGCTCAATAGGGTATTGAGCTCTGAACTGAACTCCGGCTCCACCGTGGCAATCTCACCCAGGTAAACGTTGCCGCTGCTGCCATCGATGGTGATCACGTCACCTTCCTTGATGATGGTACTGCCGACATAGGCCTCCCGGCGCATGACGTCCACCTGAATACCCTCTGCCCCGGCGACACAGGGTTTTCCCATGCCGCGTGCCACCACAGCAGCGTGGGACGTCTTGCCCCCGCGGCTGGT
>JAQYVO010000122.1 GCA_030145425.1 Chromatiales bacterium | reverse complement strand
TCGCGTATGCCACGCAGACGGATGCTTTCTTCGATTATAGAGGCGATAGAGCGGCCCTGCCGGGCGGCGGTCTCCTTCAAGGCACGGTGCAGATTGTCATCGAGTGTGATGGTCAGGCGGCTCATCGGGAGCATTCCTTGTGGCTTTCATATTGACATAATAGCACCAATACACCATTCCAACAGATTTATGGGCCTACGGCCAAAAGGGACAGATTTATTTGACCAAAGAACAACAAGGGACAGACCAAGGTTTATCAGCTAAAGTGCCATCTCCCACAATCAAATACAGGCTGTGACCGGATTTCGATTAGCGAGTTTTTCTTAACAAATTCACCCGGTGGGGTTTCAGGAAGTGAACACCGGTTGGCGTCATGTGTTTCAAAAAGGCCTGTTTGATCTGCTCATATCTGGTCGCATCGATATCGAGTTTCGTGTGGGTTATCTTGATAAACCGATCCTCGAAAACCTCCCAATCCTCGTAGGTACCCGGCACCTGGAAAAAGATCTCTTTTTCCAGTTCAAACAGTCCTGAATCAACCGCCTCCTTCAGCGAACTGAAGGCCATTTCGCGCACCCGCTTCTCATCGTGAATCAGGCGCATCACTTCGTTGAACTCGCCCCAATACACCGGCTCTGAAAAATAGGCGGCACCGCCCGGTTTCAATACCCGATGGATTTCGCCCAGCGACTGGCCCAGAAGATCACCGGGGACGTGGTGCAGGGATTTGAACATGAACACCAAGTCGTAGGTACCATCGGGATCATCGATCGACTCGGCGCCTCCGAAACGGAAGCTGATTTTTAGCTGGTCTTTTACTTTGAGGTTTTTCTCGAACTGGATGCGGTCTACCTCGGTGGCGGTGATGTGAGCCGGTGCGAGCTTGTCTGCTAGCTGACGGGTTGTTTGTGCGTTGCCGCAGCCGAGCTCCAGGATCCTTGCGTTCTGCATGTCGAGAAGATCTGAGATGATTTCAAGTTCGGTAGCCGTGCGATAAGCCGGGGGATTATTGAGGCGCATTTTGTGTCTTTGGGTATTAACTCGCTGAGACTCTGTTTCAGGCGCCGGGGCAGACATTCATCAAGCAGCAACTTCATGCAGGAGCTTTTCCTTTGCGAGTTCAAGTACCTGAATGGCATGTTCTCTTGAGACGGTTGGAAAATCATCCAGGAAGGTATCCAATGGCTCTCCTTGCTCCAGGTAGTCGATCAACACCCTGACCGGAACCCGGGTGCCGGTAAAAACCGGCGTACCCCCAAGGATTTCTTTTGATGAGGTGATCGGGTGGGATGTGGTCATTGTTTACCTCCGTTTGCCGGTCATGAAGTTTCACTTTGCTGGTTTCATACTAGCACTTCTGGATCAACACTCCACGCCAGCCGGCAGGCGATCCTCATGTATGAGGACCTCATAGCCCTCTTTGTATGGGGTATTCCGGGGACAGCGTATTTAGGCCGTTCCCGCGTTTCGCGATGCTCGGCAACCGCTCCGGTAATTGCTCCTGCATTACTCTACCTTCCCACATCCCTGTGGGTCGCCTGCGTTGCTCTACCTCCTGCGTCCATGCAGTCGTCAACGCAGGCTACATATTTTAACAGTTGGGAGTCGGGTCAGACGCGAATGGCACTGACTTAAGCCAAATAGTCCTTTTCAAACACCTTGATCGTCATCCCGGCGCAGGCCGGGATCCAGTACTGCCAATGGTGGTCGCTTTCCTGGATCCCGGCCTGCGCCGGGATGACGGTGGCTTGTGCCTTAAGTCAGTGCCGTTCGGGTCAGACGCCAAGGTATCGGCTTTTGAGATGCGCGTCGTCCGCCAGTTCCTCACTGGTACCGGACCAGACCACCCTGCCCTTTTCCATAATGTTGTGGTGGTCGGCAATCTTCATGAGGGCATCCAGATTCTTGTCGATGATCAATATGGACTCACCCCTGGACTTGAGCAGTTTCAGGCCGTGCCAGATCTCTTCTCTTATCAGGGGTGCCAGGCCTTCGGTGGCCTCGTCGAGAATCAGTACCTTTGGATTCGTCATGAGGGCCCGTGCGATTGCGAGCATCTGTTGCTCGCCGCCGGAAAGCTGGTTTCCCAGGTTGTCCATACGGTCTTCGAGCCTGGGAAATATGGTCAGGACCCGATCCAGCGTATAGGGGTCGTCAGAGCCCGAGTGATTGGCCGCAGTGGCCAACAAATTCTCCCTAAGCGTAAGGTTGGGGAAAATCTGACGGCCCTCGGGAACCAGTCCGAAACCGAGCCGGGCGATTGCGTGGCTGGGCAGGTTCTGAATCTCTGCACCTTCGAACAGGATGCTTCCCGCTGTTGCCGGGGTCATCCCCATGATGGCCCGCAC
>JAQYVO010000089.1 GCA_030145425.1 Chromatiales bacterium | reverse complement strand
ACCGCGCTCAGTGCGGATCGGGGTCGCACCGGGACCGATCTTCGACTCGTCCCAGTGATATGGCACCGGTTTCATCACCACCTCGGAATCGCCCCAGTGCACCAGGTCCGGCGACCATGACAGCCACACGGACCAGGGGCTGATCTCCGAATGGGGACGGTCCAGGCGAGCGTAGCGGCCATTGAACCGCTCCGGGAAGATGACGACATTGCGCATATCCGCCTGGGTGATCAACGCCACGCGCTCGATGGAGCGGAAATCACGGGTCTTCGCCAGCCCGATACGCACACCGTGGCGCGAATAGGCGCTGTAGGTAATCAGGTATTCGCCGTCTATACACGAGATTCGGGGGTCCTCCACTCCGAAGGCCTCGTACTCCCCGAACTCGCCTTCTGTCGACGGCACCAGGAACGGCTCCGGGCCGACAGTGAATTTAAAACCGTCCTCACTCTCGGCGATGCCGATGATCGACCGGCCGCTGCGCAGGTGGGACCGAAACAGCATGATGGTGCGACCGTCATAGCGTGTCATGCCGGCGTTGTGCACGGTCTCCACCGGATAGGGGATGTCGTCCCGGGTGAGGATCGGGTTGGCCGGACAGCGTTCGATGATTGGCGGTGGTTTAGCTGCGGTCATAGTCATCCTCCAGCCGGATAATGTCATCTTCGCCGAAATAATCCCCCCTCTGCACCTCAACGATAACCAGCGGGATGTCACCGGGGTTCATGATTCGGTGTACGGCACCCCTGGGGATATCCACGGACTGCCCTGGCTTGAGCGGAATCTCCCGATCCCCCACGGTGACCAGCGCCTCCCCACTGACCACGGTCCAGTGCTCTGCACGGCGCTGGTGCTTTTGCAGACTCAGCCGCTCGCCCGGTTTGACGATGAGTTCCTTGACCTTGTGGTCGTCCCGTTCCAGCAGGTTTTCGTAGTGTCCCCACGGTCGGTAGTTCTCCCGTTCGTCGAGAATATTCCGGTAGACATCTAGGTATCGACGCGCCATGTGCTGGCTGGTAAAGCGTTCCTCCACCTCATCCCGGCAGGCGCGCCGGTCGAGTGAGTCAATCCGGTCCACCGCCTGCACAGCAGCGTCCGTATCGGCCACGATGAACCCCGTGCGACCATCGCGAATGATTTCCGGCATCGATCCCCGCCCAAAGGCGATCACCGGTGTGCCACAGGCCATGGACTCGACCACGCTCAGCCCGAACGGTTCGTCGAAGTGAATCAGGTGCAACAAGGCCCGCGCACCGCCCAGCACCTCCTGTCTTTTTTCCGGCCCGACGGAGCCGATGTATTCCACTGCGGATCCATCGATGTGCGGCTCGACCTGTTCCTTGAAGTAGACCTCGTCCTGCACGATCCCGGCGATCACCAGCCGCATACCGGTCCTGCGTGCCACCTCGATGGCATCAACGACACCCTTGTGGGGGTGGATACGCCCGAAGAACAACAGGTAGCCCCCCGCATCTTCACGGTAGGGAAATTCTGCGAGGTCAATGCCGTGATGAATGGTTGCGATGTAATCGAGTTCAGGGCTCTTGTCGGCCTCACTGATCGCCACGTAGTGGGTGCGCTCATTGTACTTTTTATAGACCGGCAAAATCGCCTGCGAAGAAAACCCGTGTATCGTCGTAACAACAGGCGTTTCAGTAAAGCCGCTGTAACTGAGCGGCAGAAAATCGAACTGGTTGTGAATGAGATCGAACTCATCCGCCCGCCTGAAGACCTCTGCGATATGCAGGCACTCCCATACCTTTGGATCGATCGAAGAGTCTTCTGAATAAGGCCGTTCGCAGACCCAGGCGAGTTTACCCCGGGTAACAGAATCCCCGGTCGCAAACAGCGTCACGTCCACACCCATCGCCACCAACTGTTCGGTCAGCAGGCTGACCACATTTTCCCATGGCCCGTAGTGACGCGGAGGTGTGCGCCAGGACAGCGGGCTTAACATCGCAATTTTCATAAAGGTGCCTGCGTGAAAACCTGCGCACAATCCACGTGCCAGGGCGTATGGTTATGACCGGAAACAAACTATACACCACAGTAACATGGTTAGCCGGAGGGGTTGCCAGTACTCCGTCGGGGATGACACAGTGCCTTTCAGGAAAAAATAGTTTACCCTGTAGATAATTCAACATTTACAGTGCGGATTGCAATGCGGCCCGCACCAGGCACAGAGGGCCTGTACCCGTGGATGCGATGAAGAAGGAAATCAGACCTTGCCCCCCCACTCCACTTGCACGGCGCAAGTCGATTGTGATGAAGGCGAAGATCGGCCGCGTCATTACCCGGACATATCTGCCGTCCGGTGAAGAACGTATCAGAAACGTTATCAAGCGGGTGTTGAGCCTGGACGAGAACGAGACGGACAGGCTGCTGGAAAACCTGTTGCAGGATTTCTCCCACCGCCACCGCTACTTCAGGGAAAGCCTGCAGCGAAATTTTGAACAGGTGGCTGGCCTTGTGCCGGATGTCGACCAGCTGTCGAAGCAACGGCGGCTGCTGATCGGCGCGTACTTTACCGCGGAATACTCGGTAGAGGCGGCGGCATTGTTCAATCCCTCCATCGTTAAGGTTGCGAACCAGGAGGGGGACCCAGAGGGTTCCTGCCGGTTCGTTATGAGCTTCCGTGCCACCGGTGAAGGCCACATCTCCTCCATCGAGTTTCGCAGCGGGATTATCGATGGCAACAACGATATCTTCTTCGATGCCCTGAGCGACTACGTCGAAATGCCGGAAATCCATCCCAATCCAAACTACGACCGGCTCCTGTTCCGGCTGAAACTCCAGGAAATGGGGGCAAGTAATGCGGTAACGCACCAGCTACTCAACAATCTGCCAGACAACTTCAGCTTCAACGATCTGCAGGGAAAGATCGCCGAACTCCAGAACAAGGGCCAGTTCCTGCCACAGGAAAAGACGGATGCCATTGACATGGCGATGTGGCTGGCGCAATCCAATTACGAGATTTTGTTTCGCAAGGATCACCCGATTTCCGAGCGGGTGATCTTTCCCGTGTCGGAGTCCGAGCGCAAGGGAATCGAGGATGCCCGTTTTGTGCGTTTCGTCGACGACGATGGCACAGTGACCTACTACGCCACCTATACCGCGTACAACGGAGAGACGATCCTGCCGCAACTCCTTCAGACCTGTGATTTCCTCTCGTTCAAGGTCATTACGCTGAACGGAATCCAGGTACAGGGCAAGGGGATGGCCCTGTTCCCGAGAAAGATCAGGGGACAGTACGTGATGCTGTCGCGCCAGGATGGCGAGAACAACAGGATCATGTTCTCGGACAACCTGCACTTCTGGCAGCAGGCCCAAATTCTGCAGGAGCCTGAGTTCCCTTATGAATTTATGCAGATGGGGAACAGCGGCTCACCCATCGAGACGCCGCAGGGTTGGCTGGTAGTGACCCACGGGGTTGGCCCGCTGCGGACCTACAGTCTCGGCATCGAGTTGCTGGATCTCGAAGATCCGACCCGAATTATCAGCCGGATTGAAGAGCCAATCATGGTGCCGAATGCACATGAGCGGGAGGGGTACGTCCCGAACGTGATTTATAGTTGCGGCGCCATCATCCACCAGGACGAATTGATCATCCCCTATGCCTCGGGCGATCAACGCTGCGGCATCGCAACGCTGCAGGTACCGGAGCTGATGGACAGACTGACACAAAACTCCAGCGATCCTGTGCCGATAACAGCACGCTAGGAGCCTGTCGGACTTAGGCAATCGTAGTCGTCGCTATTCCTGCGACACTTTCTGAACATCAAGCCGGGCAGGCTCTTCCCCCGGGGCCACCCGGTTCCAGCCCCGGTGGTTATAGATGGCAAGCAACGCCGTGAGCCAGCAAAGAGTGGACTCTGCACCCTGGTTTTCATTCGCACCCTGCGCTTCCAGTCCGTCCCGGCAACCCCCGGTTGCGTAATCACAGAGCGGAACCCCCAGATCGTTCTCCCCCTGGTACCAGTTGAGGCAGCGGTAAGCAAAAGCACTCCATTCCTCGTCCCGCGTGCAGTTGAATGCCTCGATGCAGGCGTCCACCATCGCGGCTGCCTCGATCGGTTGTTGATCGAATCGCGCCTTGCTGCCGCCCCTGGGAAACCAGCCGTTATTCCCTATGGCAACAAAATGATGGTCCTTCTCATCGGTCTGAACCTTTTTCAACCAGTCGAGCGCACGCAGACCCATCTGCAACATCTCGCGGTCGGGTAGCCACTGCCCGGACAGCAGCAAGGCCTGTGGCAGCCGGGCGTTGTCGTAGGTCAGTGTATCTTCACACCAGGGCCAGTCTTCGCTGGCGAAATCCCTGAACTGCTGCATGAGCCGGTCCGAAAGTATCTTGCGCATCCTGCGCCCGCGGCTGTCTCCGCTGTAGTGGGACAGGTAGGCATGAATGCCAATGATGGCGAAGGCGATCGCCCGCGGGTGGGTGAAATATTCGACGGCATCCAGCGCACGATGGAACAGGTCAACCGCAAAACCCACCTGCCCCCTGTCCCGGCCCAACGCCACCGCAACGCCCAGTCCCCACACGGCACGACCATGGGAATCCTCCGAGCCTGTTTCCTCGAGCCAGCGCCGGTCATAGGACATAAAGTTGCGGAAGCGGTTGGTCTGATCATTGAAGGCATGACCCAGAAAACTCAGATAAATGGCGGCAAAACCACCCAGTTCTGACTCCAGGGGCTGAAGGTCCTGAAGCGTGACGGCGACGATCAAGGCGCGGGCATTATCGTCCACACAATAGCCATGCGTCCGGTCTGCAACCGTGTACTTGGCATGCTGAAACATCCCGGTGTCATCGGTCATGCGGCGCAAATAGTCCAGCTTGATCTCCGGTAGCTGTTGCTGGCGCAGTCCGAGGGTCTCCAACTGGCGCTCGGGAACGTTCTTCCGTAATCGCTGGCGTTTAGCTTCTGCGAAGGTGTCGAGATAGCGGCGGCCTACATTGCTCCAGATCATTTTGCGGCCGTAGTCGTAGGCCCTCTTCTGGATGGCGTGGCACTCATCGGGATGATCCAGCAGGTCGATGACTTCGCGCGCCAGGGCGACCGGGTCCCGGAATGGAACCAGCCGGCCGCGCCCGTCTGCGAGCAACTCCTGGGCGTGCCAGTAAGGTGTGGATACCACCGCCTTGCCCATGCCAAGCGCATAGGCGAGTGTCCCGGAAATAATCTGCGTCTCGTTCTGGTAGGGAGTGACATAAATATCTGCCGCACCGATAAACTCCAGCAGGTCTTCATCGGCAACGAAACGATCATGAAAAACGATGTGCTCCGAAACGCCGAGTTCTTTTGCGCGCAGGTAAAGGCTGTTTCTGTAATCCTCCCCCTGTTCCGCCTTGAGGTGCGGATGGGTGGCACCTACCACCATATAGATGGCCTCCGGGTGGGCCTTCACGATCTCCGGCAGGGCATCGATGACCACATCAATACCCTTGCCCGGCGACAGCAGCCCAAAGGTCAGGATGATCTTCTTTCCGGGCACACCGAACCTGTCCTTGTAGGCATCGGATTCGACAAACGGCACATCAGGAATGCCGTGGTGGATGAGGACGATCTTCTCCTCCGGCACATGGTAGATATCGCGCAGAAATTCGACTGAGCGTTCACTCATCACCACCAACCGGTCGGAGAACTCGGCAAGTTGCATCATGATATGCCGGTCCTGAAGGTTCGGATCCTTCAGGATCGTATGCAGAGTTGTCACGACCGGTATCTTGAGATCACGCAACAGGTCGATGATGAAGCTGCCCCGTTTGCCTCCGAAAATACCGTACTCATGCTGGAGACAGATCACATCCACCTGGTTAAGGTTGCATAAGTCGGCCGCCAGGCTGTATTCATTCAGTTGGTTCTGGTTGATCTCAAAGCGCACCTGTGGAGGATAGGGATAGCCCTCGGGCCGGTCGTTCATCGCGATCGCCCAACAGTCCTTGTCCGGTGCGTTCAACGCGATAGATTCAAGCAGGTGGGTGGTAAACGTGGCGATACCACACTGCCGGGGGAGGTGGTTGCCGATGAGAACGATGGACTTCAGGGCCTCCCACTCTGGTCGTGAGCCAGTCGCGCGTGGATTCTCTACAGGCTCCCCGGTTTGACTGACAGTATTATGCAAATGGGTGAACGATTCGATGTGGATGCTCCGGTCGTCAAATGCCGTCAAACCAAGAAGCAGACTGCCCCTCGTCAGGCGTATCTATCTTACATGAATTCAGGACGTTTGATCTGTCGGGGCTCACACGATAAATAATCCGTTGCAGCCAGATTACTAGTTGCCCTGCAATAATTGATAATACGCATGGAGTACCTGGTTCACAGCTTTAACTATGCTTTATAACCTACTGTAATTATTATTTTATTATTGGGCACGCCCGCCAAATAATGGGCCTCCGAAAGAACCACTATTGATGCGACTCAGCTATTTTTTCCGATTGAAATGATAGATTGAGTCTTTCTCAAACTTGCCGCCTTTATAGATAGTATATGTCGTCCTGAGATGATTGCGGTCTTGCGACAACTCATGCTTGATCATGTGTACATGTCCCTCAACAGAATTGCATAGTGAGGTGTTCATATCACAAGCCATGACAATCACATTGCCGGTCGTATTTGCAGCATCCAACATCAACTCTGGTTGATTCTGCTTGGCACAATAGTGTGTCGCCTGGACTTCCGAGCAATCCTTGAAATCATTGCAATGATACATAGTCGCCATCTCCTTGCCTGAACCAGGCAAGAGGTTCTCCTGTATCGTACTGCCCTTACCGATCACCTTGAAGCTGATGGCTGTATTTTCAGTGCCGACAAGTTTTGCTGCTGGTCCTTTTTTTGTTGCACCACCCTCTTGTTCATCTGCCGGTGATAACATCCAGTCACCCTCAAGCAAGGTGAGCGTCTTGTAATGATTAAGTGAAGTGGTGGCCGCCCAGACGCCACTCACTACCAGAGCAAGGCTGAGAATGGATGTATAGCCCATGAATTTCATAACCAAACCCTCCCATGCCTGGCTGATGACTGGCATAAGTGAATTATAGACAATTCCAGGCGAATAACCGCTGAACTTCCGGTTTGGGCAAGCGGTCATTCAATTACGTCAGAGCGAGCAACGGAGAATACAAGAGCATTCCAAGCTCGAAATCATCCCGCGACCCGTTATTTTATGTCTAAATTCTGTGCCGCGCATTTTTTCTCTGGCGTTCCATTCTTCTGACGCGCCGCGGTTTTTGCGGATACAGTTTGGGTTCACCCTCAGGTCGATGCTTGAAGCGCCGGTGTGTCCACAGGTATTGTTCGGGGTTCTCGCGCACCTGTACCTCAAGCAAGGCGTTAAACCTGGTGGCATCCGCCGTTTCACTTTCACCCGGGAAGTTCTCAAGTGGCGGTTGAATCGTCAAGGCGTAACCCCTGGCATCCGGCAGCCGCTTGATCTCGAAGGGCAATATCGCCGCGCCGGTAATCTTTGCCAGCTTGGTGGTAACTGTCAGCGTATTCGCCTGGATACCAAAAAACGGAGCAAAGACACTGTCTTTGCGTGCCAGGCTCTGGTCTGGTGCATACCAGACAGTCTCCCCGGACTTGAGTGCTCTTATAAAGCCACGAAGGTCATGGCGGTGGATCAATATCTTGATCTGTTTCTCACGCGCTTTCTTTACAACTCTGTCAGACAGCTTGTTACGGAGTTCCTGGTACATAAAACAGACGGGATAGTGTTTCAGGAGTATCCTGCCGGCAAAATCCACTGAGCAGAAATGTCCGCTTAGCAGCAGGACTCCCTTGCCCTGTTTCCTGGCATTATCAAGATGTTCAAGACCCTCAATCCTTCCCAGCTTGTCAAAAAAACTAATGGGTGCCCACAGGCCG
>JAQYVO010000081.1 GCA_030145425.1 Chromatiales bacterium | reverse complement strand
CATCGCTGGCTGGACCGACTGACCAAGGGCGGCGTCGCCTCGATTGGAGAGCTTGCGGAACGAGAGAATGTCCATCGCGCCGAGATCAGTCGCTTCCTGCCGCTCGCCTTCCTGCCCCCGGACATCATCGAGGCGATTCTGGAAGGCACCCAGCCAGTGGACCTGACCATCAGGCGATTGAGACAGGCACCATCGCTGCCGCATTCATGGCAGGATCAACGCTCGCTGCTCGGATTCTCCGAGTAGATCCCTTCCCCAAGCCACCATCATTTGCCGAATCAAGTGGTCGCCGAAAAGCGCCCGTAGAGACGAATGCCGAATTCGCGCCAAACGGCCGCGAAATCAGCGTCTCCCGACCAACGGATAGGGGAATAATCCGCCGAAAACGGCGAAAACCGGGGCTTTATGCCGAGTAACAGACAACGGGCGCTAGTCACCTGGAACGATAATACGTATCATTGATTTCCGTTTGTTTGACAAAGGAGATCATGATGAGGCGTGGCAGGGCGGCTGATGCTGTTGTGTTGAGCACGGAGGAGCGGCGATTTCTTGAAAGTCAGGTACGTCGGCTGAAGGTCCCTCGTTCGCTTTCGGATCGTTGCCGGATCATACTGGCCTGTGCCCAGGGGCTGACCAGCAAGGAAGTTGCTGCCCGTCTGGATGTCCACGAGCACACGGTCGGCAAGTGGCGCCGGAGGTTCGTCAAGGACCGCATTGAGGGCCTGACGGACGAAGCCCGGTCGGGCCGCCCCCGCACGATCGCGGACGATGAGGTCGCCGCTGTTATCGAGCGCACCCTGCATTCGACACCGAAAGACGCCACTCACTGGTCGATCCGCTCAATGGCCGCCGAGACGGGGTTGTCGCACACGACGATCCGGCGCATCTGGAATGCGTTCGGTTTGCAGCCCCATCGCAGCGAGACTTTCAAATTGTCCAGCGATCCGCTGTTTGTCGACAAGGTTCAGGATATTGTCGGGCTATATCTGTCGCCGCCCGATCATGCGATCGTTCTGTGTGTTGACGAAAAGAGCCAGATCCAGGCCCTCGACCGGGAACAGCCGGTTCTGCCGATGATGCCGGGTATAGCCGAGCGGCGGACGCACAACTACATCCGCCATGGAACCACGTCCCTGTTTGCGGCACTCGACATCGCCTCCGGCTTCGTCATCGGCAAGTGCTACAAACGCCACCGTGCGCGGGAGTTCCTCGACTTTCTCAAACAGATCGACAGCCGCATGCCGCAAGGGCCGGAGGTGCATCTGGTGATGGATAACTATGCGACCCACAAAACCCCGAAGATAAAGGCTTGGCTGGCGCGCCGGCCACACTGGCATGTGCATTTCACCCCGACATCATCGTCATGGATCAATCAGGTGGAGCGATGGTTTGCCGAGCTGACGCGCAAGCAGTTGAAGCGCGGCGTCCACCGCTCGACAACAGAACTGGAAGCCGACATCCAGGCCTTCATTGAGCGTCACAACGTCAACCCAAAACCCTATCGATGGACCAAATCCGCCGACGAAATCCTCGCATCAGTCAAAAGATTCTGCCAAAAGACACAGCAGACATTATGTGCCGAACTTTAGATTCAGGTGACTAGGACGGGGGCTCATTAACACACGGCCAAAGCCAGATTTTGGGCCAGCCTGACGACGTCGACGTAGGCGGCCGCGAGTTTCTCATGCCGGGTGGCGATAGGCGGCAATGCTTGGTCGGCTGAAAACGCCCGACCAGATCGCGGTCACGGTAGCCGATCATCAACACGGTGGATCCCACG
>JAQYVO010000058.1 GCA_030145425.1 Chromatiales bacterium | reverse complement strand
CAGCTCGTAGAATCCGAACATGGACATTGCCAGCAGCACGAAAATCAGGGCGAAAGTAACCAGGATCCAGGGGTTCTGAAAAGCTGCCTGGAGATTCTGCCCAAACAGGCCGGCGAGCACCCCGGCGACCGTGTAGGTCAGTGACATTGCCAGGACATAGATCAGGGAAAGGACAAAGGCCTGCCGCGTGGTGATATCTTTCCCCTGTCCGGCAATGATCCCCGAAAGGATCGGGATCATGGGGAATACGCAGGGAGTGAAGGCCAGCAACAATCCGAATACAAAAAATTGCATCAGGATCAGCCCCATATTGCCCTCCGCCATCACGGCGGCAATCCGGTCCTGTTCCGCTACCTGTTCTGCTGGTGGCGGTGCTGTCGTCGATGCAAGCGTGTCGGAGACGGCATTTTGGGCCGCTACCAGCGCCGCCGATGCAGCCTGCGTGCGGTCCATGGCGGGGAGTGCCAGGGCGACCTGTTGTTTTATCGGCGGGTAGCAGACCCCGGCCTCTGCGCAACCCTGATAGGCAACCAGAAGTTGGATTTCCATTGCCCCCGTTTCTGAACGAATCAGGGGGATGGGCAGGTCGACTGCATCGTGATAGACAGGCAGGTCGCCAATGCTGCCGTCCGGCCTGATCGCGTCCTGCTTGATCTCCGCCTCGGGCAGGGGGAAGTCTCCGAGGGCAACACCTTCGCCCCCGACCAGCTTCACCTCCATCTTGTCCTGGTAAAGGTAGGTTCCTTCGGCGATCTCCCACTGCAGTCTTATCAGATCACCGCGTTCTACGATGACGAGCAGCTTGTAGGCCTCTTCAGCCGGGAGTATTTCCGGCTCATCTTCCATCCCAAGGGCCAGCCCGAGGTCGGTGAGCGCTGCCAGTGCGGCACGGGGAGCCGGCTTCGCGGCCGCCGCCATGGGCTGCAGGTTGATGGAGACGTTCTGTGTGTGTGGCGGATAGCAAAGACCTGCGTCGGCGCAGCCCTGGGAGACGGTGCGCAGCTGCAGTGTGTCGGAGGATCCGGGGGCGCGTTTTAGCGGAATCCGGAACTCGGCCTTGTCCCGGTATATCTGCACATCGCCGAAAAACTCATCGTGTTTCAGTTTGGACGCCGGGTAGTCCGGCGTGCCCAGTTCCAGGTCATCGTTCTCAGTGCTGAATTTGAACTTGGTGCGATAGAGGTAGTAGTCCGGGGCGATATCCCAGCGTACGACAATCGCTTCCGCGTCAAGGGAATCCGCCGAGACGCGGAACGCATCCTCGGGAAGCAGATAGTCCTCTTCCTGCTGTGCCCAGGCTGCTGTGGCCAAAAGCCACAGCAGCAATAACCCGATCAGCCGGAATGGGCCTAGGAGCCTGTCCGAGAATAGAGAGCCTACTGCGGCCCCTATTCTCGGACAGGCTCCTAGGTTTCTGTATTCGTGCATTGTTCAACCCAGTCGAGATATTCCGGAAGCCCCTGAGTTACAGGGACCGCAATAATCTCAGGAAGTTCATAGGGGTGCAGCGAGCGCACCGCCTGCTGCAGCTGTGCGTAACGTCCGGCACTTGTCTTGATCAACAGCAGCACTTCTTCGGCGGACTCGGTTTCGCCCCGCCAGGTGTACACAGAAGTGATCTGCGGCGAAATGTTAACGCAGGCGGCCAGTCCCTCCTCGACCAGACTGCGGGCAATCTGCTCGGCACAGTTTTTATCGGGACAGGTGGAGAGTACGAGCAGTACGTCATTCATGGGCGAACGATACAGGAATGGCCTGGAATTCTCATCCGGTACACTCCTTCCGGGCTAAGCGCCCCGCTGTTGGCCGAATGAATTCGGCCCTACAGTGCTAATCTACCCGCTTCTTTTGTAGGGTCGAATTTATTCGACCATTGACGTTTCATCCGGGCTGCGCTGTTACGTTTGAATTATTGGGAATATACGCCGGGGTTGTGATGCTTGTACCGGACCGGTCCCGGGCGTAAGATTTTGCCCATGAATCCCGCACTGTTACTGCTCTTGCTGTTCGTCGGCCTTCCCCTGTTCGAACTCTATTTTCTTATCCAGGTGGGCTCCGAATTTGGGGCAATCCCGACGATTGCGCTCTCGGTGTTCACTGCGGTTCTCGGGGGCATGCTGGTACGTTTTCAGGGCATAACGACCCTGATGCGGGTGCGGGCCACGCTGGAGAGAGACGAAGTGCCGGCGTTGGAGATGCTGGAGGGTGCGCTGTTGTTGGTTGCCGGTTTTTTCCTGTTGCTGCCCGGTTTTTTGACCGACTTCGTCGGTTTTCTCTGTCTGATCCCCCCGGTAAGACGTGCCATGGTGCTGTTTTTCCTGCGTCGAAGCGGCACCATGCAGAGCCCGTCTCCGCCCGGCGACGCCCAGACGCCGAACCCCAAGGTGATCGAGGGTGAATTCCGCAGAGAGGACGAATAATTCTACCCCAGCCAGTTTCGAAACTGATACCAGACCCGGCCCAGATATTCATGGAGCGCGAAATAGCTCTTGAGCAGGGCGCCGGCGTTGGGCAGCCAGTCTCCGTACGTTGCCTGGTCTGCGAATCCGAATCCAGCCCGTTCAGGGTCCTTGTGAACAAATCCCGTCGGAGCCGGTACTGCATTCACCCCAGCTTTTTCGAACATTCCCAGCGCCCGGGGCATGTGCCAGGCGTGGGTGACCAGAAACACCCGGTCGATGCCGAGTTTGGCCAGGAGTTCCCGGGTCATGAAGGCGTTTTCCCAGGTGTTCCGGCTCTGTTGTTCTATCCCGGCTACTTTCACGCCCAGCTCTTTCTCCAGGATCTCCGCAGCCATAACCCCTTCGGCTATCTCGTCTTTTTTCGAAACGATCCCTCCGCTGGGGATCACCGGCAGGCCGGTTTTTCGGGATAGCCAGGCGGCGTATCGGATCCGCACCAGGGCGATCCCGTTCACCGTGTCTCCCCCGTATTCGGGGGCGTCACTGTATCGGCCACCGCCGAGCACCACGATACCGCCGGCGCCGGACTCGGAAATGGCCTTGTCGTCGAGGGCCGGATAGGATTCGAGGCCCGTCATCAACACCTCGGACACAAAGGGTGTGCTCAGCATGTAGAGGGCGGCGAGGGAGAGGATGATCAGAAACCTGCCCAGGAAGCGTCGGCTGAACATCAGGCCCAAGAGGCCCAACAGGATGATGCCGCCCGGCGGCAGGATCAGCGACTTCAGAAACTGGACAACCTCCTGATCCATCATTTACCCGGCCTGCAGGTCGGCATGATAGGAGGACCTGACCATGGGGCCGCTGGCCACATTGGAAAAGCCCATTGCCTCTCCACGCTCGCGCAGCAGGTCGAACTCTTTTGGGGTTACGAACCGCTCGACCGGCAGGTGATCGCGGCTCGGCTGGAGGTACTGACCCAGCGTGAGCATGCTGCAGTCGTGGTCACGCAGATCCTGCATCACCGCTTCCACCTCTTCCAGGGTTTCCCCCAAGCCCAGCATGAGACCGGATTTGGTCCTTATGTCCGGGTGGACATCGGCGAAACGCTTGAGCAGATCCAGGGATCCCTGGTAATCGGCTCCCGGTCGCGCCTTGCGGTAGAGGCGCGGCACGGTTTCCAGATTGTGATTGAAGACGTCAGGCTGGGTTGATTGGAACTGCTGCAGGGCAATATCGATCCGGCCACGGAAGTCCGGCACCAGGATCTCGATCTGGGTCTGCGGATTGGCTATTCGCAGTGCCCGGATGCAGTCGGCAAAATGTCCCGCGCCGCCGTCTCTCAAATCGTCCCGGTCCACCGAGGTGATCACCACATAACGCAGGTTCATCGCCGCCACGGCCGATGCCAGATGGGTTGGCTCTTGCGCATCCAGGGGCTCGGGTTTTCCGTGGGCGACGTCGCAAAAGGGGCATCGCCGGGTACAGACATCCCCCATGATCATGAAGGTGGCGGTGCCGTGGGAGAAGCATTCCCCCAGATTCGGGCATGCCGCCTCCTCGCAGACCGAGCTGAGATTGGTTTCCCGCAGCAGCCTCTTGATCTCCCGGACCCGCGGGCCCGTGGGGACCTTGGCCCGGATCCAGGCCGGTTTATGGGGCATATCCCGGGTAGGTTCGACCTTGACCGGAATTCGGGCGACCTTGCTTTTACCCCGCTGGTGGCTCTCGGGGGTCTTGCGTGAAGGTGCATCGTACTCGTGAGGATCGTTCATTAAAGGCCTGTCTGGGTTCTTGGGATGTTCGGATTGTAGCCCAGGCGTTCAGACATTTGACAGCGCAGTCCTTCCGAAACGGTTTCCATGTCCACCGGTCCCCCGAGATCCCTGAGCTGGGTCACCTCCAGGCCGGGATATCCGCAGGGGTTGATGCGTTCGAAGGGTTCCAGGTCCATGTCGATGTTCAGGCTTAAGCCGTGGAAGCTGCACCCCCGGCGTACCCGCAAGCCCACGGAGGCCACTTTCCTGCCCCCAACATACACACCGGGTGCATCGGGCCGCGCACTGGCGCTGATGTGATATTCACCGAGCAGATCGACGATGCTCTGTTCCATCAGGGTCACCAGGGGCCTGATTCCCATCTTACGGCGTCTCAGGTCCAGGAGCAGATAAACCACCAGTTGGCCGGGCCCGTGGTAGGTTACCTGACCGCCCCGGTCTACCTTGATGACCGGAATGTCTCCGGGATTGAGCAGGTGTTCGGGACGACCCGCCTGTCCCAGGGTGAAGACCGGCTGGTGTTCGAGAAACCAGATCTCGTCCGCGGTCCCGGGGTCACGGCTGTTGGTGAATGACTGCATATCCCGCCAGACGGGCTCGTAGTCGCGAAGCCCAAGATCACGTATTTGGATGGTTTGTGAGGTCTGCTGCACTAAGCTAGTGTCCGTCCAGAAACGCGTGTTTTCCAGAAACCACGTCATCCCGGCGAAGGCCGGGATCCAGAAAATTCAATGGGTCACTGGATTCCATCCTTAGGTCCGTTAACGGTGCATCCATGCACCACTGCTCCGGCCTTCGCCGGAATGACGGAAGATGTTGTTTCTGGACGGCCACTAATCTAAAGACTCATCAGGACCTGTTCGTGATCCGTCAGGTCCTGATAAATGGCGTCCAGTTGGCGTTTGCTGGTGGCGGCGAAGGTCACTGTCACCGCCAGATATTTTCCGGCCCTGCTCGGCCGTGTGCGGACGGCACCCTCTCCGAGATCATCGACGTGCCGGGAGCAGATCTCCACGATCAGGGCATCGAAATCATCAGTGGCAAGCCCCATCGCCTTGACGGAAAACTCGCAGGGGAATTCGAGCAGTGTTTCCTGTTCTTCCATTATTCAGCCCGGTTGATCAGTTTTTAACCGTCACTCAAACCAGAGCAGCACGCTGTCCGTGACAAATCGCATGATGCCGCCTTCATCGATGGACTCAAGGGCGATCAGCGGGACGTCGGCCACCGTCTCCCCCTCCAGCACCACCGTGACCCTGCCCATTTCACTGCCTTTTGCGATCGGCGCCATGATCCTGGGTTTGACGTCCATGCCGGCACTGAGATCCTGGTAATGTCCACGCGGGATCGTTAGGTACAGGTCTTTGGACAACCCCATGGACAATCGTTCCTTGTGCCCCTTCCAGACCCGGCTCCTGTGCAATACATCGCCGGCCCCGTAAAGACGGTGGGTTTCGAAAAACCGGAAACCGTAGTTGAGCAGGGCAAGGCTTTGGTTGGCGCGCTCTTTTTCACTGGTGGTGCCCATCACCACGGATGTCAGGCGCATGCCGTCCCGCAGTGCCGATGTTACCAGGCAGTAGCCTGCCGCCTCGGTGTGGCCGGTCTTGACGCCGTCGATGCTGTCGTCCCGCCAGAGCAGTTTGTTTCGGTTGTGCTGTTTGATGCCGTTGTAGGTGAAAATCTTTTCCGCATACCAGGGGTAGTATTCCGGAAACTCCCGGATGGTGGCTTCAGACACCCGGGCGATGTCCCTGGCGGTCGTGTAGTGGTCCGGATGGGGCAGGCCTGTGCTGTTCACAAAATTCGTGGCATGCATGCCCAGCCTTTTGGCATGCTGGTTCATCAGTCTGGCGAAAGTGTCCTCGCTGCCGGCGATGTGCTCAGCCAATGCGACGCTGGCGTCATTGCCCGACTGAATGATCATCCCTTTTAACAGCTGTTCCACCGAGACCCTGGTGTCCACCTCGATGAACATGCGCGAACCCGGTGTGCGCCAGGCCTTTTCGCTGACGGGCACCTCGTCGACCAGGGTGATATTGCCCTCCTTGAGTTCCCGCAGAACCACATAGGCGGTCATGATCTTGGTCAGACTGGCCGGTTCCAGACGTCCGTCTGCATTTTTTTCCGACAGTATGCTTCCGCTGTTGAAGTCGATCAGTATGTGGCCCGTGGCCGCAATCGCCGGGGATGAGGGAACAGGGGCCACTGCCGTGACCTTGCCGGAGATCAGGCACAGCATGAGCGCCAGAAACGTCGCAGGAATAGGGTAAGCCCGGGTTGACCGGCGGGAATAGGCTGTTTGCACGATGGACTGGTCCTCGTCTGATGCTTCTGGAAACTGCGGCATTTTAGCCTCTGTGGCCCGCCGGTGATCAGTTAAAAGTTTTACTCGATAACGATATGCTGGTCGTTCATTCCCTGCTGTGCGAGCTGTTGGGAGAGGGCATCGGCCTGTTCAGTATCCGTCACAGGCCCCACCTGAACCCGATAAACTTCGCTGTTCGCACGAACGCCCGGTTGCACCCTGACATCGTATTCCAGGGAAGATTGCAGACGCCGTCGCAGACGGTCCGCGTTCATGCGGCTGGAGAATGCACCTACCTGGATAAAGAGTTCCGGTGCGGCGCCGGCAACGGTCTGGATTGCCATCGGCGTCTCGTAGGGGCGCCCCGGATCGATAGTCTGTATCTCGACCAGCCCCGTACCCTTGCCGATAATCCCGAGTTTGGTGGCGGCCGCATAGGAGAGATCGATTATCCGGTTTTCATGGAACGGCCCCCGGTCATTGACCTTCACAACGGCGCTGCGGCCGTTGCGCAGGTTGGTGACCATGACGTAGGCCGGCAGCGGCAGCGTCTTGTGGGCGGCGGTCATGGCGTACATGTCATAGGGTTCGCCGCTGCTGGTGCGCCGGCCGTGGAACTTTGTGCCGTACCAGGAGGCAATGCCCCGCTCCACATGGTTTTCACCGCTGTGCATCACCCGGTAGCGTTTCCCGAACACCACGTAGCTTTCCGGGTTGCCGTAACGGCTGCGGGGCTCGGCCCGGGGTACCGCATCCTGGATGCTGTTAGGATCCAGGGTCCTGTTCGGCGCGCTGTCGGAGGTCTTGTCTTCCGGTTTCCGGGTGGAGCAGCCCGCCAGCAGGGCGATCAACAGAACCAGCAGTACGCAGTACCTCATTCTCATCCTTTCCGGTTAGATCGCTCGGCGAGTATCTCCCGGCTCAGCTGGTAGACCGCCATCGCATAGAGATTGCTGTGGTTGTATCGGGTTATGACGTAGAAATTGTTCAGGCCGAGCCAGTACTCGTCACCCTTCGCGCCCTCGAGTTTGATCAGGCTGCTGAGACTCCGGCCCGGCAGGGGCTTCCCGGGGGTAACGCCGGACCTGGCCAGCTCGTCGATCCGAAAGGAGGGCTTCATGCCTCCCTCCACAAAGCGCTCATGTTTGGCACCGGCACCCCGGGCGGGAGTCGTGATGGGCGCCCCCCGTTTCCAGCCATGGCGTTTGAAATAGGCGGCGACACTGCCAATGACATCGGCCCTGTTGCCGATCAGGTCCCTTTTTCCATCCCCGTCGAAATCCACGGCATAGGCCCGGTAACTGCTGGGAATGAACTGGGGCATGCCCATCGCCCCGGCGTATGACCCCTTGGTGCCGGTCAAATCGAGTTTCTCTTCCCGGGTCAGCAGGAGATACTCTTCCAGCTCGCGGCGGAAGAAGTCAGCACGTTTCGGATAGCCGAATGCCAGGGTCGCCAGTGCATCAATGACCGGGTAGGTTCCGGCATGCCGCCCGTAACGGGTTTCTACGCCGATGATGGCGACAATGATCTCCTGTGGCACGCCGAATTCCCGTTCCGCCTTCTGGAGGAGGTCCTTGTTCTCTTCCCAAAATGCCACACCCTCCCGGGCCCGTGACTCGGTCACAAAGATTTTTCGGTACTGGTGCCAGGG
>JAQYVO010000040.1 GCA_030145425.1 Chromatiales bacterium | reverse complement strand
AGCACCCGCAGCAGGGCGATGGCGGCAAGCAGGTAGAGCCAGATCATCTGCGGCGCATCGGGTGCATGCCAGGTCAATGCCAGGGTCACCAGGGCCAGAGGAGACCAGGCCCAGCCCCACAGTTTGGCGACGGCGACGGTGGCGATCAGCACCAGGAACAGGTCGTACAGGGTCCATCGCTGCAGCCAGGATTCAGGCACGTTGTCCACCCCGGTCACCGTCAGCAGCCGCCAGCCGGGGGGCAGGTGAAGGGTGGCCCCCACCTGCTGGAAATCGCGCCCCCAGCCGATTGCAGGCAGCTGGTATATGTCGCCCTCCCGACGGGATTCGGCGGAGAGATTGAGCTGTCCGCGACGTACCTCCACGCCCTCGCGGGCATCGTCCGGGAGGCGGGTGATGAACTGGGGTTTTCCATCTATCGTGACCCTGCCGAGAGACAACTCCGGGTCCATGGAGATTCGCCAGTCGCGGGTCATGCGGCCGCCGATCCGGTCACGCAACGTGTAGCCTTCACCGGAGAAGTCGAGCCACAGGTCACGCTGCAGGGTAAGACGGTCCGGCTCAGGTTCAGGGTCGCCGCGGCGCACCACCTCGAGGGTGAAACGCGTCTCGGGGGAAACGCGGTAAGCGGGCAGGTTGGACCAGTCCGCCGGCAGGCGCACCTGGCGGGGGTCGATCTGGGTCACCCCCTGTACCTCAGTGAGGCGGTCCTGGTGGGCGGCGCGGTAGACCCATGTCTCCTGCTTTGGCCAGGGGAGTTTCTGGGCCGGCATCGCCAGGCTGGTCAGGTTCCCCGGGTGGCGGGCAACCACCCGCAGCTCCCAGCGGCCGGGACGGACCTGCACCCGCAGCCGGTTGTCGGGCTCCAGGCGGGCGGGCAGCGCGCTTTCGATCTTCAACGGAACAAAACCCTCGAGCAGGGGCAGGCCCAGCAACAGTTCCCGCTGGCTGCCGGAGACCTCGATGCTCATGTGGGTAGTGACCTGGAAGGGATGGCCGTCCGCCAGCAACCGATAGATTTCCAGGTGCAACCGATCCTCCGGCGTTTGAGCGGTTCCCTGTTGTTGCCCTGCCTGCAGCCAGAGCCGGCCATCGCGTAATTCCGGATGGCGGATCTCCCCCCCGTCCAGCCGATACCGGATGATCCCGGTCCGGGGATTGATCCGGATGGCTGCCGGAAGGCGCGACCATTGGAAGCTTCCCTCCACTTCATGCACGCCCGGCTGCAGCAATACCACCGGCGCCTGATTCAGTTCGGTGATCACCGCCGGTTCGCCGTTTATTCGCACATCCATAGGCCAGTGGCGCTGGTCACCCGGCAGGGCCACCCGGCTCTCGCGGTGGACGGTGAGGCGCTGGCTGAAGCGTCCGCCCTTTTGGTCAGCCTCCAGGAGCAGTTCACCCGGCCAGACGCAACTGCGGGCCTCCTGGTGATAGTTCACCGGGCAGTTGCGCTCCGGATGTTTCTGCAGAACCCATTCCGTCCAGGGCTTCAGAGGGCCCGGAACCTGATCCGGGGTGAGGGGTTTGGCGATGGGCTGGGTCAGCCAGAGCAGGGCGAGAATCAGAGTCAGTATGCGCATCGGTAATCCTGTCCGGTACGGCGTTTGGCAGTATTTGCCTCCAGGGGAGAATAGTAGGCCACATTCAACGGGTGGATCTAGCCCGGCTGCCTTTTTGTGCCTGGTCCCATCCATTACTTCAGGAAACAAGTATACTGCCCTCCGAAAATACAACCCGCAAATGAGTAAGACATCCAGGAACCATGATCAGTATCCATCAACGTATTGCCGATGAGCTCAAGGTTGCCGTCGGACAAGTAGAAGCCGCCGTTACCCTTCTTGATGAGGGGGCTACCGTACCCTTTATTTCACGCTACCGGAAAGAGGTGACCGGCGGTCTGGACGACACGCAGCTGCGTGACCGGGCCGAAGACGATGCAATAGTGGTTTTTGCCCGGAACCTGAAAGACCTGCTGCTCGCTGCACCGGTTGGTCAGAAGACCGCTATCGGACTCGATCCGGGTTTGCGAACCGGGGTGAAGATTGCAGTCATCGACAATACCGGACAGTTCGTGGATTCCACAGCCATCTTTCCCCATGCGCCGCGTAATCAGTGGGATGCGTCTATCGCAGTGCTGGCGAAACTGGCCACCAGGTACAAGGTTGAGCTGCTGGCCATCGGCAACGGCACCGCATCCCGCGAGACAGACAAACTCTGCAGCGAATTGATAAAACGGCACCCTGAACTGAAATTGCAGAAGGTAATGGTCAGCGAAGCCGGTGCATCCGTATATTCCGCATCGGAGACTGCGGCCGGGGAGTTTCCGGATCTGGACGTGACCATTCGCGGCGCCATATCCATCGGCCGCCGTCTGCAGGACCCGCTGGCCGAGTTGGTGAAGATCGAACCGAAATCCATCGGGGTAGGGCAGTACCAGCATGATGTCAATCAACTGCAATTTGCCAGGAAACTGGATGCGGTAGTGGAAGACTGCGTTAACGGTGTGGGAGTGGATATCAATACCGCTTCCGCCTCCCTGCTGCACCGGGTTGCCGGGATTAACCAGACGGTTGCCGAGAACATTGTCGAATACCGTAATCGTGAGGGCCGGTATAGAAATCGTAAAATCCTGAAAGCGGTCCCGCGTCTGGGCAACAAGGCCTACGAACAGGCCGCCGGTTTTCTTCGCATACACAACGGCGAGAACCCCCTGGACGCCTCGGCGGTGCACCCTGAAAGCTACTCCGTGGTCAAGAAGATCAGTGAACACACTAGGACGGACTGGTGCATATATCCGCCCTCGACAACCGCTTCGTCAAAGATCCCCATGATGTGGTGAAGGCCGGTGATATCGTCAAATGATCAATTATTGGCCATCGACGAGTACGCCAGGCTGATCACACCGTCATCCGCGAATGGGTGGCAGCCTGACTAAATGAGCAGGCTCTGATTATTACCCCAGTCATACGCAAAATAGTTACTTATTAGTCGGTTTTTGCTTATAAACAGGGGATGGCTTCTCTTGGCGTTCCCGGATGGTCTGGCAGATGATCATTCGATTCCTCGCATTGATTGTTCCGGTGGCATATTCCAGGAGGTTTGAAGAGAGTGGGAAGTGGCGAGTTGATTAATGGGATTGCACTTCCCAAAGGATTAAGGCAATATTGAATCGTCGCCATTGAAGGCAGTCACGGAAGACCCGGCAGTACAAGGAAGATCCACGGATGGGATTTTGTGCCGAGCGACACCCAAGCCCTGGCGGGCGCGAGCCTGCCAGGGCTTTTTTGTCGTTGGATTTTCTGGGATACCAGAGTCAGAAGTGGGGTAGATCGTCGTTGGGGTCGAACAGGTCGAGTTGATCGGATGGTTCCTGATCGAGTTCGGCCTGGATCAGTTCGACCAGTGGCAGCTCATAGCGATCCCACACGCATCGAGCCACTTCGCCAACTCCTTAGGAGGTTACCCAATGAGTCGGCTGCGGGACCAAATATTTGATAAATACTAAATAAAACAATTGGTTAGTGGAGACGGCGGGAATCGAACCCGCGATATTGTAAATTGCTATGTTGCAGGTATTTTAGTTGTCGGTAGGGCTCCACCCTGGCAGATTGTCACGCAAGATGCCGCGGTAGGTTAACCGAGTTCAATCGCTAACGGCAAAAGACACATCTATAGCGAGTCTAGCAATCGGAAATTGCGTCAGGGTTGACAGCTCTAATACGCTCACTCCGTAACAGCATCGATTACAGCCTTTGGGTTCTGGTCCACCACTTTTAATAGAACTCTTGCTGCTCCTCTGGGATTTCGGAGACCTTGTTCCCAATGGCGTAAAGTGCCTAAAGAGATACCAAAGGTTGCACAAAATCGTTGCTGGCTCATGCCCGTTTTCTCGCGAATTGCCTTTACGTTCAGGGCCTCAGGCGTGTGTTCGATCACTCCGGATTTATCGCCCTTGGCGTGAGCGGCCGCATCCTTAAGGCCTGCAGATATTTCAGTGAATGCCTTGTTCATTTCGATGTCTCCAAGCTGCCACCAGTTCCTTGCATGAGCACACCTGCACTGGGGTGTTCTGCCAGGTAGTCGACTAGATCAGAGCATTCTTCATCAGATAGTAAAGTGCCAATTTTGTGTTTAGACGGTGCAGTTTCAGCAACTGTGATCATACGGCAAAAATATACTCCAATGGAGTAGTTTTCAAGTGCGGATTTTGAAACATAGTGACCTTTTCAAAGAAATTCTCTCCGCAATAGGGTTACCGTTTTCTTATAACCATTCCTTACTATTTAAGCAGAGTAAAGACAGTGTCGGGGGGTATTTTGCCAGTCGCACCTAAAAAATATTCTCTAAGGATGTACTGCAGGGCGGTGCCATTGCCTATTCGAGGGTAAACACGGTGGGAAAAAGCGTCGTTGATGCGTACCCCTTTAAGCTACCGTCTTACTCGTTCTCTCGGGACAGGACTTCGGAATCAGATTGCCGGTGGTCAGCGCTTAAGAGTGGAAAATAACAGGCAAGTTACTTCGAGACATTAAAGGGAGATGGACTTTTCAAGCACAGAGGTGGATAGGCATGAAAAAAGGCAACGGATATCTTCCCGGTGCCTTCTGAAAGTGTTGCTTGGTGGAGGCGGCGGGAATCGAACCCGAGGCCGTTTCAATAAAAACAATATGTTACTGGGTTATGTTGCCCGGATGTTGACCGAATTAAAGTCTTTTATTGGCAACAGATCTATTTATTCAGCTCGGTTATTGTAGAAATGAGAACAGCAGTCTATCGATGTGATTCCACATACTCTTTCAGAGCCTCGTCCATACGCGTCTGCCATCCGGGGCCGCTTGATTTGAAGTAGTCGACTACTTCAGGTGACAGACGTAACGTCAATTGTCTTTTTTTGTCCGATTTGAGAGGGCGTCCACGCCGATGCGCTTCGACGACCTTGGGTACAACTTCAGAAGCCGGACGGGCCTGCTTGAGCATCTTCTTGGTCCACTCCGGGTTCTCTTCGTCGATTAATTCAGGATTTGTTTTCTTGCTCATAGCCTAGCTCCTCTCGTCGATTTGCCTTTCTCAGACTGATAACCCGGACCGCATTCCCACGAACGGTGAACACCAGGGAGTGCAGCCGTTCCCCGATCAAACCCAGGGCGATAAACCGTTCCTCTCCGTAGTCTTGACGAGTGTCGGACCAGACCAAGGCACTATCCCAATCGAATTCCTGCGCCTGATCGAAACTTATACCTCTGTCGCGAACGTTGCGGGCGTTCTTCTCGGGGTCAAACTCGATCTCCATAAGCATTATTGTAGCTACATTAATTAAATAGGTTAAGTCCCCATCTGTTGAATAGTGTCTAGTTCTGTTTCGATTCCATGCGTCGGTTCGAAAGGTTTTCTGTTCTGCTCTAACCAACCGAAGGCGAGTGTGGGGGGTAAATTCTTTACGTAGTTCGCATATACCAAGGGGTACTGTCAATTTTCACGCTACATCGGTCAGACTACAGGTATGAAAGATGCTGAGCATCTATATTATGGATACATGATCCCAGAGAGTTTTAAGCTGTCTCTACTCCAATACGGTCATCCGGGGCCGATCATCCGCCGCCTCAAGGGCCAGTTCGACCAGCAGAAGATGACCCACGCAATCCAGTTGGGAGAGATGGCCTGCGGTTGCTGGGTGGTTCTCGACGGGAACAATCGCATCGCCATGATCCTCAGACGCGATCCCGACGCCACGATCGGCGCGCTTCCCGAGGATCGTGTGCTAATGCTGCGGGACGGCGAGTGGGACGACGACACCTTGGAATGGTGGAATCCCAACCCGCAGAGTTTCGATTTCGTTCAGCGCCATTCCGCGGAGCTATACCGCGCTCGCCGGAACAAGAGCGGTTTCGCGTCCAGCCAGGAGTACGAAGTCGAGATCGCGCGCCTAACCGACCGTCTTACGAACATGTCTCACCGTTGCGTCGCGAATCGGTGAGAGGCGCGACCGACGACACGACAGACACCGCAGGGTAGTGCATCCAGGGATCCGATCTGGGCGGGTCGGCGACAACCATGCCCGGCGGGAGACGCCAAAGCGCATGCCAGGTAACAGGTCTCAATTCGGCTTCGGAGACTTGACCGAGGGCAGTCACAAGTTCCTCGTGCCGATGCAGACTGTCATCGAGACTCGGTCGCTTGCGGGCCTTTCCCGGTGGTTGCTTGTGGACGGCAACCAGGACACCGGCCAAGAACGAATGCTTGTCCTTGGTGGCGGCGTTGGGAATACCGATTTCCGCGGCATTGCCGACAACGTGCAGGCATGCTTCCCATTTTCTGCGGACGCTAGCCGCGATCCTTCCGGGCGCCGCAGGTATGGTCACCTGCCTTTCTTCGGCGAGGAGCAGTATGTCTTCTCGCTCAACCCAGTAGGCTGGCCACTTGCCGGTGTCGGCATCTACACCAAGACGTCGGACCCTTTCGCGGATGGATATTGGATCCAGCAGGGCGAGATCGAACCAGTGGTCAAGAGCTTTGGGAAAGGCCGAGGGAGTTCGGGGCCCCTGGAACTCGAATGGGATCATTCCGCTGGCGTCATAGACGCGCCGGCAGTTACTGGCGAGTTCGCGCATCGTCCACCATAAATATTCTGTGAGCTTCGCGCCGCCGGAATCGGCGGGAACGAGGTTCTCGATGCAGGCCTCGCCGTTGAGTGACCAGCTTTCCCAGCTCATCGACACGGCTGGCGTATTCTTTTCCGTTATGAGCCTCGTGCGCCAATGCCCAAAGTGGTCGTTGAGGTATTGAACCCGCTCACCAGAGTGACGGAACTCGATGACCGATACCGGAGCGTGCATCTTGTCTTTAAAGTCGGGTGCGTTGAAATCCGTGTAGGTACCTTCATCGACGATCAAGTAGGGCTTGCCGTCCTTCTCAGCGGCAAAAACGACTTCTTTGCCGGTGGTGAAGAGCCAGCGGATCCCGGGAAATAAAACTTCGTACTCGTAGCCGAATCGTTGCCGCCACTCGCGCATATCAGTGCCCGTGTCCGTCGCCGCATGTGTTCTCCGTGACGGGTTTCTCGGTTGACTTGGGCGCGACCTTTCGACCGTGTGCGTCGAGACCGTTCTTCTTCTTGTGCTCAGTCCAGCTCCTGTCAAGCTCCTTAAACTCGGCATCCGTGATGACGCCATTGTTCTTCAAGGCGAACAGGGCCGACCGAATCGAGACACCGGAGATGTCGGACCGCGAGGCCTTGCCGCACATGGGGCACCGCGTCTTGGGAGGCTGGATGCCCCGCTCCCGGCGGATCTGTTTTCGCTTCTCTGTCATGCGTGCACAGAAATCCGTGAACTCTTTCCAGGGCATCGTTCTCGACCACGATGTCTTCAACTCCGCGAACATCTCTGGAAACCAGACTCGTTGCGCATCGCCTGCCGGCATCAGCCCCAGCCCTCCCAGCCACGCTTGTTGAGCCATGTCTCGGCCGTCGCGATGGTCTCCGATGCACTGGGCTTGATCGTGTAGCAACCCCACTCACCGTCCTTGAGGGCATAGAGGCAGGTGCCGTGAAAGGAGCCCGGCATTCCGTATGTGGTGAGGCGGACAAGTACGCGGTCCGATGATCTCGGAGAGCTTTCTATCGAGGTCTTGCTTCGATTGAGATGCTTGACGGATCGGTAGCCTTGTCCCCTTGCTGGTTTTTCGCCTCTTTCCGCCTGTCTTTTTCGTCCTTTTGCACAAGTCCGTCACTCCTTGGCCAGGCTGTTTTGTACTTCCCGGTCTGGACCAGTGTCACGGGGTTTCTCGTTGCTCGCTACGGGGGAATGGAACGGGCCCTTGCCCGGCCACACGAAGTGCCTGGCGTAGGCCTCCTCGAGCTGGGGGTCTCCGGTCTTGGTGAATAAGACGCGCTGCTTCGGCCCCTTGCCCCAGCGCATGTAGGCCGTGGCAGAAGGAACGAGCTTCATGTCGTGGGAGTAGAAACGTAGGATCCGCAGCAGCTTCGACAGACAGTTGAGATTGCAGTCGATGACCTTCTCCAGGTAAGGGACCCGGCCTCGACGCCAGTCCTCAAGGCGCTTCGGCTTGAGGAGCTCCATGCGAACCAGAACATCGACCGGCGCCACGACATTGCCTTTGGCGAGCAACTCCTCGACGGCTTGCGCGACTCGCGGATACAATCTGTCGTCACGGTACGTGTCAACATTGACCCTGGCCCTGGGGTTCATGCTCCGCTTGCTCATCGCTCACCGCCGTAAACCAAATATCTGCGCCGCCAATCTGTGTTCATACCGCCCAAGGCATCCCACCAAGACAGTACTTTATCGAGTGGCACAAGAGCACTTCGAAACCTATCTGTGCTTTTGCGCTGAAGGCCACCTGGGATGGCAGTACGGTGCCATTCTATGTCGAGTGGGAGTTCTGCCGCTACCTCGAATGTGTCATTCTGGCCCATGGTTTCGTAACGGCGCGTTGCCCGGAATGTGGCCATGATCTTCTCATTGCCTATTACTGCAAAGGGCGAGGGGTATGCCCATCCTGCAACACTCGGCGCATGGCGGAGACGGCAGCGCACTTGGTCGATCATGTCTTCCCGCCGGTTTCAGTGCGCCAGTGGGTGCTCTCGGTGCCGAAGTGGCTGCGCTGGTACCTGGAGCGGGAGCAGAAGGCCGTCAGCGCGGTGCAATCACATCTTTTGCGGGTCGATGACCGCCTTTAAATAGCCTGACCAGGAATAGTCGTTATTGACGGCGCAGGGCACATGGAACCTTTGATAGGTTACCTCGGGCTGGAGATTCAGCACTTTCAGGTTCGAATTATTCAGATTGGCCAGCAACCAGTTGACGTCCACCAAGGGATTGGCTGCCTGCAGCGGCGTCAGAATGAGAAGAAATAGTAGTCCTGCAAGGTATCTTGCACGCATTTATACCGCCAATTAAGTTTGAAAGCTTCGTGGTAGATGAGAAACACCGCGTATCAAGGATGTCAAGAAGACGAGTGTTTTGAGGTGAGCTTAAATGGTGAGGACGATTAGGAATGGTGCGCCTTTCCAGCGTACAGGTGGCGATCCCATATGCGGGAAACGAAATCTTCAAAAAGCCGTCAGTTGGCGGCTGATTCGTCGTCTTCTTAACAAAAATGCGATAGGGATGAAGGGGTTGATCGTGTTGCCCCATCTACGCCCGAAGAGGCACAATTTGGTACCAGATAGTACGTTTGAAAAGGGCTAACCAGTTGATTTCCATATGACTTTGAGAATTTAAGCAAACCTAATAAACAATATTAGAAAAGCCACATAATCATATGATAAATATAATAAATTGGTGGAGGCGGCGGGAATCGAACCCGCGTTGTTATTAGTTAAATCAACTGGTTACGATTCGATGCTGGCGGAATGCTGTTATTTGCCATTACGATTACTTCAGCTTTGTCACAGGTGTAGAGTAAGCGATCAGATCAACCATCCGTAAACTCGGGCGATCATATTCCAATCAGAACGCCCAAGCCTCTACCATCGATAAGGGAGATCAATCAGCATCGACTATCGATGATGCATAGATGCAGCAGAGGAGTTGTTTTCCCATAATATTATGGAGCTTGTATTGCGCCAAAGATGTAGTACGTACTACAATTTGCTGTATGGGTAGATAACAAAGGATTTCAGATGCAACGGCAAGTTCCGATTCGTGAGGTGAATCAACACCTTTCCCGTTATATCGAGATTGCAGAACAAGGTGAAGAGATCATTATTACAAGACGGGGAAAACCTGTTGCCCGCCTGTCTGCGGTCGAACACGGTCGAGGATTAAGCGAAGAACAACAAAAGGCGCTTACACGGAGTCTTTCCAGAATGAGAAAAGGATATGATCTGGGTGGTCACTCTATTGACCGGGACGAGCTTCATGAGCGGTGAGAAATACACCCTCGATACCAACATTCTCATCTACAGCATTGACCGGCAGGCCGGAAAAAGACATCAGCAATCCATCGAACTGATAGAGAAGATGTCGCAGCGAGACTGTGTCTTGACTTTACAGGCCTTGTCTGAGTTTTACAGCGCAGTCACCCGTAAAGGCAAGATGCCGAGGGATGATGTGGAGGCTCAGGTCAATGACTGGATGATTCTCTTTCCGATTGTTAACGCCGAACCGGGGGTGCTCAAGCGGGCGATGAAAACGGTCAGCGATCATCAATTTTCTTTCTGGGATGCCATGCTACTGGAAACCGCGGTGCAAGCAGGTGTAACCCGATTCTTTTCTGAAGATATGCAACATGATCGTCTTTGGAAAGGGATGAGTATACAAAATCCTTATGTGATTTAGTAGGTCGTCTCAACGCGCATAGGGTCCATCAATTACCCCTCAGTTGTACCGTTTGATTCAGGGATCAAGGTCCCGAAATTCCAGATTTTTTAACAGTAGAGATTTCCATGAACCTGTTAGAAGCATTGAATAATGAGAATAGTGATGAACTGCAGAAGAGGATTCGTCTCTTGGACGTGTCTGCAAGGGATTGTCCGAGACGCAAAGACGATCGGGTCGAATACCTGCGCAGTTATCTGCTCTCTACCGGGCTGAACTTTCAGATTGCCCGGATGACCGAGGCCGAACGAACCATGGTTGCGGAAGTGGTGCACAATCAGTCCGGGTGTGCGGACCAGGCGCGGCTTCTGGCGCGTTATGGCTCGATTCCGACCGGATACCTGCAGGAGCAGTCGGGCTATTGGAGTCAAGGGTATGGGCAGTCTAAGCCGAAACGAGTGAAGAGCTTGCTTGGCCTGATCTTCTATGGACGGTGCATCCCGGCCGAACTGCGAGTCAGGCTGATAAAACTGTTGCCAAAACCGGAACAGGATCGTGTGATGGTGACTGGATCGGATGCGCTTCCTGCAACTGTCGAGGGGAATCGCGACGGCGGTGAGTTACCGGTCTATCGACGCAATATGGAACTGGCGGCCCACCAGGATCTCTACACTGTGCTTCGATTGATTGATCAGGGCAGGATCAGCGTCAGCGAAAAGACCCATGTCGCCTCTGCAGCCAGCATGAAAAAGATCTTTGTGGAGCTATACGAGGGGGATTTCTTCTCCGAAGATGATGAGGATCAAGATGATGTATACAAGGACAAGCTCTCCCCCATACGGGCCTATGCCTGGCCTCTGATCGTGCAGACTGGAGGCTTGGCGAAACGCACAGGCAGTAAGCTTCAGCTTTCCATAAAAGGGAGGAAGGTGCTGCAGCGCAAGATTCCGTTTGAAGATGCGATTGCCGAACTCTACCAGCGCTGGAGAGACAAAGGGAAGCTCGATGAGCTCCGGCGCGTCAACCGAATCAAGGGACAGACGCGCCGTGGTAGGGGATCCAAGGGATCACAGCTGACCCCTCAGGGGGAGAGGCGGAACGTTTTGGAGCTCCAGTTACAGAGTGCGCCTGCCGGAGAGTGGATCCAGGTCGATGAATGGTTTCGGTATATGCAGAGCAGCGGGGAGAAATTTGAGATTACTGGTAACCCATGGGCACTCTATCTGGTCGATGCAGAGTACGGCAGCCTGGGGTACGCGGAATTTCATGATTTCTCCATCCTGCAAGGGCGTTATACATTGGCCTATCTGTTTGAATACCTGGCTACGCTGGGAATGATCGATGTTGCCTACAGCGCCCCACACGGTGTCCGCTCTGATTATCATGGAATTTGGGGAGCGGACGAGTATGCTTATCTGAGCCGTTATGACGGCCTCGGCTGGTTTCGTCTCAATGTCCTGGGCGCCTTCGCTCTGGGGATGGTGGATGAGTATCGACTAGAAACACCAAAGATGCCGCCGCTGTTGCGATCAATTGATGAACTTAAGTTTCTGCTGTTGCGTGTCCCCGAACCCCATGAGCGGATGCTATTGGAGCAGTATGCAACGATCTCCAAGACACACAAGACACATCTTCGACTCGATACCGTCCGTTCCCTCCTGACGATCGAACAGGGTGGAGCACTGGCAGACCTGACTGGTCTGCTTCGGCAACAGACGGAGTCAAAGCTGACGGTGGAGGTCGAGGATTTTCTCTATGATCTGAAAACACGAACGACTTCGATCAGGGATGGCGGTGGCGCGCGGATCATCGAGTGTAATAGTGAGTCACTGGCAAGGCTCATAGTGGAGTCCGGCGAAACCGGGAAATACTGCCTCTATGTCGGGGGCAACCGAGTGGTTGTGGCGGAAAATTCATGGCGCAATTTCCGTAATGGCCTGCGCAAAGTCGGATATGTTTTGAGTGCCGACAGCACGCTGGTTTGACTGAATTTCAACGCAGCACTATGCCTATGGATTATGAGAATCCCGGAGAGAAGATGCATAGCTTCGTCTCCCACTATTCCGATGGCGACATTCAATCCTCTCTACCTCGCATGGCGGAAAATGACCTACGCCAACTGACCCCGGTACTCGTAGAAGCGGCGCTCTGTTTTGATGAACGGGCTGTTTCGCTCTATGACCTCTGGGTTGAGCATGTATTGCAGGAACTTATAGACCGCCTCGAGTATTCACCGGACAATCCCCTGACGTCAGAAGAGTGTGAAGTTCTTCGTGTCGAGATCGAGTTCTCTATTCTCACCGGACTGAATGACGTTGAGGATCTGCAGGAAATGTCGCAGTGGCTGGCGCGGGATCCATCCGCTTACGGGTTGGCATTACGCGGTGTTCTGGGTTTTCTGCAAGGAGAACCTGAATGGACAATCGAGCTGTATGAAGAGGCGCTGGATCGGTTGCGCAAGGAGACGGGAAAACGCAGTGTCCTGATTCCCGGACTCCCTGCACTCTTCTTTGCCTTCGCGTTGGTTCGAGAGGGGCCCTGCCAGAAAAACCTTGAGCGCCTGATCCAGTTGGCAGATCAATCTGTAAGGCTGTTTGCACGTGATCGGTTTACCCTCGTACTTCAGATGCTGGCTGACTTCGCCCGCGTCGTCTGCAGAAGTATACGGTTCGAGCAAAGCGCCTGGCTGGTTCATGAACCCGTGACCACCCAACCCTGGTTGGATCTCTTCCGAGGCGTGGTGCTTTACTGGCTGGATAAGGGACCGGCTGACAAACAGGCTCGCCGCCTGTACCGGCAAGTCGACAAGGCGATAGATGCCGGCATGTACTGGTATGCCGATGAGGGAACGGCGCTGCTGGAGATACTGGATATCGATACCGATGGGATCAGCTACCGAAACCCGGACGATCCGCAGGAACGGCTGGTCTCGCTCTATCAGGCAAAACCCCGCTGGGAGGAGAGTCTGGCAGCCTTGAACATGGTCACACAGCGCTACGGCGATGGGTCACAAGAGAGCAGGAACCCCGAGACGTCCGATCGCCGCATGGTCTGGTGGATTCATGGTGACGGCGGGTTTGTGACATTGGAGCCGCGAGAGCAGAAGCGCAACAAGAAGGGTGCCTGGACCAAAGGGCGTAAGGTGGCGCTCAAACGATTGAGTGAAGAATTGGAGGACTTCGACTACCTGACTCCTGATGATCTGAAGATCTGTGCGGCGATCGACCAGAGACACGAGCGCAACTACTCCTACTACGTCGAAACTTCGTATGAGCTGGAGGGAGAGCGGGCGCTGCGTGCCGCCATGGGGCATCCCCATCTCTATCGTGGTGATATGGATGGACGAGACAGACAGGCAGTGACCCTGGAAGAGGTCTCGTCTCGACTCGAGGTGGTGGAGGACGAACAGAGAGACAAGATCCAGATCCGAATCCTGCCCTATCCGGATAACCGCTTTGAGTGGATGCCGGATTTTCTCTTTTACTGGGACGAACCGCACCGCTTACGGATGACGAAGTTCAGTAGTGGACAGCTTGAAATCGCCCAAATCCTGACCACGCAGGGGTTGACCGCCCCATTGTCGGCAAAAGAGCAGGTCTTGAACTCCATTACGGCGATGGCGCCGCTGGTGATGATCCACTCCGACATCGGTGGAGGTACTGCCGGGGATGCGGTGGAGGTTCCCGCCGACACTACCCCCCACTTCCACCTGCACCCCATTAAACAGAGTGGTGAATCCGGGGTTGAGATGGGTTTTCATCTCTCGCTCCACCACAATCCGCTGGGGGAGAAGGGGCCATCCTTCCATCCGGGAGAAGGGCGAACGGCGTTGTTTGTCGAGATCGATGGTCGATCGCACAGGACGGAGCGTGATCTGAACGAGGAGGTTGTACAGGCGACGCGGCTGGTAGATCGACTGCCGCTACCGGCAGCGGAAGAACCGTGGCGCTGGATGTTGGATGATCCGGAACAGGCGCTGGAGGTTCTGCTCGCCTTGCAGGGGATGGGTGACGAGATCGTGGTGGCCTGGCCCCAGGGGAAGAGGGTAACACTGACCAGCGAGATCGGCAGCAGCCAGATGCAGATCAGGATTCGCAAGCAGCGTGACTGGTTTGGGCTCAACGGCGAATTGCAGATCGACGAAGGTCAGGTGATCGAGATGGAGAAGCTGCTCAGGTTGCTGCAGCGGACACCGGGCCGTTTTCTGCGCCTCGATGATGGTCGTATCCTTACCCTGAGCCGACAACTGCGGCACCAGCTCGATACGCTTCATGCGGTGCGTGATCAGGGCAAGGTCCACCCGCTGGCTACGGCGGTGGTGGAAGAGGTGACGGAAGGAATGCAGGTTGCGGGCGGTAAGCCCTGGCGCGAACAGCTTGAACGTTTGCGTGAGGCGGAGTCCCTGCAGCCCGAGGTGCCGGTCACCCTGCAAGCCGAACTGCGCGACTATCAGATTGATGGTTATTGCTGGCTGACCCGTCTTGCCCACTGGGGGGCAGGGGCTTGCCTGGCCGATGACATGGGGCTGGGCAAGACGTTGCAGGCACTGGCCCTTATCGTGCAACGGGCTCCCGCTGGACCAAACCTGGTTCTGGCGCCAACTTCCGTCTGCAGCAACTGGATCGAGGAGGCCCTGCGCTTTGCCCCGACCCTGCGCCCGCAGCGGTTCGGTGACGGAGAGCGGCAGCAGATGCTCGATTCCGCAGGCCCCTACGATCTCGTCATTTGCAGCTATGGGCTGTTGCAGAGTGAGATCGATCGGATCAATAAGGTCGACTGGCAGACCATCGTCGCCGATGAGGCGCAGGCCTTCAAGAATGCCAATACCAAGCGTTCAAAGGCGATGATGTC
>JAQYVO010000015.1 GCA_030145425.1 Chromatiales bacterium | reverse complement strand
GTCATTGCCGCCCTGGTGGCCCTGGGCCCGCTGTCCACAGATATGTACCTGCCCGCCTTTCCGGCATTGATGAGGGCCTTTTCGGCGGACATCGACGCGGTCCAGCAGACGCTCAGTATTTTTCTCATTGGGTTCGCCCTGGCCCAGCTGGTTTACGGACCGCTGTCGGACCGTTTTGGCCGCAAGCCGGTGTTGGCGGCCGGCCTGCTGATCTTCCTGTTGAGCAGCATCGCCATCGCGTTTGCAGATTCTATCGGGACGCTGTCGGCACTGCGGCTGTTGCAGGCCTTCGGCGGCAGCGCGGGGCCGGTGATCGGCCGCGCCATGGTGAGAGACATCCACGGTTCCGAGGACTCCGCCCGCCTGCTCTCATACATCGCTACCGCCATGGCCCTGGCCCCCGCCGCCGCGCCCATCCTGGGGGGCTACATGACGGTGTGGTTCGGCTGGCAGTCTATCTTCCTGTTCCTCGCGGGCTACGGCCTGCTGGGCCTGCTGGTGCTTTCCCTGCTGGTACCCGAGACAGCACCGGCGGGAATCCGGCACCCCATATCAACCCGGCGGCTGCTTCACAACTACGGCCAGCTGCTGCGTCACCCCACCTGGCTCTGGTACACCCTGTGCTGCAGCTTCGTGTTTGCCGGGCTCTTCTCCTTTCTCTCCGGCTCCTCTTTCGTGATCATCGATTTTCTGGGCTACGGCGAAGAGGAGTACGGGCTGTTGTTTGCCCTGGTGGTATTCGGCTTCATGGCCGGCACCCTGATCGGTGGAAAAATGGTGCGCCGCCTCGGCATCGACCGGTTGATCGGCGCAGGCTCGGTGGTGGCGGCCGCAGGGGGCGCCCTGATGGCGCTGCTGGCCCTGCTGGAGATTTACAGCGCCGCCGCCGTGGTGGGGCCGCACATGATCTATATGGTGGGCGTGGGCATCGTCATGCCCCAGGCAATGGCGGGGGCCCTGGCACCCTTTCCGCGGATTGCGGGCACCTCTTCGGCCCTCCTGGGTTTCATTCAAATGGCATTCGCCGCACTGGTCGGGCTGTTCGTGGGCCATTTCCATGACGGCACACCCCGCTCCATGGCGTTCTCCATTGCCATCGTTGGGACGTTGACCCTGCTGAGTTTTCTGGTGCTGACCCGGCGCCGCGGGGTTGAATTGGTCGAATGAATTCGACCCTACGGGGGTAGATCACGATTGTGGTTGGTCGAATGAATTCGACCCTACGGGGGTAGGTCACGATTGTGGTTGGTCGAATGAATTCGACCCTACGGGGGGTAGATCACGATTGTGGTTGGTTGAATGAATTCGACCCTACGGGGGGTAGATCACGATTGTGGTTGGTTGAATGGATTCGACCCTACGGGGGTAGGTCACGATTGTGGTTGGTCGAATGAATTCGACCCTACGGGGGATAGGTCACGATTGTGGTTGGTTGAATGGATTCGACCCTACGGGGGTAGATCACGATTGTGGTTGGTTGAATGAATTCGACCCTACGGGGGTAGATCACGATTGTGGTTGGTTGAATGGATTCGACCCTACGGGATAGATCACCGTGGTAGGGCCGAATTCATTCGGCCAACATTAGAACTCAATTTTCAATACGCCCCGCCACTTCCAGTCCCTTGGGCAGACCATCGACCCGCGAGCCCGACAGGTAGAGATTGCCTCCGACCCGGATCTTGCCCGGCAGCTTTTCGACGGGGGTGGCGCGCAGATCCAGCCAGCCGCCGACCACCAGCCGCTGGGGGAGTTTGGCAATCCCGGTGCCGACCAGGTTGAGCCAGCTTTTCAGCTTCATCTTTTTTGGAAGGTTCGTGATCGGCGTACCGGAGAGATCCAGCCCCCCTTCGAGATTCAGATCCGCCGGCAGCCTGGTCAGCCAGCTGGAGACCAGAAACAGATTCCCCCCGATGCGAACACCCTCGGGCATACGCTCTACCATGGTGCCCGAAAGATCCAGATCGCCTCCGACCCGCAACCCCTTGCCAAGCTCGCGGATGCCGCTGGCGCGCAGATCCAGGTTGCCCCCGACCTGCAACCCCCGGGGCAGCCTGGAAATCCCGGTACCCAGCAACACCAGGTTTCCCGGCACGTGAAAGTTTTCCGGCAGTCGTTCGATATCGGATTGGCTGAGGTTCAGGCTGCCCCCCACCTCGAGATCCTTGGGAAGCCGTGTGATGGCGGTATCGGACAGGTCCAGACTGCCGCCCACGGCGAAATGTCTGGGCAGTTCCTCAATATTGGAATGACTGAGATCCAGGTCGCCCTCGATCCGGCTGCCGGGCCTGAAGCCGGTGGCCGGGGAGCCCCCCCGGCCCGAAGCGCGTTTCTTTTTCTTTGCCATAGGCCTCGAATAAAGGTTCAATCACCCTTTTGAGCGCGGGTACAAACAGCCATGAGTCGGGTCATTATAGTCACCGGTGCAAGCCGCGGCATAGGTGCGGCCCTGATACGCCCCCCGGAAAACACAGGATACGGGGCATGATCCCGGAAAAGCATCCCAAGACCGCCAGAATGCTGAAACTGTTCATCCTCGTGGCTGCGGTGACGCTGGGTATCGGGCTCTTGTCGCCGATTATCACCCTGCACAAGTTCATACTGATCGACAACACCTTTTCAATCCTCTCCGGGATCACCCAGCTGCTCGAAGAGGGGCAATACTTCATTTTCCTGATCCTCATCTGCTTCAGCGTTCTCATCCCCATACTGAAACTGGCGATCCTCTATCTTCTCGTGAGCAGCGTCCAGGCCAGCGACGCAAGGGTGAAAAAGTATCTCCACTGGATGCACCTGTACGGCAAGTGGTCGATGCTCGACGTTTTCGTGGTGGCCATCCTGGTGGTCGCGGTAAAGCTGGGGGCGATCGCCAGCGTCGAGATGCACTACGGACTCTACGCTTTCGCCGGATCCGTGCTGCTCACCATGTACGTCACCGGCCGGGTGGCGAATCTGTCGGAGTAACGCTTGACCCGTTACACCTGCTGCCGGCAGTGGGTCTCACGGGTAAACAGGATCAACAGCAGCGAGAGCGCGAGCCAGGCCAGCATCAATCCGAAGCCGTTGCGATAGGCTTCCAGCCCGTAAAGGCGCACCCCGTCCGTCATGCCGCCCTGCCACCCCAGATCGAGCATCCATCCGACTGCGGGCTGGAGCAGCATCGGCCCCATCATCACGCCCATGTTGACCACCCCCGAGACCGTTCCCGCCAGGCGTGCAGGCGCCGACTCCCGGGCGAACGCGAATCCAATGATCATGTTGCCGGAAAAAAAGCCCGCGAAGATCAAAAGCACCACCAGCAGCCAGTAGGGCAGATCCGGGACAAGCACGACGACGGACCAGGCCACCAGTTGCACCAGGCATCCCAGAACATAGAGCGGCTTGCGATGTCCCAGGTGGTCGGACAGCCAGCCGAACACAGGGCCGCCCACGGCCCAGGCCACGAGCAGCGCGGAGCCGACCGCCGCAGCCTCGGTCTTCTCCATCCCGTAATGGGTGGTCAGAAAAGGCACGCCCCAGAGCCCGGCAAAGGTGAGCACGCTGCCGACCACACCGCCGGGGATCAGATACAGGAGCCAGGTGTTCCGGTACTGCAGCACCCTGCGAATACCCGAGAGCACGCTTCCGGCGGGTTGATGGGGGTCATCATCGTGAACTGCGGCGTGACTGGCATAGCCTTTATCGGTGGGGTCGTCGCGCACCATCAGCCAGATCCCCACCGCCACGGCACCGGTAACCAGTGCAGAGCCAAGCATGATGGGGCGCCAGCCGAAGGCATCCACCAGCAGGCGCAGGGGTACCCCTGCGAACACCGCCCCGATAATGCCGCAGAACAGGGCCATGCCGGAGGCCAGGGCATACTGGCGTGGGGGCAGCCAGTGACCTGCCAGCTTGAGCATGCCGACGAATGCCACGGCCACCGAACCGCCAACCAGGAGGCGTCCCGCCCCTGCCCAGGTGATGTCCTGGGCCATTCCGAACACCAGGGTGCCGAGCGCGGCGACGGCAGCACCCAGGGTCAGGAGCCTGCGGGGCCCCCAATGGTCCGCCAGCAGTCCTGTGGGCACCTGCATGGCGACATAGCTGTAGAAATAGAACGCCGAGAGATTCCCCAATGCGGTGGCATTCAGGGCGAAATCCGACATCAACTCATTGGTGATGACCCCCGGCGCCACCCGCTGGTAAAAACCGATCATATAAAGCATCGCCCCCAGACCCCAGATGGTCCAGGAGAGCTTGAGCGGCGGGAAATGGGCATTGTGCATGCGGGTTGCACTCCAGGATTTCAGTCGAATTGGTCGAATGAATTCGACCCTACGGCGGCAAGTAGGGCCGAATTCATTCGGCCAATACTAACCCGTATATTTCACCAGCCGGAACTCAACCGCGAATGTCGTCGTCTTTGGGGGAATCAGCGGACCAGCGCTTCTCTGCCTCTGTATCACTGTGCCGGGAATCGACCCAGCGTTCACCGTCAGGGGTCCGCTCTTTTTTCCAAAAGGGTGCCCGGGTCTTGAGGTAATCGATCAGGAACTCGCAGGCACGAAACGCCTCTCCACGATGGGTGCTTGTCACTGCCACCACCACGATGGGATCCAGCGGCCGCAACTCCCCGACCCGGTGGACCACCCGCACGCCCAGGAGGTCCCATCGCCGCCGCGCCTCCCGTACGATGTCCTCCAACGCCTTTTCGGTCATTCCCGGATAATGTTCCAGGGTCATGGTTGCCACACAATCCCCTTCGTTCATGTCCCGCATCAGGCCGACGAAGGTCACCAGCGCCCCGACGGCCGGGTTCTCCGCCCGCAGTTCATCCTGAATGACGCTGATCTCGATAGGCTCTTTCTGGACCTGGATGCGGTTCATAGGGGCAGCGGCACTATTGAGTGGGAGGAGGATTCAGGGTTTGGTTCAGCTTGGCACGCGTTGAATCCGGGCACCGAGGCTGGCAAGCTTTTCCTCGATGTTCTCGTATCCCCTGTCGATATGATAGATACGATCAACCACGGTGTCCCCATCGGCCACCAGTCCCGCCAGTACAAGGCTTGCGGAGGCCCTCAGATCGGTGGCCATCACGGGGGCGCCGGTGAGGCGCGGGACGCCGCGACATATCGCCGTGTTGCCCTCCAGGCGAATATCAGCACCCATACGCTGCATTTCCTGGACATGCATGAAGCGGTTTTCGAACACTGTTTCGGTGATCGTACCCACCCCCTCGGCCACGATATTGAGCGCCATGAACTGGGCCTGCATATCCGTCGGAAAGGCCGGATAGGGTGCCGTATGAATATCCACGGATTTGGGTCTGCGGCCGTTCATGTCCAGGCTGATCCAGTCTTCTCCAACCTCGATCTCAGCCCCCGACTCCCGCAACTTTTGCAGCACCGCATCCACCAGATGCGGCCTGGTATCCCGAATAAGAATCTTGCCACCGGTGAGGGCCGCCGCCACCAGGTAGGTCCCGGTTTCAATACGATCGGGCAGCACCTCGTAACTCGTACCCGAAAGGCGCTCGACCCCCTCGATTCTGATGAGATCGGTACCGGCCCCCCGGATTCGGGCACCCATGCTGTTGAGGCAGCCGGCCAGGTCCACCACCTCGGGTTCCCGCGCGGCGTTTTCGATCAGGGTCTCCCCGTCGGCCAGGGTTGCCGCCATCATCAGGTTTTCCGTCCCGGTCACCGTTACCACATCCAGCACCAGCCGGGCGGCCTTCAGGCGTTTTGAGCGGGCATAGATATATCCGCCACGGACCTCGACTTCGGCGCCCATGGCCCGCAGTCCATCGATATGCAGGTTGACGGGGCGGGAACCGATGGCGCACCCCCCCGGCAGGGAAACCTCCGCGCGACCGAAGCGGGCCAACAGCGGTCCGAGCACCAGGATCGAGGCCCGCATGGTCTTGACCAGCTCGTAGGGGGCGTAAAAATCCTGGATGGTCTCGGTATTCACCTCGACGCGCATCTTTTCATCAACCGTAAGATGCACCCCCATGCGGCCCAGCAGCCCCATCGTGGTGGTGATGTCGTGGAGATGCGGGACGTTGCTGATGGTCGTGGTGCCGTCGGCGAGCAGCGTGGCCGCGAGGATCGGCAGGGCCGCATTCTTTGCGCCGGCGATGCGTACCTCGCCCGACAATGGGACGCCGCCGCTGATTATCAGTTTATCCATAGGGTCAGAGTGTCACAAAAATTCACTGGTAGGGACCAGGGCCGGTTTACGCTGCACAGACAGCCGGTCCTCTGGATTAGTCAATCGGACACCACCGGCAGCAGGCTGGTCGCATTGCTCAGCCCCGCAATTCGCAGCAACCCCTTGGGCAGGCCCCTGAAACTTACCTTGAACGCTTTCGATCTGCCGTAATCCAGCCATTCGAGGAGCAGCGCCAGCCCGGCACTGTCGCAATGCTCCACGTCGCTGAGATCGATCACATGGGGCCCGCCACGATCGAGCAGGCCGATTCCCCGGTTCAGGAGCAGGTTGACGGTACCGAATACCAAGTCCCCGGAGACACGCAGGCTCCCGTCCGGCTGCAGACTGATATCGGATACCAATCTACCCGCCCCGCTGATTCAGCTTCTGGAGTTTCGCAATCAGGCCGTCCAGCTTGTAGCGCCGGATCTGGGAGGCGAAGCTGGAGCGATAATTGGAGACCAGGCTGATGTTGTCTATGGAGACGTCATAGACCTTCCAGCCGTCATCGGACCTCCAGAGCCGGTAATCGACGGGTATCGCCGGCGCACCCACCTCCCGCACCTGGGTGTTCACCGTCACCTTCCGGACGTCCTTTCCCGCCCGCACTGGCAGGTAAACGATATCCTGTCCGGAGTAGTTGAGCAGCGCCGTCGCATAGGTACGGATGAGCAGCTCCCTGAATTCCCTGACGAAGGCCTGCTTCTGCTCCGGCGTCGCTCTTCTCCAATACTTACCCAGTACCAGCTGGGACATGCGAACGAAGTCGAACCGGGGCAGAATCACCTGGTCCACCAGTTCATAGATCTTTCCCGGATCAGCGGAGAGTTCGTCCTTACGGCTCGAAACCTCCACGAGCACCTGATCGGCTGTGGACTTCACAAATTTCAATGGATCTTCCACCGAATCCCCAATGGCGGCGGTTCCAAATGCCAGCAGCGACAGCAGGACAATCATCCACCGGCTACTCATCGGTCGCGTCTTCCTGGGCCTTGCTGAACAGGAACTGCCCGATGATCTCCTCGAGCACCAGGGCCGGCTGGGTGAGGCTGATCTCGTCACCCCCCTTCAGGTACTCCTCGCTGCCCCCGGGATCCAGGCCCACATATTGTTCTCCCAGCAGACCGGCGGTGAATATCTTGGCGAAGGAGTCATCGGGTATTTTGTCGAATCGACTTTCGATGCGCAGGTTCACGACCGCCTCGTAGGTCTCCGAGTCGTATTCTATGCCGCTGACCCGACCTACCCGGACGCCTGCCATGGTCACCGGCGAGCGCACCTTGAGGCTCCCTATGTTGTCGAAGCGGGCGGCCACGAGGTAGCCCTCTCCGGTTGAAGTCGTGCTCAGATTACTCACCTGCATGGCGAGGAAAAACAGCGCGACGAAACCCGCTGCCATAAAAGCGCCAACCATTACTTCTACAGACCTGCTGTGGCTCATCCGATCAGTCTCCAAACATGAGTGCGGTGAGGATAAAATCCAGCCCCAAAACGGCAAGGGAGGAGTGTACCACGGTACGGGTCGTGGCACGGCTCACCCCTTCCGAGGTTGGCGTGGCGTAGTAACCCTGGAACAGGGCGATCCAGGTACAGACAAATCCGAATACCAGACTCTTGATCACGCCGTTGTAAACGTCCTCGTGCAGGTCGATCTTGGTCTGCATCTGTGACCAGAATGCGCCGTCGTCCACACCCAGCAGCCCCACGCCCACGAAGTAGCCTCCCATGACGCCCAGCGCGCTGAAAACCGCCGCCAGCAGCGGCATGGAGATCACGCCAGCGAGAAACCGGGGGGCCAGGATGCGCTTGATGGGATTGACGGCCATCATCTCCAGGCCGGACAGCTGCTCTGTGGCCCCCATCAGGCCGATCTCCGCGGTCAATGCCGAACCCGCGCGTCCGGCAAACAGCAGCGCCGCCACCACCGGCCCCAGTTCGCGCACCAGGGAAGCTGCCACCATGACGCCCAGGGTCTGCTCAGCGCCGAACTGGGAGAGGATGTAGTAACCCTGCAGACCGAGCACCATGCCGACGAAGGTACCGGACACGGCAATTATGAGCATGGACAGGACGCCTACGGCATAGATCTGGGCTATCAACAGCCGGGGCCGGCGGGCCAGCAGCGGGATTCCGCCAAGGATGCTGAGCAGCAGCAGATGTCCCCGGCCTATATGCCCCAAAATGCCGATTCCAATGCGCCCTAGCCTTGCGAGAACATCTAACACGACTGTTCACCTTTCCTCTGCGCCATAGGGTCCGACATAACTTTCATGATCGGCCCATCAGGTCCTTCTCCAGTTCCGGCGCCGGGTAGTGAAATGCCGCCGGACCGTCGGGGAGGCCTTTCATGAACTGTCGGGTCCAGGGTGCATCAGAATTCATCATCTGGTCCGGCATCCCCTGGTCGACCACCTTGCCCCGGGAGATCACATAGATGTAATCCGCTATCTGGGCTGTCTCCTCAACGTCGTGGGATACGATGATGCTGGTAAGACGGCTGGCGTCGTTGAGGGAACTGATCAGTTTGACCAGTACCCCCAGGGAGATCGGATCCTGACCGGTGAAGGGTTCGTCATACATGATCATCATGGGATCCAGAGCCATCGCCCTGGCCAGCGCGACCCGCCGGGCCATGCCGCCGGAAAGCTCCCCGGGCATCAGGTCCCGCGCCCCGCGCAGCCCCACGGCCTCGAGCTTGAGCAGCACCAGCTTGCGAATCATGGTTTCCGGCAGTCCGGTATGCTCCCGCAGCGGGTAGGCCACGTTGTCGAATACGCTGATGTCGGTGAGCAGCGCCCCGCTCTGGAACAGCATGCCCATGCGCTTACGCAGGCGGTAGAGGTCCCCGGATCCCAACCGGTGCACATCCACGCCGTCAACCTCGATAGTGCCGGAGTCGGGCCGCAGCTGGCCACCTATCAATTTCAAGAGTGTCGTCTTGCCGGTGCCGCTGGGGCCCATGATGGCCGTGATCCAGCCCCGGTAGATATCCAGGTCGACGCCTTCGAAAATGGCCTTGTCGCCACGGGAAAAATAGAGATCCCGAACTTTTACCAGCGGTTTGCTTACGCTTGTCAACGCGGACAGCCTCCGGCTGTTTGTGGGGAACCAAAACGATTGATTCTCCACCCCGGCTAATGGAGCGTCAAGCCGTTCCGGAAAACGGGGGTCAGAAGAGTGTGTAGTAGGGCCTATTTCATTCGGCCAGCGCCGTCGCCAGAGATGGTGGTTGGCCTAATGAATTCGGCCCTACAATCATTAAATTTAGCGTTGAGAAACGAAACGCGAGTTGAAATCAAACAACCTGCCACAGGGTATAGAGCCCTAAAAAGACGACGGTACCGCCGGCCACCTGCCGAAATATCCCGGAGCGGGAGAGCCTCGCGGCCACTCCGGCCATGGCCCCGATGATCAGCAGATTCGGCAGCGTTCCCAGGGCAAACGCGAGCATCAGTCCGGCACCCTTGAGGGCACTGCCGGACGCGACCGCGGTGACCAGCATGCTGTAGACCAGTCCGCAGGGAATCCATCCCCAGATCAGCCCGACACCCAGGGCATGGGCCGGTGTTCGCACCGGCAGGAGCCGCCTGCCGAACGGCTCCATACGCCTCCAGACTGCCCCACCCGCACGCTCCAGGCGGCTCAGCAGCATCCACCAGCCCGCCAGGTAGAGTCCCATCAGCACCATGAACAAACCAGCCACCGCCATCAATGCCCGCTGGGCATAGTAAACCGGCATGAACTGAACGATCAGCAGACCCAGTGCGCCCATGAGGGCCCCGGCAACGGTATAACTGGTGATGCGCCCCAGATTGTAGGCAAGCTGGTAGGGCATCATCGAACCTATCCGGTCACGACTCTCTTCCGCCAGTCCGAAGGTCAGCGCGCCGACGATGCCGCCGCACATACCCACGCAGTGCACACCGCCCAGAAGGCCTACGATAAAAGCACTCAGATAGGGCACCAGAAAATCCATCAGGCTGCCGGTTCCCGCCGAAAATCGGTACCGCGCCGGTGTAACCAGTGCAGCAGCAGCAGGCCGGGTATCGCGACCAGAGTGCAAAACAGGAAGAATTCCACCCAACCGAACGCCGCGGCCATGTAACCCGTAGGCGCGGCGGCAATGACACGGGGCACCCCCATGAAGCTGGATAGCAGGGCATACTGGGTGGCGGAAAAACGCCTGTTGGTCATGCTCGCCATGAAGGCGATGAAGGCCGCCGTACCCAGACCGCCGCTGAAATTCTCAAAGGCGATCACCGCTGCGAGACCCGGCAGGCTGTCACCCAGCACAGCCAACAGGGCG
>JAQYVO010000309.1 GCA_030145425.1 Chromatiales bacterium | reverse complement strand
AGCACCCTGATCAGTTGCCAGTGGGTGCAGCGCCAGCAGCATCTCTGTGTCACCGGCCCCACCGGCAGCGGTAAGACCTGGCTCTCCTGCGCTCTGGGCAACCAGGCCTGCCGCCAGGGTCTCTCGGTCCGCTACTTCCGTCTTCCCCGGCTGTTTGAGCAGCTGCGTATCGCTCATGGTGACGGCAGCTACCCCCGCCTGATGAATCAGCTGGCCAGGACCGACCTATTGATCCTCGACGACTGGGCCATACAGAAAATGGCCGCCGCCCAGCGCAACGACATGATGGAGGTCATTGAGGAACGGCACGGGCTGAAAGCCACCCTGATCGCCAGTCAACTGCCTGTCGATCACTGGCACGACTATATCGGCGAAGCGACTCTCGCAGACGCCATCCTCGACCGTCTGTTGCACAACGCCCATCGGCTACCACTGAAAGGAGATTCCATGAGAAAAAAACAACAAAAACTTGACTGAACGTGACCACCTGATTTACAAAATGCACACCAGCGCCACTTCAATGTGCAAACCGGTCACGTTCCCCGGAATGACTGGTCACCTTCGCCGGAATACGCAAACCCGCTATCTCCGATATATCCGTGTATTGCCATGCCGACACGCACCCACTCATCCCGGTTATCCGAAGAGATAAAAGACAGGGCCGAATGCAGTCGGTCGATGTCGGTTTGTTCCTGCGGTCTCACATTGCCCCCTGATACATCTCGCGGTTTTTTCGGTACTCCTCGGCGGCACACTTCAATGTCTCCGGCGACAGATCCTCAATCGGGTCATGTTTGTACCAGAGGCACAAGGCTTCGTACTTCGCGCCACTGATTTCAGCCATGCGCCGGATGTAGGCTTCACGTTTATTCATGCCACCACCTCCAACTTTGCACCTTTACCCAGGTTGCAGGACCGGCACGTTGTCCGAAGGTTGGACGGTTCCAATTCCAGGTGGGGAAACTTTGATCGAGGTTTGACATGATCCACATGAAGTTGCACCGACTCACCAGATGAGCCACACAGCACACACCTGAAGCCATCCCTTACCAGCACGTCATAACGGACCTGCTCCCACTCCCTGGTGTTATAAAAACTATTAGCCGGGACTTTGGTATGGCTCTGGTCGAAAGCGGTCTGTAACGCACTGACAACCTCCAGCACCCGCCTTGCCGGAAAGGATGCAACGATCTCCCGCCGCCGCTTCCCGCCGGTCAGAATCCGCACCCCCGGAAACTTCTTCCCGTTGGCAGTGCCGATATAACTCTGCACCTCCAGATACTTGCCCTTTGTGAGTTCGATGATCATTTCGATTTGAGCCGTTCGTTCTCTTCCCGCAGCCGTTCATTATCGATTGTCAGTTGATCGTTGTGCCTGCTGATATCCGCGCTCCAGACAATGTCATACCCTATCCGGCGGGCCAGCCAGCGACGAAAGGTTTTAAACATGATTTGCCTCTACTTTTTCAGAGGCGGTATGGGAGGAGGAAGGGCAGTTTTCCAGGTATTCCTTGATGACGCTTTCACGCCAACCAGGGCGACCCAGTATTATTTGCGGTTCGGGGAATTTTCCGGCTTTGACTTTACGCCAGATTGTTGTCCGATCACCAAAGCCCCGCTCCTTGAGGTCTTTGTTGCGGTAGATATATTCGCGCATCTCTAACCACTCTCTGAAACTGCGATACACCATTTGCATCGCTTTGCATCAGAGTAGGGTCAAGGATGCTTTAAGTATGCGGTAAAACGTCCTCTAGGTTTTTCCGCAAACTCCCCGTGCTATGTAATAAGAGATCCCTATCCATCTCTTCCATAGGAGCGTATTGCACGCGAATTCTTTGGACCGTCCTTCTGTCTGCACCGATATTGTTATCAATCCACGCTATTGCTTCCTCTGGTGTCATACCCGCGTGATATCGCAGCAGGACATCTACAGCCATCAACTCAACTGGATCATACTTAAGTTTCCTGCCCCCCTTATTCGGCTCATCTTCTACATTCAGGGCGCGTTCCAAAGGAATGTCATTGCCTACATAGTCCCAAAGACAGCGGGCCAGATACTGGATTACAGGGGAGTTGAAATCCTTGGTATCTAGCGCCGTGACTGCTGTTTTTAGGGCTTCCTTACCCGCTTCGGCATCACCCCTCTTTGCCCGGGCAAGGGTTTCCTGGAGAAAGGCTTTATTGTCGAATTTCATCACACACCACCCAGATCAACCTGATCCATCATCCGCCGGCGGTCCTGCTTAGTATATTTTCCGTAGTGTTTTTCCAGCATCAGAACAGATGTGCCGGTATTTTCTGCGACCACCTGCATCTGCACACCTGCCAGCAGGGCGCGGCTGATATGGTAATGTCGTAGGCTGTAAAGTACGCAATCGTTCGGTAGTTTCGCGGCTTGTACCGCTGCTTTCATGCGTTTCTGTTGGTGTCCTGCCCCCCAGGGTTCCCCATCATCCCGGATCAATAGGTAGGCAGTAGGCAGCTTATCCCGGGTGATTTCCTTCAGGTATGCAAAGGTGGTTTTCGATAGATAAATATCCCTGGTACCGGTTTTACCTGATACCCGGAGCGATCCATTTATCAGATCCAGGTCGGACACGCGGGTAGAAATCAGCTCCCCGTATCTACAGCCGGTCAGGACAGCCACTTTTACCAGTTTGTGAAATTCGCCCTCAGTGTGAGCAAGTAATGCCCTAACCTGCTCCTCGGTCAGAAACAGTTTGCGTTCCTTGCCTACTCCCTTGAAGGCCGTAACCCGAGACCATGCGCTGTTGCTGCCCACCAAACCCATGCGGTAGGCATGATTAAAAGCGGCTTTTACCTGGGATAGGGTTCGATTAGCACTATCCTTGGACCGGCGCATATCCTCTGAGTCATCGGACTTTCTGACCATCGAGTCCCGCCAACGCTTCACCTGTGCGGTGGTCAACTCGGCCAGTTCTACCTTGCCGTATCTTGGTAGCAGGGGTTTGATCCGTGCCAGGGCTGTTTTTGCCGGGGTCTCCCCCTTCTCAACCCGGAGGTGTTCAATGTAGTCATCCACGCACATTCGGATGGTGTACCGGGCATCCTCTACACCTTTCACCCGATTAAACCATTCCATCGCCAGATCCAGCATTTTGGAATAGTCGGATTCAATGTCACCACCTAAGGGCTTAGAGACATAGGAACCGTCTTCCTGTCTGACACGGGCATGCCAGTTGCCACCTTTCGCCTTAGGCTTTTTGCTGCGGTAGAAACCAATAGACCGCCCCCGGGATATGCTCTCCCAATGGGGCCATAAGCGGATTTCCCGCTTGCGCCGTTTTTCGAGGGTATTTAGTATTGATTTAGCCATTTCGATATCTCCGTATCGGTTTGGTCAGGGGCCCGGTTTACCGTTGACGCGGTGCCGGGTTTCGTTTTTCATCTGAACTTTTTCTGAACTTTTCTGAATGTTTAGTATAAAACATCCTACAACAACGTACAACAAAATACGGACTATCCTACTGAAAGATAAAGAGGTTACCTCAATATTCGGCAACAGAATGAAACGTTATATTCTGCCCTTTGTCGGAAAGATCTCGGGCTACGTGATCAACCGTCGGGAATGGAATAAGGAAAAAGACGGCTGAGAGATACGTCAGCAGAAAAGGCTTGCCGGGTTTTCATTGCCCATACAGAAACGACACGGCAGCCACAGCTGCGATTACACCCACCAGGTCGGCTGTCAGTCCTGCCGCCAGCGCATGCCGTATCCGGCGCACCTGGACGGCGCCGAAATAGACGGCGAGCACGTAGAACGTCGTTTCGGTTGACCCCTGCATCGTGGAGACCAGGTACCCGGTATAGCTGTCCGGACCAATCGCCGGATCATTGATGATGGAAGCCATCACCCCGTAGGCTCCGGATCCCGACAGCGGGCGCAGCAGGGCCATGGGCAATGCCTCCGCGGGCAGGCCCACCTGGGCGGTCACACTTCCCAAACCGCCGACGAGCCAGTTTAGTGCCCCGCTGGCACGAAACATACCCACCGCAACCAGAATGGCCACCAGGTAGGGAATAATCTTGAGGGCTACCTGAAAACCCTCCTTTGCGCCTTCCACGAAGGCCTCGTAGATGCGCACCTTCTTGAATATGCCAAAAAGCAGAAAGGCCAGCATCAGTCCCGGCATTATCCAGGGGGAGATGATATGCCCATAGAGCACCGTCAGGGGGATCAGGGTCAGAAAGCCAGCCAGAGTTGCCCAGGACACCCACAGGGGATAAGGCGTATCGGCGGTCGGAAGTTCCGTCTCTGCGGTGTCTTCCTCTTGATTTTCGGATGCACCCTGCTCAGGGACGGACCTGGAAATCGGAAAAAATCGCCGATAGAACAGCGCAGCAAGAATCGCAGCTATCGTGGAGCAGGTGGTGGCAAAAAGGGTTGTGGGCAGGATGCCCGCGGGATCCCCTGAACCGGCAGCCGCCCGGAGTGCGATGACCCCCGTGGGCAAGAGGGTGATGCTGGATGTGTTGATAGCCAGGAAAAGGACCATGGAATCGGTCGCCGTGCCCTTGACGGGGTTTAACCGGTTGAGTTCCTGCATCGCCCGGATACCGAAAGGAGTTGCCGCATTGCCCAATCCCAGCATGTTGGCTGACATGTTCAGGATCATGGCGCCCATGGCTGGGTGCTCTGCGGGGACATCCGGAAAAAGCCTTACCATCAATGGCCGGATGAGCCGGGCCAGTATCGTCAGCAGCCCGCCCTCCTCCGCGATCTTCATCAGACCCAGGAAGAGCGCCATGACCCCGACCAAACCCAGAGCAAGCTCCACCGCTCCCGTCGCCGACTCCACCATTGCGGTGGAAAGCAGGTCCATGGGTTTGTCACCGGCGGCATCAACGGTGATCTGGCGCCAGCCGGCGGTGACGAAAGCAACAGAGACAAGGATGAAGAAAACGATATTCATTTTCAGGCCAATGCTATCACATCCGGATCGGAATCAACCGCTGCCGCTTAGTCCATCGGGTTGCACAGACTATGTGATCAATCTATATTCTTAGCATGCCAATGCCATGAATGCCTTAATAAGGATGACCAGTCCGTGCAGGGTAAAAGCAAGACGACGAATAACGCAGGAACAGACCGCGACAATAAAAAGGTCCGCTATTTAATACTGTCCGGAGGCTTGTTGCCCGTTTTGCTTGCCGGCATTATTTCTCATGTTACCGCGAATTCCATGGGCGATCTGTCCGAGTCCCGGATCAGGGAGTCCCACGGGCAGATGGAAACCATCGTCTCCAAGTGTATGGACACGCTACAGGATCTTGCACTGGCCACCGGGGCCAGTCCGGCGGGCCTCAGGCCTCTCGTTGAAAACCACTTGAGGATCAATCCTTCCAAATCCGATAACCGGGAAATCTTTGAGTGGTTAAAAACACGCCAGATGTCGATGTCTGATCTCCGGCACGACAAGATTGATGCCCTGATCCTGGAAGCCAGAAAGAATTACCAGGTAAGTTTGGCAGAACTACAGGATGTCAGGGAAACTTATCGGAAACATATCGACTCCGTCTATGCGGGATTCTGGCTAAGAAGAAATGGATATCCCAGAATAGAGTCGGTTGACTGGTCCGATCAGCAATAGCGGGTATCGGGCAAGCTTTCAGGAGAGTGTTCTATGAGGCAGGCTCTCCGTTCGACCCGCCGGGGTCACTATCACGTAATCGAGTTTCCTCTGCAGCTCCTTGATAGTGCTTGAGCCGCCATAGGTCAGCCCACTGCGCAGACCGCCGATGATATCGGCAATTATCCTCTCCTCATCTTCACGGTAGGGAACCTCCACCCTTATGCCTTCGGCGGTTTTCCACTCGGCCATTCCGCCATGGTAGTCATCCTGGACCTCACTGCTGGCCATCCCCCTGTAAGCCTTGTATTTAACCTCCGTGCCCTGAGGATCTGTCCGGACGCATACCTCACCGGGTGTGGGCCGGGTCCCGGCCAGCATACTTCCAACCATCAGGAAATCGGCACCGAACGCGAGCGCTTTGACCAGATCCCCGGGGCTGCGCATGCCCCCATCGGCCACGATGGAACGATCCACCTTGGCACATTCGCGAATTGCCGTTAAATTGGGTACGCCAAATCCGGTCTTGATGCGGGTCGTACAGACCGATCCTCCCCCTATGCCCACCTTGATAAGGTCTGCGTTGCAGGATGCCAGGTAGTCCGCGCCTGCATAGGTGGCGACGTTGCCGGCCATCAGGCAACTGTCTCGGCCGAGTATTTCCCGGACATTTTTCAGGGTTCTACCCACGTATTTGGCATGGGCATGGGCGACATCAATACAAAAGAGGGTGGCGCCCGCGTCGCGCAGCGCCTCGGTTCGCTCCAGTTCCTCCTTGGAGCAACCTACGGAAACGAAAGTATCGTGTCGACAGGCCTTCCACATGGCGACATTTTCGTCAATGGGCATGAATCTGTGCAGAACGCCGATTCCCCGATTGTCACCCATGAAATCCGCCATCTCCACACCGGTGATTGTGTCCATGTTGGAACTCATCAGCGGAAGGTCCAGTTTCAGTTTTCCGCTGCGATCGCTCATGGATATATCCACCACGCGACGGGACTCCCAATGGTTATAGGCGGGGACCAGAAGAACGTCGTCAAAGGTAATCGCGGTATTCATTTCAAACTTTACCCAATGGCAGTTATGGTTCGATCCCGAATGTCACAGGATTGGAGAGGAGCTACACTAATATACCAGTTCAGTGCCTGCTCCCCATAAGAAACCTGATCAGGACTGCCATGAAGATTACTCGAAAATTGGGCTTGAAGCCTGGAGAGACCGCTCCGGTTGCGTTGGCCTTCCTCTATTTCTTTTTTCTTCTGGCCAGCTACTACGTGATACGCCCTGTTCGGGACGAGATGGCAATTCAGGCAGGGCTGGACCAGCTTCAATGGCTCTTTACCGCCACCTTCGGGGCCATGCTCGCGTTCGTGCCCCTTTTCGGTTATGTCAGCACCCGTTTTCCCAGGCGGATACTGGTTCCACTCATTTACCTTTTTTTTGCTGCTGGTCTGATGGCCTTTTATGGATGCTTCAGCCTGCTGGATGATATCGGCTGGGCAGCTCGGATTTTCTACGTCTGGGTCAGCGTATACAACCTATTCGTGGTATCCGTATTCTGGAGTTTCGTTTCGGATATATTCCATCGAGATCAGGGTAAGCGCCTGTTTGGTCTGATTGCCGCGGGAGGCAGCTTGGGGGCAGTGTTCGGACCTTCTCTGGCGGCCTGGCTTGCCCAGACGCTTGGTGTGGCTTCCCTGCTCCTCGTGGCCGTTGTCCTGCTGCTGGGCGCGAACGCCATGGTGGTTCTGCTGAACAGGCATCAGGGCGGAAGTGACGAACAGGGCCCTGCCCTGCACGGCGGGATACTGGATGGTGCCCTACTCCTCGGACGATCCCGTTTTCTTCAGGGTGTCGCGGTATTCATCTGGCTCTATACGACGCTGGCGACATTTCTCTATTTTCAGCAGGCCCATCTGGTTGCCGGCGCCTTCGAGGATTCGGCGGATCGCACCAGTGTATTCGCCGCGATAGATCTGGTGGTCAACTTACTGACCGTAGGCATACAGTTTTTTATCGTGGGAAGGCTCATGAACCGGGCCGGACTGGGTATAACCCTGGCGGCGGTTCCTGCCTGTCTGGTGCTGGGATTCACGGCATTGGCGGCGGTACCGTCGGTGGCGGCGCTCATCAGCGTGCAGATAATGAGAAGGGCCGGAAACTACGGTATCACGCGACCCGCAAGGGAGGTGCTTTATACCACCGTGGAAAGAGATGCCCGCTACAAGGCCAAAAACTTTATCGACACAGTCGTTTACCGTGGGGGTGACGCACTGGCGGGTTGGCTCTTCACACTGCTGAAGTTTCTGGGGCTGGGTATTGGGGGCATTGCCCTGCTCTCTATCCCACTGGCCATGATCTGGGGTTGGATAGGATACCGGCTTGGCCGGAAGGCGGATTCGGGTTGATCAGGACTGTGTATGTTTGTTTTGACTGTTCCCGTTATTGCTTTGGCTCTCCCCTTAATCAAGTGGGTAGATTACCCCTGTAGGGCCGAATTCATTCGGCCAATTACGGCCGGTGGTCGAATAAATTCGACCCTACAAGATGGAATGTGTTTTAGCCAACTACTTAATCAAGCGGGTAGATTACCCTTGATTGGGTAGGGAAGGACTC
>JAQYVO010000276.1 GCA_030145425.1 Chromatiales bacterium | reverse complement strand
ATTCAGCGATTGTCGCAGATCCCCGTTAAACTGGACCTGCGTTCGGTCGGCTACTGAGGTGGGCTAGCCCGCATATTTCACCCTGTCAGCGGAACTGTAGGGTCGAATTCATTCGACCATTGCTTGATTTGAATCAACCAGTTGTTGGCCGAATGAATTCGGCCCTACAACGGTAATTTATCCACTAGAGTTCGACCCTCACCAAACCGTCCCCTATCATGGCATCGGGCGTATGCCTGATCCGCAGGGCATAGATCTCCACCCCCTGATCGACCACTTCCCGCAGTCGGCGCGCATATTCCGGATCGATATCATCGGCCGGTGAAAAGCATCGGCCCTCCGGGCGGTTCAGAGCGAACAGAATCACGCCCCGCGTGCCTTGCCCTGCCAACGCCAGCAGCAGATTCAGATGCTTCAGCGCACGGACACTGACCGCGTCCGGAAACTTCAGGCAATCCCCTTCCAGCAGGGTGACGTTCTTGACCTCTATCATGGCATCGGGTCGCGCCCCCTCCTGGAGCAGCAGGTCCAGCCGGGACCTGGCATGTCCCGGCAGATCGCAGGTGACCTCCCTTCGAACCGCCCGGTAACCCGAGAGCTGTTCAATCCGCCCCTCCCGGACCGCTTCTTCGACCACGCCATTGGTGCGTGCCGTGTTTACACCCACCCAGCCGGATCCCATGTCGACCCGCTCCAGCGTCCAGGGCAACTTGCGCCTGGGATTGTCGCTAAAACTTATCTCTACCGGGGCATCCGGCTCCCAGCAGCCTCGCATACTGCCGGTATTGGGGCAGTGCGCCACCACCACTGAACCGTCCTTCAGCCGCACATCTGCGAGGAAACGCTTGTAGCGTTTGAGAATACGGCCGGGTGTCAGAGGTGGCAGAAGCATGGTAAATGGCTTTTTTTGATAATCCAGGAGATCCGGAGATGCAAGCGGGTACAGGTTGGACGCCATACTCACCCATAATGAATCACCTAATCAAGAGTTAGGAACCTCTGATATACTAATTTCAGCGGAGGAATGCAGGCTTGATGGAAATCTCGAAAAAGCTGAAGCAGGCGGGCCTGAAGGTCACGGTGCCACGCCTCAGAATTCTGGAGATGCTCGAGCAGAACACCGGTCATCATGCCAGTGCGGAAGACATCTACAAGATGCTGCTTGGCTTGAACCAGGAGATCGGCGTGGCCACCATCTACCGGGTCCTTACCCAGTGTGAGCAGGCCGGCCTTGTCAGGCGACTGCAGTTTGAGGGGGGCCGCGCGGTATTCGAACTGGCCTGCTCGGACCACCATGATCACATGGTCTGTGTGCGATGCGGCTGTGTCCATGAATTTCATGACGAGGTCATTGAATCGCGCCAGAGGGATATCGCCGACAAATCCGGTTTTGATATCGAGGATCACACCATGGTGCTCTATGGTCTCTGCGCCCGGTGCAGGGAACAGGCAACTACCAGGGATAAAGGTTGAGTATGCGTATCTTCAGGATTAACTTCCTAAATCAGGGTAAGATATATGAAATCCATGCCGGCTCCGTTGGCCAATCAGAGGTTTATGGGTTTATCGAGGTAAAGGGCCTGATCTTCGGTGAATCCAGCACCTTGGTCATTGATCCGGTGGAAGACAAGCTCAAGAATGAATTCGGCGGTGTGAGCCGAACCCTTATTCCCGTCCACTCGGTGATAAGGATCGATGAAGTGGAAAAGAAAGGCCAGAACAAGATTCACGAACTCGACGATAAAACCAATATCACGCCCTTTCCCAGCCCCTTTCTCGGCCCCGGAAAAGGTCCGGATACCTGAAACTGTGAAACAGCACCATGAGCAAACACGAAGCCATCCGCGAAAAACTCCTCCAGCGCAGGCACGAACTCAACGAGCGCATCCATGAGATCACCCGGGATGTCCGTCATGTGGACGGCCCACTGCCTTCCGACTTTTCGGAGCAGGCGACCGAAAGGGAGAACGAGGAGGTCATGGATGCCCTGGGGGCTGCCGGCCGCGAGGAACTCAGCCGCATAAACCGCACCCTCGCCCGCATCGACAACGACGAGTACGGCATCTGCGCCGAATGCGGGGAATCGATTCCGGAAGCACGCCTGGAGGTCCTGCCAACCTCCGAGTTTTGTGTCACCTGTGCCGAAAAGCAGGATAAGTAGACCCAAATCTGTCCAACTGCTTTGAATGCTCGACTTTTTGTAGGATTAAGATTCCTGATGTAGCCTATTGATTCAGATCATCCTGCCCGAACCCTGGTTTACATATCATGGCAGTAAGGCAGGGCGATATTGTTTTGTTGTCTGGTGTCCTGCCGGTAGCGCAAGGAGAAATATCATGCCGCATATCGCCAACGACCAGGATCTGCGCAATGCCCTGAGCAACTTATCCATGGAACGGCAGCGCGCCATCGGCGCCCGATTCGCCGACAGCGTGGGAGGGGCCGC
>JAQYVO010000023.1 GCA_030145425.1 Chromatiales bacterium | reverse complement strand
GGAAGCCAGATCCGTTCCTACGTGCTGGATCAGTCCCGCATCAAGGATCTGCGGACCGGTGTGGAGACAGGCAATACCCAGGCAGTGCTCGACGGCGGATTGGATCTCTTCATAGAGGCCAGCCTCAAGGGCGGTCTGTAGAGGATTCCCCCCCCTTTGCTGTCCCGCCAGCGTAACAATCGGCTACTCCGGGCGGCCGTCCGGCGGCCCAAACTTTCGGTAAACAGAGATGACTGACAATCAGGTCCAGGACGAAAACAAGCTCATTGCCCAACGCAGGGAGAAGCTCAACCAGATACGGGAACGCGGCATCGCCTTTCCGAACGACTTCAGACGCAACGTGGTCGCCGGGGAACTGCACGCCGAATACGATGGGAAGAGTGCAGAGGAACTGGAGCAGGAGCTCATCCGCGTAAAGGTGGCCGGGCGCCTGATGAGCCGGCGTATCATGGGCAAGGCAAGCTTTGCCCATATCCAGGACATGTCCGGGCGCATACAGCTTTTCGTCCAGCGCGATTCTTTGCCCGAAGGCGTCTACAACGGTCAGTTCAAAAAAGAACTGGATGTGGGGGATATCGTCGGTGTGGAAGGGCAGCTGTTCAAGACCAAGACGGGGGAGCTCTCGGTTCGCGTCGACGATTTCCGGCTGCTGACCAAGTCGCTTCGACCGCTGCCCGAGAAGTTTCACGGACTCACCGATCAGGAGCAGCGCTACCGGCAGCGCTACCTGGACCTGATCATGAACGAGGCTTCGCGAAAGACCTTCCGTATCCGCACCTTCATCATCCAGAGCATCAGGGATTTCCTCAACGGGCATGAGTTCCTGGAAGTGGAGACGCCGATGATGCAGGCCATTCCCGGGGGCGCCACGGCCCGGCCCTTCATCACCCATCACAACGCCCTGGATATGCAGCTGTTTCTGCGCATCGCGCCCGAGCTTTACCTGAAACGTCTGGTCGTGGGCGGTTTCGAGCGGGTCTATGAGATCAACCGGAATTTTCGCAACGAGGGATTGTCGACAAAGCATAATCCCGAGTTCACCATGCTGGAGTTCTACCAGGCCTACGCCGATTACCACGATCTGATGGATCTCAGTGAAAAGCTGATACGGTCCCTGGCTTGGGATGTTCTGGGAGTCGAACAGATCAACTACCAGGGCGAAACCTTTGATCTTGGCAAGCCGTTTGCGCGCATGACCATAAAGGAGTCTATCCTGAAATTCAATCCGACCCTGTCTGAGGCGCAGCTCGATGACCCTGACCAGGTTCGGGCCGTTGCCAAGGATCTGGGTATACCCCTCAAACAGGGCTATGGTGTGGGGAAGATCCAGGTGGAGATCTTTGAGAAGACGGCGGAGCACCGGCTTCTGGATCCCACCTTCATCACGTCCTATCCAACGGAGGTATCACCTCTGGCAAGGCGAAACGACGAAGACCCCACAGTAACCGATCGTTTCGAGCTGTTCATCGGGGGGCGGGAGATCGCCAACGGCTTTTCCGAGCTCAACGACGCAGAGGATCAGGCTGAGAGATTCCGTCAGCAGGTCGCGGAAAAGGAGGCGGGCGATATGGAAGCCATGCACTTCGATGCGGATTATGTGCGGGCCCTGGAACACGGCATGCCCCCCACGGCGGGAGAGGGGATAGGTGTCGATCGGCTGGTGATGCTGTTCACCGATTCGGCCTCAATTCGGGACGTCCTGCTGTTCCCTCACATGCGCGCGGAGCAGGGGTAGGCTTACTCCCGTTCGAAGGTATAGGGCAGTGGTTTGAACTGGAGCTTGGGGCCTGTGGAACTCTCCAGATGAACACCATCCTGATCGAAAGCGGCGATCTCCAGCACCGACAGAAGTTCACACCCCCCCTCCGGTGAGGGTTGGGCATCGACGACCTTCCCTGTCCCTTGCCCTGAGGCACTGGTGTTCGAGAAGAGCTCGTCCCCGGGTTCCGGGCAGCTATCCGTATCCACGCTTGCCAGATACATGCGCCGCTTGAGTTTGCCCAGGTACCGCATGCGTGCGACCACCTCCTGGCCGGTGTAACAGCCCTTGATAAAACTGACACCGTCAATCAGCTGCATATTGGTCATCTGCGGCACGAAGGTCTCGGATGTGCTGCGGTATATGGTGGGAATACCCGCCCGGATATCCAGCAAAGACCAATAACCTGGTTTGGCCACCGTCGCTTCCGGCGAGAAGGCTTCCCACAATTTGATCACCTCTTCGACATCTCCAAGCAGTTCGAATCGCGGCATCTCACCGGGCATGTGCATCAGGGTGATTCCGCCCTCCCGCACCAGTCTTCCCGGTTCGTCGGGCAGCGTCTTGATGTGCCTGCGTATCACAGACTCTGCTTCAGGACCCACAAGACCCATACACACCAAACTGTCGGTGGCATCCTCTATCCGGACCCTGGACCTGAGTATGAATTTTGGCAGCTGCTTCATCATCAGTTCATGGGTCTCCAGGGGCATCTGGAGCAGCAGATCTTTTTCGTGGCGCAATACCAGAAAGTTTGCCAGCATGCGCCCTTTGGGGCTGCAGTAGCTGTTCATCTGGAAGCGGCTGTCGTCCACTTCCCGGATGTCGTTGGTAAACTGTCCCTGGAGGAATTGATCCGCATCCTCCCCGGTGGCTCGGATCAGACCGAACTGGGGCAGGGCCATAATGGAGCATTTAGGCCCCGGACCAGGGCTGCCTGCCCGACCGGGGTCCCCGGTGGCCGGTTGTGAATCCAGAAATTGCCGCCACTGGTTGTTCATCGTCTGCACCATTAATCGCTATTGTGGGTTGGGCGGACAATAATAGGAGAATTATCCGGGGGTGTCAGGCAAAATCACCACATGTTCGGCACAACTGCCTTCCGATTGTCTGCCTTGTAATCATTCAGGTATCAGTAACAGCTCGTATTAGTTCCATGCAAGATAATCCGTCAACCCGGGGCAGCCTGGTCCTGTATAAATCACGTCCGGCCATCGTAACGGCGGTCACCGACAAGATCGATATCGAGCTGGAGGGGGGCAAAACCAAGCGCGTTCGTCCGAAGGATATTCTGTTACTGCACCCCGGCCCGCTGCACAGCTTACCGGCACTCAATGGTCCCGAGGTGGATGTCACAGAGGCTTGGGAACTGGTGGCAGGGGGAGAGACCGACCTGGAGGAGTTGGCCGAGCTGATCTACGGTGTCTATGACCCGGCAGCGGCCTGGGCCACCTGGCAACGGGTGGTCGAGGGTCTCTATTTCGAAGGTGAACCCGGGCGGATCAGGGCCCGAACCTCGGAGCAGGTGGCTGTTGACAAGGCAGACCGCGAGGCCCGCAGGGCGGAGGAGGAGGCCTGGGACGCGTTTCTGCAGAGATTGAAACAGGCAAAGACCGAAGATCAGGACCGGGAGCGACTCAGGGAGGTGGAACGCCTGGCTCTGGGGAGATCCGGCGGGAGCAGGATCATGCAGGCGCTCGGTATTCAGGAGACCCCGGCTCACGCCCACCGCCTGCTTCTAAATACGGGTTACTGGGAGCCGGAGCAAAATCCCTATCCGGCGCGCAACGATGTCACTCTCGCGAATCCGGAAATCGAGATTCCATCCCTTCCCGACGAACCGCGCCTGGATCTGACCCATCTGCCGGCCTTTGCCATTGACGATGAGGGCAGCGAGGACCCGGACGACGCCGTCAGTCTGGACGGGGACCGGATATGGGTGCATGTGGCAGATGTGTCCGCGTTGGTGGCTCCCGACTCTGCGCTCGACAGGGAGGCCCGTGCCCGGGGCAGTAATCTCTATCTGCCCGACCGGGTTGTCCATATGCTCCCGCCGGCCATGACCGGTGTTCTTGGTGTGGGGCTGCAGGAAACCTCTCCCGCGCTTTCCCTGGGCTTTCGACTCGATGCGGAGAAGAAACCGGTGGATCTGGAAATCGTAAAGTCCACCATCGGGGTAAGCAGATTCAGTTATGCGGATATCGACCGGCGGATGAATGAGGAACCCTTCGCCACCCTGGGAAGCCTGGCTCGTGATTATCGGCAACGAAGGATGGAGGCAGGAGCTGTCAGCATAGATCTGCCGGAGGCCAGGGTCAGGGTGTCCGATGACGGCGTTATTCAGGTTTCGCCCCTGGAGCGGCTTGCCAGCCGCAGCATGGTGACGGACCTGATGCTCATGGCGGGCGAAGTCGTGGCGCTGTTTGCGCTTGAAAAAGATATTCCGGTTCCCTTCGCCACCCAGGCGGCACCGGCGGAACCCGGCCGGCCCACGGACACGGCCGGAATGTTCGCTTTTCGCCGGCAACTCAGGCCTTCCCGGTCGAAGAGTCTGGAGGAACCCCATGCGGGTCTGGGCATGAAAGCCTATTGCAGGGTGACCAGCCCCTTGCGACGCTATCTGGATCTGGTAACCCATCAACAGCTGAGGGCCTATCTGGACGGCGGCCCGATGCTGCCTGTATCCGCCCTGTCGGAACGCATGGCCGTTGCGGAACTGGCGTCCGGTACGATAAGGCGGACGGAGCGGTTGTCGAATCTTCACTGGAAACTGATCTACCTGCAGAGAGAACCAGGATGGCAAGGCACCGGCGTGGTGGTGGAGATGAAAGATAAAAGGGCCACCCTGATCATTCCCGAACTGGCCCTGGAGAGCAGGCTTCGCATGCCCACGGATGTGCCGCTCAACACCGAGGTTTCCCTGAATGTCCGCGAGATTGATCTGACCGATCAGAAGGTGTGGTTCAGAATCAATCGCTGACGGTTCGTTTCGGTCGGAATTTTTGTTACTGTGGTATCAATGCTTCGTCAATCTGATTTTGACGGAATGTCAGACAACCGGTGCGCCTGATTACCGCATCGACCGGCTGCAGGGGAACGCAGGTCCCTTTTATCCAGAGGAATGAAACCATGTCCGTAGAGCACGAAGTAAAGCCATTGAGCGGTGCTGAATGTCCGGGTCCCATTGAGGCTTTTACCGACTACTGCGAAGCCGAGTTCGAGAACCGCAGGAATACCGGTGAACCCTTCGAGGAGCAGGATTACCGGGAGGCTATGGAGATGGTGTTGCGCAGTCTGCAGACGCTGGAGGAGGGCTGATCATGATTATTACCGACGTCTCGGCTGAAAATGTACTCAAATACGCCGAACTCGAGCTCAAGGATCTGCCGGAAAGCGGGATCATCGCCATTGACGGCCTCAACGAATCAGGCAAAAGCACCGTGGGGGAAACCGTTTGTTTCGCCCTGTTCGGACGCACCTTTTCTCTGGATGTCGAGGAACTGGACAAACTGATCCGCTGGGGGGAGTCGCGCTGTTCGGTGACCCTGCGGTTTCGGCCGGGAGACGGTGAGCACTACGAAATCTCTCGCTTTCTCGACCGGGAGGGCAATCAGGGTGCCCGGCTCAACCTTGTCGGCCAGGAAAAGCCCATGGCGCGGGGCATGGAGGCCGTGGAAATTAAACTTTATGAACTGCTGGGCTACGGTTTCGAGGAATTCATCGAGTCCTTCTACCTGGCTCAGCGTGAGATCACCACGCCGCACCCCCACAGCTACGCAATCAAGGCGATGGCCGGCATCTCCACGCTTGAATACCTGAGCGACGATTACGAGGGGGAGATAGGGCTCGAACAGGGGGCCGTAGAAGAGATACAGCAGGAGGCGAGCGGCCTGGAACAGGAACTGGAAGAACTGGCCGTGGATCCTCAGTTACTGCCCGCCATGGAGGCAGAGCGTGATGGCCTGGTTGAGGAAGACACCAGTGCCCTTGCCGACGTCGAGGCACTCGAGACCGTGTCCACCGCGTACCAGGAATCCCTGCCTTCGATCCGCAGCGCCGTCGGCAGACGACGCTGGGCGAGGTTTCTGGGTTTTCTCTCTTTCCTGACCGCTGCTGACTTCATGGTCAACTGGGGATTTATTACCCGCATGCCGGATCACGATCTCACCCGGCTGCTGACAAGCCTGATTTCCGGCTGGATACCTGGGTGGAACGAGCAGTACGTGCCCTGGCTGCTCTACGGGGGTATTGCCTTTGCATTCCTGTTTTTGCTGTTCTGGATGCGTTCCGCGGCGCTCACCCGCCGGATGACGATGCTGCGTGAAAGCGCCGAGTCCCTGGCGGACGGGATACGTTCCCTTCATCGGCAACGATCGACGGAGCCGGTCTCTTCAGACTCGACACCGGATGCTTCTTCGGATGAGTCGCCCACGCAGGAGGCGGCCGATGAACCCACCGTGGACTCTACGGTGGATGTGGCACTGCGCCCCGATGCGGATGAAGCCGAAAGGCTTTGTCAGCGCATAGTAGTCTTCAATGCGGAAACCTCGGAAGTCATGGATCTTGTCTCCAGGGAGAAGGCCTGGACTAACCTGGAATCCAGGCATCGCCAGGGGTTGATCGAGGATTTGGAAAAGCGGATACAACAGGAAAGCGAGAGGTGCAGAAAGGCTGAGGGCCTGCAGCAGGGCAACGAGGGACTACAGGAAAAGATTGCCGGCAAGGAGCGTGTCATCCACCTTCGGGAGTTGGCAAGGGAGCTTCTGGACGGCGCCACGAGACAGATCTCACACCGCTTCAACCATGATCTGCGGGATCTGGTGGGCCGCACACTGCCCCTGTTCACCGAAGAGCGGTATGAACATCTGCAGATCGATGATGAGCTTACAGTCCGGGTCTTCTCGAAAGAAAAGCGGGACTTCATGGATCTGGAGGAGATATCCAGCGGCACCCAGCGCCAGATAATGTTGGCGGTGAGGCTGGCCCTTTCCCAGGAACTGGTCAGGGGCTCCGTGGAGGGTAAGCAGTTCATTTTTCTGGACGAACCTTTTGCCTTCTTCGATCGGGAACGAACCAGGAGATCTCTGCAGGTGCTGCCGGGGCTCAGCGATGAGATCACCCAGATCTGGATTGTTTCACAGGAGTTTCCCGAGGGTCATGATTTTGACCTGTCAGTATCCTGCTCCAGGGAGAAGGCCGCCATAACGGCTTGAATTCAGTCGGAGTTTTTAAATCCCGGGGGTGCCGATGGCCGATTCTTACAGATCCTGCGCCTTCTGCCGGTTCATGCGCAGCTTTGCCTTCAGTGCCATTGGCGCGGCAGTGGGTGGCTATGGTGCTCTGGCTGCGGGGCTGGAGCGGAACAGCGCCGTTGTCGCCGCTTTTTTCGGGGCCCTCATCGTGGTGCTCTGGGTTGGCAGGAGGTACAACAGCCGGAAGTAAGTGCACCTCGTCTTAAGATCTCTCAGCGTGCCACGGATACCAGGGTGGGTCTGAGAACCCGTGCCATGTCCCCGGGCGCCATGGAAAGGCCGTAACCGCGGCTGCCGCCGTTGATGTAGATCAGCGGCAGGCCCATGATGGTTTCCTCGCAGTAGACAGTCATGGATTTTCGAGTGCCGAAAGGCGACGTTCCCCCGACCTTGTAGCCCGAGTGGCGCTGTGCGGTCGCGGGATCGCAGGGCTTGATCCATTTGCAGCCGATCTGCCGGGCCAGCGCCTTGGCGGACACTTCGAGGTCGCCGTGCATCAGGACGATCATCGGCCTTGCCGCCTCGTCCTCCATGACCAGGGTCTTTATCACCCTGTTCTCA
>JAQYVO010000326.1 GCA_030145425.1 Chromatiales bacterium | reverse complement strand
TAATTGGTAAAAACTGTGACTCGGTGTAACAAATTCCGTGGCCTGTATTTTGGCAAGAACTGACCTGATCCTTGACCACGGTGTACCACATTTCAATTCGGCGATCCGTTCTATAAAGAGCGCCAGAACACATATCTTCAGATGGGACTCAATACGACGACCGAGCCAGTGATACATCGGAATCATCTTGATCTGGGTACGTTTGAGCGAACGGAAACAGCGTTCAATAACCATCAGGCTCCGGTACTATTGCAACCGCAATGAATTATTCTGCCCATGGGGGTCTGTCAAGGGTCAGCACCACGATAGCTGCCTTTGCAGTTCTCTGCATCATAACCTATACTTGTTTTGTTTCCGGCCAGAAGCTCGTCGAGTATATCGGTGAAGGTGCCATAAATGTGATAACTCGTATGATGGGCCTGATTTTGGCGGTGATCGGAACACAAATGGTGATTGAAGGGGTATACGGTGCAGTTCATATGTTCAAATAAAATTGACATTGCTTTTCCTGATAAGCTTTTCGTAACACTCGGAATCCTGGTGGTTCTCATGGCCGGCATGTCAGCAAACGTCAGGGGGCAGGATCTGGGAGAGGGCAACGCTGCGGATGAGGGTGGGGCAGGCAAAGCCAAAAGCGAGGTACGGGTAGTGGCGCCCGTGCCGGACCAGGGTGGATCTGTCCCGGCCGGCGACGCATCAGGGTCCGGGCATGTTGTGGCCAACCGGCGGACGTACCTGCGCCCGCACCCGGAGCGTGACACGCTCACCAATCACTACTTCGGCCTTGGCTCCAAGCTCAACGAGATTGGCATCGAATCGACCCTGGACCTCTGGGTGCTCTACCAGGGGGTTGTCGAGGGGGGGCTTCATACCGATGACGGCTCCAGCGGTTTTTACCGCTTCTCCAACCACTTCGACCTTGAAAAGATGTTCGGACTCAGAGGCACTTCGATATTTGCCCGTGTCGAGAGTAGCTGGGATGACTCAATCAACGAGGCGGTCGGCGCACTGATGCCCGTGGACGAGCTCACGGAGGGAGATGAGGACATCGGACTCACACATCTGTGGTTCGAGCAGACCATTTTGAAGAAGCGAATCCGCATGCGCATCGGCAAGCAAGACGTCTCGGTGGACGCCTTCGATTTCCATGGACAGAATGCTTCCTTTGACGCCATGTCGTACGCCAACTTCGAGGGTACGCAATTTCTTGACCTGGGCCTGATCAATAATCCCAGTATTCCGTTTCCGGAGAGCGGCCCGAGCGCCGTGCTGTTCGTCGAACCCATCGATCGCATCTACGTTGCTGTAGCAGGCGTTAGTACAACCGCGGATGCGTTCACCTTTATCGGCTCAGACGATTTTAACAAGTGGATGTATCTCACAGAGGCCGGCTTCGTCACACAACCCGGTGGTCTGCCTGGCCTGTACTACGCGGGCTATTGGTACTCGCAATTCAAGGACACCCCGTCTACCGATGGCATGTATCTCGGTATGGCACAGCTCCTCTATCGGGAACCGGGCACGAAAGAACAGGGGCTCGGCGTCTTCGCCCGTTACGGATACGCGTCCGATCTGGCGATCAAGCAGTTCTGGAGCCTCGGGGGGCAATACGAAGGTCTGCTTCCGGGACGAGATCGGGACATCCTCGCCCTCGGCTGGGCTCAGAGCTTCACGGGGGGTGGGGAGTTTGACGAGCCCTATGAGGGAGCGATTGAGACCTACTACCGCGCACGTGTGACATCGTGGCTGCATCTGAGCGCCCACATCCAATACATCATCAATCCGGGCTCGTGTGACATTGATGACGCCGTAACGCTCGGCATTCGTTCGCAAATCACCTTCTGAAAAATGGAGTTTATGGTAGCTTTACTATCTCCCCTAACATCGGTCCAAGCATATTCTAGAATGGAGAGTTTTTATCGTTACTAAATCCACACACAAGGAGGAATGCCCTGCAACGCACTGAAAAAGCAATGCCTTATCTTTAATGAACCTTGCCGAAGTTCTGGAATCAGGGGGCTTTAAACTGGATAGAGAACAGATCGCATCGCAGGGTTGACCTGCCTCCCTTAAACGAAACCAGTTTATGGGTAGGGCGGTCACAAACAAAAAAGGCAGGGCCGCAATCGGCTCTGCCTATATGATAATCCGTTTTCTGGTTGCGTATAGGGTGCGTTTTACTTCACGCTATTGCATCAATTTGCACGCTATTGCACAGTACAAATATATAACTTATTGTAATTACTATTCTTTTTTAAATCTGGCAGTCATGAGGTCCGGGGTTCGATCCCCCGTAGCTCCACCACAAATATCAAGCACTTAGCGAATCGCTAGGTGCTTTTTTTGTGACTCCGCATCGCCAGGGCGACTGCCATGATCCACATGGTCGTAATTTTCATTGTCTTCATGCTTGTTCTCCTATTTGTTGTTCTTACGACTGCGAATTCTCTGGTAATGACTATTTAACCAGCTCGATGTCACCCAAAGACCAGGACCTGTCGAAATAGGCCCTGGTCGGGACATAGCGTCAATCGATCCTTTCGAAGTCGGGAAGCTTGAAGGACTTGTCGAAGAATGGCTCGAGTGGTGCGTACAAGCGGAAGTAGACGAACCATCCGTCATCCCCGACAGTCTTCATATGGTTGCTCTCGAACCCTGCCGGCGCATCGGGCCCGATGAACAGGTCGATGCTGCCATCCGCGTTTTTCTTGAGGCCCTTCATGTTGCCGCTGAGATTCACGGAGCTGATCTCAGTGCCGCCGTTGTCATAGGGGCGACGGGTGTTCTCGCTGTAGAGCGTGAGCGCCCAGAACTCGCCCACTGGCACGCCCTTGGGGACGTGTAGCTTGTAGTTCTTGTCGGCGCGATGCAGGCGGCCCTTGCTGTCGCGCTTGGTGGTCATGTAGACCTGTCCCTTCCCGACCGTCGGATTGACCATGCCCTTGGTGCTGGTGACGGCTTCGTAGAACCAGGTGATACGTTGATCGATCTGCTGCTCGGTGGCGGTCTCCTGCGGAATGAGGAAGTCGAAGCTCTTGTACCAGCTCGTGCCCTTCCACCACGGCTCCGCGAAGCGCGGGTTGACCTGCAGATTGCGCGCCATCAGCTCGCCCATCGCTACGCCTTTGAGGAGGATGGCGGATTGACGCTTGTTGGGCTCAAAGGGCTTGCCTTTCTCGATTCCGAGGGGCTGCGCCATCGCCATCCAGGCCTTGTCGACTTCCCGGACGGGCTCCTGGTTGAGGACCCCAGAAAGTATCTTCCAGTAGTCGAGACCTCGCGGCGCGGTCGCGCTCCACTCGACGTTCTTGCCCTTGATGAAGCGACTCGTAGCGAGTTGCTTGCCGAACCGCCCCATCTGATAGGTGGAGGTGAACTTCTTGTAATAGTCGGGATCCTTTTCGAGGATGCGGAGGCCGATAAAGATGTTGTTCGTGGCGCTTTGGTAGACATACCTACCGGGTGCATTGTACTTTTTCGGATTGTCGTCGGGCCCGACGACGACATAGGTGGCGCCCTTGCCTTGGTCTGGGCCCGTGAGGCCAAGATCAAACACCGGTCGCTGCCAGAAGTCGAGCACTCCGCCAGCGGTC
>JAQYVO010000270.1 GCA_030145425.1 Chromatiales bacterium | reverse complement strand
CTTATTCGTTCGTCAGGAAGGCAATGGCATTACAGGCCGGTTGGCCCGAACTGGACTTCACAGTTTGGGACAAGCACAAAGCAGATTATTTTACCGCTATTCAAGCCGGGTTGAGCGACAATGAACCGATGAAACAGTTGGTCAAGCAAGTGTTACGCGAGTCCGCACCGAAGGTAGACGATTGATTTTCTCTTCGATGCTGCGAATCGATTCACCGGTTTCAATAGCTGTTGAACTGGCGACACTGCGAACCCGTCGTTGCGCGGCTTTGGCAGCATCACGCAAATGAGGATTGACTTGGGAAAGTACCTTGCTTTTCATAGGTTCATTATACCTTGCATAAGCCATTATAACGAACTAACAAGACAGGAAACACTATGAACACCGCCCCCATCATCTCCAAAGTCTGGAGCTTCTGCACCACCCTGCGTGATGACGGCGTCAGTTATGGCGATTACCTGGAGCAACTCACCTACCTGATCTTTCTCAAGATGGCGGACGAGTATGCCAAACCGCCGTACAACCGCGATGTCGGCATCCCCGATGGCTATGACTGGCAGAGCCTGAAATCGAAACGTGGCGCGGAGCTGGAAGGGCATTACATCGAACTGCTGCGCGAGCTTGCCACCCGCAAGGGCATGCTCGGTCAAATCTTCACCAAGGCGCAGAACAAGATCCAGGATCCGGCCAAGCTGTATCGCCTGATCGACATGGTGGACGACACCGACTGGGTGATGATGGGCGCGGACGTAAAAGGCACCATCTACGAGGGCCTGCTGGAGAAAAACGCCGAGGACACCAAGTCCGGTGCCGGCCAGTATTTTACTCCGCGCGCGCTGATCCGCGCCATGGTCGAATGCGTGCGGCCCGAACCCGGCAAGACCATCGCCGACCCGGCCTGCGGTACCGGCGGCTTTTTCCTCGCAGCCTATGACTTCATCACCGATCCGGAGCATTTCAAACTCGACAAGGCACAAAAGGCCTTTCTCAAGCACGAGGCCTTTCATGGCAACGAGATCGTCGCCAACACCCGCCGCCTGTGTCTGATGAATATGTTCCTGCACAACATCGGTGAGATCGATGGTGCTGCGCCCATTTCACCCAACGACGCGCTGGTCGCCGATGCCGGGCAGCGCTATGACTACGTGCTGGCCAATCCACCTTTCGGCAAGAAGAGCTCTATGAGCTTTACCAATGAGGAAGGTGAGCAGGAAAAGGACGACCTGACCTACAACCGCCAGGACTTCTGGGCGACCACCTCGAACAAGCAGCTCAATTTTGTCCAGCATATCCGCACCCTGCTGAAAACCACCGGTCAGGCGGCCGTTGTCGTTCCGGACAATGTCTTGTTCGAAGGCGGCGCCGGTGAAACCATCCGCCGCAAGCTATTGGAGAACACCGACCTGCACACCATCCTGCGTCTGCCCACCGGTATCTTCTACGCCCAAGGCGTCAAGGCCAACGTCATCTTCTTCGACAACCGGGAGGCCAGCCCGGACCCGTGGACGAAAGCGGTCTGGTATTACGACTACCGCACCAACATCCACCACACCCTGAAAAAGAAACCCCTGCGCTTCGAGGATCTGGCGGATTTCATCAAGTGCTACAGACCGGAAAACCGGCACAAACGCAGACCCACCTGGGACGCCGACAAGCATCCGGAGGGCCGCTGGCGCAAGTACAGCTACAAGGAACTGACCGCCCGCGACAAAACCAGCCTCGATATCTTCTGGCTGAAAGACAAGAGCCTCACCGACCTCGACAACCTGCCCGAGCCCGATGAACTCGCAGAGGAGATCATCGAGAACCTGGAGGCGGGTCTGAACAGTTTCAGAGAGGTATTAGGCTCACTGGGCAAGGCAGGATAATATTGTTAGAGGAACATCCTGGAAGGAAATACGATTTGAATTCACCCAATCATTGCAATAAATCTTACTGTGGGAGCGGCGTCGCCTGCATGGATGCAGGTGAGGGGCGTGAGCATATGTCCATGGATGGACGGTAGTAGGGCAATGCAGGAGCAATTGCCGAGGACGCGGAAGCTTCTCGCCGCGATTCGCGCCGGGGACGGCGCTCCTACAGGACTGAGACAGAACCTCACCTGCGGTGCATTCCAGATTCAATACAATATATTCATATTATCCAGCAGAATCCGAATATGGTAGATAGCGCTTATAATTTTCTAGACTTCACGTGAGACATATCACGTGCTG
>JAQYVO010000302.1 GCA_030145425.1 Chromatiales bacterium | reverse complement strand
TCTTGCCAACTTCACGACAGAAAAGGAAAGAACCAAAGACATTCGTTCGAAAGATCTTTTCCACAACAGACAAGGGCGTAAGAAAAGCGTGGTTCTTCGAGGCTATGCCTGCATTGTTGATGAGGTAGTCGATGCGCTTGTGCTTTCGGCGCACATCGGAGACCAGGTGGTTGACAGCCTTCTCATCCGACACATCCAGGGAGAAATGCTCATACCTGTCGTGCCTCAAGTCCGTCTCTGCCCTGGAGCAACCGACAACCGTCATGCCTTTGTCCAGGTAGTATTCCGCCAGGAATCTTCCGATCCCCCGGCTCGAGCCCGTAATCAACATCACCCTGTCCAACTTGACCTCCCACGGATTCGAATGGGCCGTATACCCCCCAATCCTACAGCTCTACTTGGGAGCCTCTTCGATCAATTCCAGGATGAAATCCGTCAGCCCGGTAACGGTCTTGAACGGACTGCTCTCACCGGCCATGGCCTCTTCATAGGTGAGAGTAATCATGTACCCCTGATCCTGGAAGTGAGCCTCAATATCCATGATCAAATTCACGAAGCCCATGGAATCCACCTCTGAGTCGCTTCCGTACAGTATCGTATCAGAATTTCCTTCGCCTTCACCTTCAATATCCTGTTCTTTCAGATAGTCATTGTATGCGGTTATAATGACTTCTTCGATCTTTTCCCTTTGCATGCTCTCCTCCGGTAGCGACTCCCGCTTCAAGTTTCAGGAACAGGTAAACTCTACTCTTATCAAGAGGCCTTCGAACGGGACGGAATCAGGCCCGGCTCGCCGCCAACAGGCCATAGCCCAGCACACCGTTGTCCCAGAATTTCTCTAACACCTCACAGGAAGAAAAGAATTTATTCCAGTCGGGTTCATCCAGGTGGGAGAGGATTTCCTCCCGGTTGGCCTCCGCGTTCCGGCGCCAGCGCTCAAAGGTTGGCCGGGTCGCTGCGCTAATGTCCTCACGCAGTTCAACAGCCAGGCCGTTCGCCTCGGCTTCACCGGCATAGAAGTCCAGGGTTTCCATCCTTGCCCGGCCGAACACATCGTGCAACAACAGGAACTCGTCCCGGTAGCGGATCACCTCCTGCAGCGGCAGGTGCTGTTGCAGCATGATATCACACAGGACCAATCGCCCGCCGGGCTTCAGCAGTCGGGCCGCTTCACTCATCAACCTGGATTTGTCCGGCATCAGGTGGGATGACTCCATCACCCATACCCGATCATAGGAGGCGTCGGCGTACGGCATGGCCATGGCGTCGCCCAACTCAAAATTCACCAGGTCTTCCACCCCACTGCCCACGCTGGCCTCCGCAGCCCGGTCAATACACACCTGGCTCGGGGAAATTCCCGTCACCCGACAGCCGAACCACCGCGCCAAACACCGGGCCGGCTCCCCGGTGCCACAACCCACATCGAGTACCAGGCTTTCCGAATCGGGTTGGGCCGCTTCCGCCATGCGCCGGGTCAAGCGTTCCGTGGCCTCCGGCAGGCTCTCGTCCCCCCGGTCGAAATACCCGTAGTGCAGGTTGTCGCCCAGGAGGTAACCCCAGGCATCGGTAACGTTGTCGTAGTGCACCGCCGGATTGGCGGCCGTCTCATCAACGCTCATCTCATTCCACCCTGTACGAAGCCAGCGCCATCCTCTCAGCAGGTAATGCCACCATCGACGGCGATCACCTGCCCGGTGATGAAATCAGCGGCGGGCGATGCGAGATAACCGACCAGTTCGGCCACATCACGAGTGTTGCCCAGACGCCCCATCGGAGTGCGATTGACGATCTGGCGGCTCTGCCGGGCATCCAGCTCTTCGTTCATCTCGGTGGACAGAAAGCCGGGCGCCACCGAATTGACGGTGATGTTGCGCGGCCCCAGTTCTCGAGCCAGGGCCCGGGTGAACCCATCCAGGCCCGCCTTGCTGGCGCCGTAGACCGACAATCCGCGGTAACCCGAAAGGCCCACAATGGAACTGATATTGATGATCCGCCCCCAGCCCAGGCTCAACATCGGGCGGGATACCAGGCGGCTGATGTGGAACGTGCCCTTCAGGTTGAGGTCGATCACCGTATCCACGTCTTCATCGTGGAACAGGGGTAAGAGACCACTGCGAGCAATGCCCGCGTTGTTGACCAGAACCTCGGTATCGCCAAACAGCCCCTGCACCTCATTCACGAAGCCCTTCACCGCTCCCTTGTCTGTCAGGCTCAGGGAATCGTAGAAGAAGTGGTCGGGATACTTGGCGCGCCAGGCCTCCACCTCCTCGGTGATCGAACGGCTGAACGTCGCTACCTTGTGACCCTGGTCGAGGAAATAGGCAACCAGGGCGGCACCCAGGCCCTTGCTGCCACCGCTAATCAAGACCGTTCTGCTCTGATCGTTCACCTCTCAGTTACTCCTTACCAGCTTACGATTTACGATGTCCAACTCCGGCACAACATTTACCAGCCGGGGCCGACTGTGGCGGTCCAGGCTGAGACAGGCCTCGAACACCCTCTCTTCGATATCCTCTTCATCGGCACCGTCATCGAGGACAATATCCACGGCGACAATTTGACCCATGATCGCATTGGGATGGCCGTAGGCTTTGGCCAGCTTCACACCCTCCACGGTGGAGACCGCGTCCTCCACGTTCACCGGATGCACCTTCACCCCACCCACATTGATCATCTCGCTCTGGCGCCCTAGGAAAACGATGCGGTCATCTTCGATACGCACCAGGTCACCCGTAGCTCGCCACTCCCCCTGCGCGTTCCCTGTCTCACCCATGAAACCCCGCATACCGTGGCGGGAGTAAATGAACAACTCTCCATCCTCGATGCGAAACCGCACCGGTGCATCTTCATCGTAGTCCAGTATAGACACGGGCAATCCGGCACGGCCGTCTGCCACCGCGACACAGGAACCTGCCTCGGTACTGGCGTACACCTGGGAGATGCGAACCCCCGGAAACAGCGCTTTAAGCCTTTCGAGCAGCGAGGGTGTCACCACTTCGCTGCCCAGGGTAATCTGCTGCAGACCGGGCAGCGGCCGGTCCTCCGCCTGTAACTGGGCAATGGTAAAACGCCAGAAGGTGGGAGAAGCACTGATATGGGTCACCTCGTTGGCCCGCGCCGTGGCCAGCATGTCGCTGACCGATCCGGAATCGGGCACCACCAGGGCCGCGCGGTTGACCAGCACATGCAGGAACATCTGAATGCCGGCAAAGTGATTCAGGTGATAGGTCAGCAGCCAGCGTGTACCCCGGGAACGGGCACTCTCCCGCACCTGCCGGATGAGGTCGCTCCACAGGTAGCGCACACACTTGGGTTTCCCGGTCGTTCCCGAGGTCAGTACCAGAAACTCACTGTCCGCACCTTCCTCAGTGCTCAACGCGGTGGACTGCAAGCCCACCTCGCGCAACTCTGCCGGGCCAACCACCGGGCCGTCGACCGGCGCAGGTCCATCCAGGTCGGTCACCAAAAGGTCGCCCTGTACGGTATCGAACGACTCTCTGAGTTGCCCGGCTTCGAAATCGTGATTCAGCACGCACACCGTGGCTCCCGCCAGGTTGGCGCCGCAAAGCAGTGCCAGCAATTGGGGTGAGTCTGGAAGATGGATGGCCAGGCGTCGGGTGCCGCGGGCAGCAAGGGCCGAACCGTACAGCCCCGCTTCCGCCAGAAATTCAGAAGGGGTCCAGCTCGAATTACCGCCGATAATCAGCTGCCGGGCAGGGAAGTCGGCCTCGATA
>JAQYVO010000259.1 GCA_030145425.1 Chromatiales bacterium | reverse complement strand
CTGTCCTCTGGGTGCGTTTACTCTTAATCTATGGGCGTCACGGAAGAACGGTGCGCTCGGGAACTGGTTCAATCTCTGACCGGCGGCTGTATGAGGCCATCAAGCGCTGAAACCATGTCAGTTCTTGCTCAGGTGTCTTTTCTATCGCCCGGTATTCGATGACGATCTTGCCGCCCGTCTCCCGAATACAAAAGCTACTTAGACAATAGGATGGGATATAGATTCTGGGGAGGATCCCGAAACGTGGCTTGGTGGGGCGAAATTGTTTTATCCAGGTCCCAGTATTGATCACAGCGCATTCTCCCATACGTCGAACGGAGGGTGTATGGGTATGGCCGTAGATGAAGGCTGCAATGTCGGAGTTTGCCTCGAATACGCTGGCCGCGGCTTCCAGATAATTATCTTCCTTCTGTCCGGTCAATTCGGCCGGATCAAGTACTAGGCCAAAGCGTTTTGCCGATTGCGTCGCATCGCGAAAGATCAGCCAGACGGGAACGGCCAGAATAATCAGCTCAATGAAGATGACCATGTTGATGGTTAGAACTAGCTGCAACAGACTTCCGAAAACTCCAAGGAACTCGAACAAGCGGTTGTTTAGGAAGATGTTTGATTCCGTGACGCCGATCGCTTCTAGAGCCGAGCCGATCACTGCGATCATAGTGAAGCCGAACAGTAACAGAAACGGCAGCATGATCCAGCGCAGGAGAGGACTCATCTCTTTATAGAAATAGTTCGAAAGGACCCAACAGGGAATATCCTCAGTTGGGTATACCGACTGGATGTCCTTCAGCCAATTGTAACGGCCGCGTTGAGAACGCTGTCCGGCCTGGCCTACGACGTTACGGGTAATGAAGTAGCCGATCGGCTGGGCATAAGGATTGCCGTAATCAAGAACCCGGTTTGCCTCGTCATGCTGACTGCCATGTTCGATCCATAGGCGCCGGTCGCCTAGCTTCCGCGTAATTGCCGGTGTTTGTTCTAGGTGAATGTTGTAGGCCTTAAGGCTATCAACGAATTCAGGATAGCAAGCCAATTCATAGTCATGATTGCCGGCAAGTAGCGTGATGCGAATAGCCTTGCCGACTTCACAGAACGTCTCAAAAATACGCGGGAACTGACCGACCAGGACTTCAAGCTTTTCCGTGCTTTCGATCTTGGTGAACTCCCACAGACCGAACGCATCACCAACGATTATCAGTTCAATATCTTCGTCAGATTTGGCGGATAATTCACGGAGAAAAGTGACAAGTTCATCCTCGAATTCACAAACGCCGAGGGCGTCATCGCCACCGATATGAAGATCGCTGATAAAGTAGTAAGTTGGCAAAGCATGATCCACATTTTGTCTCCCAGTCGCAATACTAGTCTATTCTGAAATTGACCGCCAGTCTTGGAGGGGCGCGGCAAGCAAACGGGCCATTCCCTGCCGATCCCCGGGTACGCCGATTTACAGCTCGAGCATGACAGAATGCTCAAGAGGTGCGGAAAACGGTCATCTCATCTGGCTCTTTGCCGGGTCGGAGCGCGGACGAAAGTCAGCGGCGATCGCCTACACGCTGATCGAAACGGCTAAGCTCAACGGCGTTGATCCGCAGGCGTGGCTCACCGATGTCCTGGGACACATCGCCGATCACAAAATCAACCAGATCGACGAGCTGCTGCTTTGGCGATATGCTGACACTCACTGAGTGGGCCGGCTTCCTGACGCTCACGCAGCCTGCGACGATACGCAGGCTCCTCTGACATTGCCACACCTATGAAAGTGAGAGGTGCCGAATGCCTGATAACGCTTCCACGCCGACCGGGCCTCACGCCTCAGGCGAGCACAGTTCTCGGTCATCTAAGGAACCTCTCTTGGTCGACCTGGCGCTACAGGGCGGCGGTTCGCATGGCGCCTTCACATGGGGGGTTCTCGACCGGTTTCTGGAGGAAGAGAGCGTAACCCTGGAGGCGATATCTGGTACGTCCGCCGGCGCCATGAATGCAGCAGTTCTCGCGTACGGCCTTTTGATTGGTGGCCGCGAAGGGGCTCGCAACACGCTCCACCAGTTCTGGCGGCGCGTCGCGGATGCAGGCACTTTTAGCCCCTTCCAGCGCAGTCCCCTGGATCGAATTATGGGCCGGTGGTCGCTCGATCACTCGCCGATGTACATCGCGACAGACCTCATGGCGCGAATGATTTCGCCTTATGCCCTTGGCGCGAATGGAACGAACCCACTGCGGGACATCTTGACTGAAATCGT
>JAQYVO010000204.1 GCA_030145425.1 Chromatiales bacterium | reverse complement strand
ATTCCCTCCCCCCCTTCTCCCTCACGAAGAGGGGGGGTAAAGGAATCCAAAAACCACCGGCTTTCGCCGGTGACGTTTTCACAACATGGACTTGGCCTTGCCCGCCAGTTCTGCAGCCCGGGCATAGTTGGCCTTCACCATATCATCCCATTCCGCCTCGACCTCTGCCTGGCGGCCGGTCACCTTGGTGGTAGCCTTCTTGCGCTTTTTCTTGAAGATGGCGTTGAACGCCGGGTCACCCGCCTTGGCCTCGTCGACGGGCATCTTGTTCACCAGCGCCTCGGCCTCGGCGATCAACTTTTCGGCTTGTGGATTGGACTTGCCTGCCAGCGCCATCCTCGCCTCCTGAATGGCCCGAACCGCCGTCTGCAGTTCCTCGAGCCGGTAGGTGATCATGACATCGAACAGGGAATTGACGATGTTGTAGCGACCCTTTGAGAGCGCCAGGTCAAACTTGACCTCCGCACCGAGGGTCGAGTCCTCGAAGGGGTTGGGAAACCCTTCGGGTGCCTTCGCATAGGTCTCGGGATTGACCGGCAGCCTGCGGATCTGGGGATCCAGCAGCAGTTCCTGGCCCTCGTTGGACAACAGGTACTCGATGAATGCCGCTGCCGCCTCGGGATTCGGTGCATTCCTGACGATGGCGATGTTGGCCGGCACCAGCGTGGTCACCGTCGGATAGACGAAATCCACCGGGAATCCCGACGCCTGCGAGGAAAGCCCGAAAAAGTCGATGACGATACCTACACCGAACTGTCCGCTGTTGACGCCGTCCGGCACCCCGAAGCTGCGCTCGGTGACGGTGTCGAAGTTACCGGCGATGGCCTTCCACTCGGCCCAGCCCTTATCCCAGCCCAGGCCCTGGAGCACGGTTTCCACCGTGAGATGGGTGGTACCGGAACGCGAGGGTGCGCTCATGCCCACATGCCCGAAAAAGATCGGGTCCTTGAGATCGCTCCATTCCCGGGGAACCGGCAGTTTCTTGGCCTTCAGATAACGGGTGTTCCACATGATGCCGTAGCCGGAAGCCGCGAATCCCTTGTAATAGCCGTCCGGATCATTGATGGGAAAAGAACCGACCTTCTCCGGGATGCCCGTCACCTTGGTCTGGTACTTGACCAGCAAATCATCTCCCTTGAGTACCTCGAAGGCATCCGGGGCGGAGGCCCAGAACATATCCACCTGGTTGTTGGAAGCGGTCTCCTGGAGAAACTTGATGCCCGCCGTGGTCTTTTTCTTCAGCATCTCCACGGTGACCCCGGGGTACTTCTTCTCGAACGCCTTTTCGAATGTCGTGGTCGTGGTCGGCGGGTAGGAAGTGACGATGGTGAGCTTGCCTTCCAGTGCAAATGAAGCGTGACTCCCCATCGCAAGGGCGGCCGCAAGGACCAGCCCGGTGGAATGAATGAAACTTCTGTTTTTCATCTGTTTATCCTCCAACTCTCTAAAGCCTTGTTTGATTATTATCTATCCCGCCCAAAACACCCTCTCCCCCTGTAGGGCCGAATTCATTCGGCCAACCGCCGGTTGATTCAACTTAAGCATCGGTCGAATGAATTCGACCCTACATTATTCCCTCTCTTTTACAACACCCTCCCCTGGGAGAGGGCCGGGGTGAGGGGGTGAAATATAGCACGGTCAATCAGCCATGGTCATACCCACATTTCCCGCCTCCGCCAGCACGAAACTGCGAAACGCCTGACTGGCAGGTGATAGCCGCTTGCCTTTCCTGTAGACCAGAAACCACTGGCGCTGAATGGGAAAATCCGCGACGTCGAGGATGACCAGCCGCCCGGTCTCCAACTCCAGTTCGATGGTATGGGCGGAAACGATGCCGAGCCCGAGGCCGGCCCTGACCCCCTGCTTGATCGCCTCGTTGCGGGTCATCTGCATACCCTGGCGAATCGTCAGGTCGTGTTCGGCGAACAGCCGTTCCATCGCCTGGCGGGTACCCGATCCCGGTTCCCGCATCAGAAACACCTCTTCCGCCAGGCGTGGGAGGGGGATCGCCGCGACGCCGGACAAAGGGTGGGCGGGAGGCGCCACAACCACCAGCGGATTGTCCATGAATGCCTCGGATTCGACCTGAACGCCCTCAGGCGGTTGTCCCATGAGCACCATATCCACACTGTTGTCGATTAACATCTGGATCAGTTTTTCCCGGTTGGTGACGTCCAGTTCCAGATCTATACCGGGATATCTGCCGTGGAAGGCTGCCAGCAGGCGGGGGGCAAAGTAGTTGATGGTACTGGCCACCGCGACATGCAGCCTCCCCTTACTCAATCCGCGCAGGGATTCCAGAACCTCTTCCAGTTCGATCAACTGGCGACTGATGGCCTGACTGTAGTGAAACACCTCCATGCCAGCTTCCGTCAGGCTGATCCTTTTTCCCGTTTTCTCAAACAGCGGCGAGCCGACAGACTCTTCCAGCTGACGTATCTGCATGGATACCGCCGGCTGACTCAGGTGCAACTCCTCCGCAGCCCGGGTAAAACTGAGATTACGGGCAACGGCCTCAAAAAGCGCAAGTTGTCGGAATGTGACGTTCATAAGTAAAAATTATAGATCAAACGGGGACCTGAGAGATGCAGGGTTTCCGGTGAAGCATACCGGGGCACTCATAAAGGATTCATTACTGATAACATAAGAAATTCAAAATTTACTTATATTCTGACTTCCGTTATCCTCTTCACCCATGTTCACCAGGGTTATTTATCCGCAGGATGAAAGGCCCTGATCCGCCGTCCCAGACGGCATCACTGTTGATGCAACAAGCTAGTAAGGGGATCAACCAATGGCTCTTGACCAATCCAGTCGCTATTCAGACCTAAGCCTGAAAGAAGAAGACCTGATCGCAGGTGGCAAACACATCCTTGTCGCTTACACCATGAAGCAGAATTCGGGCCATGGTTACCTGGAAGCGGCCACGCACTTCGCTGCCGAGTCTTCCACCGGCACCAACGTGGAAGTCTCCACCACCGACGACTTCACCAAGGGTGTGGATGCGCTGGTCTATTACATCGACGAAGCCAACGAGGATATGCGCATCGCCTATCCCATCGAGCTTTTCGATCGCAATATCACCGACGGCCGCATGATGCTGGTCTCCTTCCTGACGCTGGTCATCGGCAACAACCAGGGCATGGGCGACATCAAGCACGGCAAGATGATCGATTTCTACATGCCGCCGCGCGCCATCCAGCTGTTCGACGGCCCTTCAAAGGACATCACCGACCTGTGGCGCATCCTCGGCCGCCCGATCAAGGACGGCGGCTACATCGCCGGCACCATCATCAAGCCCAAGCTGGGCCTGCGCCCCGAGCCCTTCGCCGCCGCCGCCTACCAGTTCTGGCTGGGTGGCGACTTCATCAAGAACGACGAGCCCCAGGGCAACCAGGTCTTCTGCCCGGCGAAGAAGGTCTATCCCCTGGTCTACGACGCCATGAAGCGCGCCCAGGATGAGACCGGCGAGGCCAAGCTGTTCTCCGCCAACATCACCGCCGACGACCACTTCGAGATGTGCGCCCGCGCTGATTTCATCCTCGAGACCTTCGGCCCGGATGCGGACAAGGTCGCCTTCCTGGTAGACGGCTACGTGGGCGGCCCGGGCATGGTCACCACCGCCCGTCGCCAGTACTCAGGCCAGTATCTGCATTATCACCGTGCCGGACACGGCGCGGTAACCTCGCCCAGCGCCAAACGCGGCTACACCGCCTTCGTGCTGGCCAAGATGTCACGCCTGCAGGGTGCCTCCGGTATCCACGTCGGCACCATGGGCTATGGCAAGATGGAAGGCGAGCAGGACGACCGCAACATTGCTTATATGATTGAGCGCGATTCTGCCGATGGTCCGATCTATCATCAGGAGTGGTACGGCATGAAGCCCACCACCCCGATCATCTCCGGCGGCATGAACGCCCTGCGCCTGCCCGGCTTCTTCGAGAACCTGGGCCACGGCAACGTGATCAACACCGCAGGCGGTGGTTCCTACGGCCACATAGACAGCCCGGCAGCCGGCGCGACCTCCCTGCGTCAGGCCTATGAGTGCTGGAAGGCCGGTGCCGACCCGATCGAGTTCGCCAAGGAACACAAGGAGTTCGCCCGTGCGTTCGAATCCTTCCCGGGTGATGCGGACCAGATCTTCCCCGGCTGGCGTGAAAAGCTGGGGGCCGCCGCTGCACACAAGTAAATCGACGCTTGTGAGCTTGCAGTAGAAAAAGCCCCCAGCCATCCGGCGGGGGCTTTTTTGTGTGAGACATTTCTTTTAACACCAGGATTCGCAATGACCGATATCGACCAGTACCGCATCAGCGGGGAGCCTTTCTACCAGTCCCAGGGCGAAGAGATCGCACTCTACCAGGCTGCCTATGACGAACGCCTGCCGGTGATGATCAAGGGCCCCACCGGTTGTGGAAAATCACGCTTTGTGGAATACATGGCCTGGAAACTGAACAAACCCCTGATCACCGTGGCCTGCAACGAGGACATGACGGCCTCGGATCTGGTCGGCCGCTACCTGCTGGATGCGGGCGGCACCCGCTGGCTCGACGGACCCCTGACCACGGCAGCCCGGATCGGTGCCATCTGCTACCTGGATGAGATCGTCGAGGCCCGCCAGGACACCACCGTGGTCATCCACCCCCTGACCGACCACCGCCGTACCCTGCCCATCGACAAAAAGGGGGAACTGGTGGACGCACACCCGGATTTTCAGCTGGTCATTTCCTACAACCCGGGTTACCAGTCGCTGATGAAGGATCTGAAGCAGTCGACCAA
>JAQYVO010000171.1 GCA_030145425.1 Chromatiales bacterium | reverse complement strand
CGCTTGAGGGCCCTCCGGATGGAGTCGTCATCATCTACAACATAGACTGTGAATGATTCTTGAGGCACGCCATCTCCGCATCTCCAGGCGAAACTCCCTGGATAATGGATTTAAACATCTTTCTCGATTAAAGGGACCGGCTACAAAAGGTCAGGAAGAAGTTAGCGGAATAAAAAAAGAAAAGATATTGGACTTTGGTCCAATAGGGAGGGTTAGCTCGCCGAAGATCGGATTGCCAGCTTTTCGGCAAAACGAACGAGGTCGGCCAGGGATCGGGCGCCCATCTTTTGCATCACGCGGGCCCGGTGTACCTTGATGGTTTTCTCGGAAATCCCAAGATCGAAGGCCACCTGTTTGTTCAGCAAACCGCTGGCCACATGACTGAACACCTCGCATTCCCGTGGGGTTAGGGTCTTAAGCCTGGCACAGAGCGTTTTCATTTCCTTCCGCTCTCGCCGTAGACGGCGGTCCTTTTCGATTCCGCGATCAACTGCATCCAGAAGCTCCCTTTCTTTAAAGGGCTTCTGTAAAAAATCCATTGCACCGGCTTTGAAGGCCCTGACGCTCGCAGGAACCGTCCCGTGGCCGGTAATAAATATGATGGGAAGGGAAAGACCCTTTTCAGACACACGGTCCTGGAGCTCGAGACCGCTCAGCTCCGGCATCTTGATGTCAAGAACAAGGCATCCCGGCGTATCGGGGCAGCTGAAATTCAAGAATTCAGAGGCCGACGCAAAGGTCATGGCATTATAACCGGCCGATCGAAGCAGGCGTTCCAGGGCCTTTCGCACGAATGGGTCGTCATCGACCACAAATACAGCTGCTTTTGTCTCTGTCACGTCGCATCTCCCTGTAGTATCGGAAGGGTGAAGGCAAAGGTGGCACCGCCTTCCGGGTTATTTGAAGCCTTGATACTTCCACCCTGAGCTTTAACGATCGTCCGGCTGATGGAAAGTCCCATGCCCAATCCCTCGGGTTTGGTGGTGTAAAAGGCCTCAAAAAGCTGTTCGATATTGTTTTCGTCGATGCCGGTTCCAAAATCCGTAACAGACACCTGGACGGTCAGGTTGTCCGGCATTGTCGATCTCACTATGATTTTCCGTTGAGCCCGTGGCGCATTTCTCATAGCGGCGGCGCTGTTCAGAATCAGGTTTAATATCACCTGCTGCAGTTGAATGCGATCCCCATGGATCATCTTCAATTCCGGCAGCAATTCCATGGCAATCGACAATCCCTGGAGCAGAGACTCGCCTCGAATGAGGGCAACGACTTCTTTAATTGCCTTGTTGAGATCCAAGAATTCATCGTGAAACTTTTCCTTTCTCACCAGAGCCCTGACCTTCTGCACCACGTCAGCGGCCCGCTGGTCGTCCCGGATAATGTCCGCCAGGATCTGCCGGACTTCGTCGATATCAGGCTCTGCCCGGGAGAGAAACCGCTGGGCGGCCTCGGCATTGCTCAGAATGGCCGTGAGCGGCTGGTTGATCTCGTGGGCCAATGAGGTGGTCAACTCCCCCATGGTGGCGATGCGGGTCATGTGTGCAAGCTCTTCCCGATGCTGTTTGGCCTCGACCTCCGTATTTATGTAGTCGGTCAGATCGCGCGCTGCCACGTATATCAAACTGCCGGCCGGGACTGCATTCCATTCGAGCCAGCGATAGGTGCCGTCCTTGCAACGGTAACGGTTTTCGAAATGTATGACTTTTTCCCGGGATGCCAGAGTGGAAATGGCCTCCTGAGTCCTCACCAAATCGTCAGGGTGTACGAAGTCAAGAAACTTTTGCGCCATGAGTTCTTCCGTGCTGTACCCGAGGGTCGATTCCCAGACCGGGTTCAAACGCAAAAAATATCCAGCGGTGTTGGCAATGCACAACAAATCGATGGAAACATTGAAGAATTGGTTAAGTTCTTTCGATTTCTGTCGGAGCGAATCCTCGGCCGACCTGCGGCGGCGTTTCTGCACTAACAGCGCAATGATCAGAAACGACTGCGCCAGGATAAAGACCAGAACCCCGATGGCATAATACCTCAGATCCCATAGGCTGAACTCCCTGTTGACAATGATGCTTCCCCCTGGCAAAGCAGATTCTTTCAAGTTCCAGTGCCTTAGCTGACGCCAATCGAACATGTCCAATTGGGGCACTTCCAGGAGGATGGGAATTTTCTCCGTATTGCGGGTTCCGCCAAGTATATCCAGCGCCATTTCGCCCGCCCTGGTTCCGATGTACTCGAAGCTGATCAGTGAGCCGCCCACGATGCCGTTGCCGAGCAGAGTGTCCATGAAACCGAAAAGCGGCGCCCTGGAAACATGGGCCAGCAATCGACTTAACTCCACCGTGGTTTTGTATTTTCCGGTTACGTCCTGGCTATAGGCGGTAATGAAGACAATACTGTCGGAAGGAGCGGCGGATACCGTGGTCAGGATTTTATCCAGGGGCAGGTCGCTCAAGTAGCGAAATTCCAATCGGCCTTTCCATGTCTTGAAATCCTGTCGCACTATGCTTTCCAGCCATCTGTCCAAAGGGTGGGTGCCGGCCACGACATAAATACGCCCGGCCCCGGGAACCAGTTTCAACGCGGTCTCGATCGTTGGCTTGAAATCCGGGATAATTAAATGATGAATGATTCGGCGCTCCGCCTGCGGCAGCTCAAAACCCTGGGGCAGGTAGAGAGCCAAAACGGGGGCAGCGGGGAAGAAGGTCCGGCCCTCGTCCAGCAGAAACTTCAAACCCTCGGGGAACAGGGTAATGATGAAGTCGATCCTGCGCTCGCTGTAACGCCGGCGCATGAACTGCACCAGAAGCTTTCTATTTTCAGGACCGGGGTTGCGCACCAGGTCCAGGTGTTCATGGAACTGGTTTCTGATGCCGATCCCACCGGATTGTAGTGCGGCTGACAGCCCTTGATTGGTTTTTTGGAAAACGGGTATGTTGGATTCGAAGGCATTCAGGATTAGAACATTCTTATTTTCCAGCGGGTTTTGAAACCGGGTCTGAGAGTGGGCTGTGCCGGCCGAGAGCCCGTAAGCGATCAAAATGAAAATAAATAGAGGGCAACCCAAGGTTATCCATCTGTTTCCGCAAGCAATCGACATGTAAAATATAGGCGTACTGGCCTCCGGCTCGTAGAGGGTTATTAGAGCCTACGGCTCGGAGAGAATATTGGAATAATGAATACTCCAGAACTCCAGGTACGCTTAACCTCCTCCTTTGATAAAGAGCGGATGACTGCCGTTCACCAACGGCAGTGATTTACACCCGGTTTCATCCATACGCCTCGTGCACCACCGTGAAACTGTCTATTGACAAAATCCGCCTTGATCACAGCGGGCATTGAT
>JAQYVO010000096.1 GCA_030145425.1 Chromatiales bacterium | reverse complement strand
ATTTTAGGGATTTCAGTGCTTGTTTTGAGCTTCGCCGCTTATGCGCAGGAAATCTCCAGGGAACAGATCAAGGGCCTGGATGAACAGGTTCAAGAAATCAAGAGCGATGTTCTGGGCATTGCGGCGGAACTGAATCAGCTTGAAGAGAAGCTGCTGTATCCGTCCAATACCCAGGTCGCGGTATTTGTATCACTGGTCAGCGGCGAAACCTTCCGTCTCGACTCGGTCGAGATCCAGTTGGACGGCAAGCCGGTTGTCCATTACATTTACACCTTCAAGGAATTCGAAGCCCTGCAGAAGGGGGGGGTGCAGCGCATCTATACCGGTAATATCCGGGCCGGTGACCATGATCTACAGGTCTCTGTCATCGGCAAATCTGGGGGAGGCACCGATTTTTTGAAAACGGAGCGCTTTAAAGTTTATAAGGATGTGGGCCCCAAGATCGTAGAAATATCCTTGGCCGCCCAAAGCATTACCTTTAAGGATAGGTAGACCATGTACAGGCTATTTGTATTATTGACAATTCTGTTATTGACTGCGTCTTCAGCGGTGGCCGGTACGTCCGCTCCGAAAGAGCTGAAGGATCTCTACTTCGGAGAGGCCCTGTACTATGCTTTTCAAGGGGAGTGGTTCGATGCAATCGCCAGGCTCGACACCGAGCTTACACAGCACCATGGGCTCGATGAACCTGAACGCGACACCCTATATTACCATATCAACCACGCCGAGTTTGCCGTGGGTGATTTCGAACTGGCCTTTCGAATGCATCAGCGTGCCGGGCGTGCAATCAGTGCGGTTATCGAGGGCAACGTCGAGGAACCGGTACGTAACGAGGCCATTTTCCGTCTGGCACGGATCTACTTCCAGAAAGACCAGCCGGTTAATGCCCTGTATGCCGTGGAACGTATTAAGGGGACTGTTCCGCCAAATATTCTCGACGATCTGGCTTTCCTGCGCGCACAAATCCTCATGGCGAACGGCCGTTTTGCCGAGGCTGCCCGTATTCTAAGAGACCTCCAGGATGTCGAAAGCCTCGAAGGCTTCAGCACCTACAATCTCGGTATTGCGCTGCTCAAGGACGGGAAAGAGCTTGAGGGGCGCCAGTATCTCGACCGTACCGGTCGGATCAACAGCAATGATGCGCTTACGCTGGCAATCAAGGATAAATCGAATCTGGTCCTTGGATCTAAGCTGTTGGAAGAAAAAAAATACGAGGGCGCCAAACAGGTGCTCGATCGGGTGCGTTTGAACGGCCCGTTCTCCAACCGGGCGTTGCTGGGCTCGGGATGGGCGGATGCTTTCCAGGGACGCTTCGAAAGGGCGCTGGTACCCTGGAGCACTCTGGTGACGAGGGAGGTCACGGACGCCTCGGTGCAGGAAGCCATGCTTGCCGTTCCCTATTCTTATGGCAGGCTGAATGTGCAAAGCAAAGCGGCAGTGATATATGGCAGCGCGCTGGAGAGGTTCGGCACCGAAGTCGACAAGCTTGGCGCATCCATAAAGAGCATCCGCGAAGGTCATTTTCTTCGGGCTCTGGTTCGGGAAGAGCTGAAACAGGATGCCAACTGGGTCGTTAAGTTGCGCAAGCTTCCGCAAACGCCCGAGACCTACTACCTGCTCGAATTGATGGCCTCTCACGATTTCCAGGAATTTCTGAAAAACTATCTTGACCTGGAGCAATTGCGTAAGAAGCTGGAGGCCTGGGAAGGGGATCTGGACGCCTTCGAGGGGATCATTGAGCAGCGTCGGGATTATTACCAGCCGCTGCTTCCTGCTATTGATCGGAAATTCCGGCAGCTCGACTCACAGATGCGTTTGCGCTTGGAGCAGCGGGACCGTATCGAACAACGCCTGAAGGCCATGCTGGTGGCCCCGAGGCCCGATTACCTGGCGACCTCGAAGGAGCGGATCATCAGTGAACAGATTGCGCTTTTGGAACAGAAGCTGACTGCCGGCGGCACGGCCGTATCCACGGAAATTGAGGCCCGGATCAAACGATTGCGAGGGGTGCTGCACTGGTACATCTATACGGAATATGACCGGCGCTTCACCGAAGCTCACGAGCATCTTCGCGAACTGAATGAC
>JAQYVO010000095.1 GCA_030145425.1 Chromatiales bacterium | reverse complement strand
TTTACCCGCTCGGAATTGCCGTGAATAATCTCGACCAGCCGCTGGTCGGCGGCATCCAGGCCGGTGGCTTCCCTGAGTAGCTGGCCGGCGTGGCTGATGGCCCCCAAGGGGTTGCGGATTTCATGGGCGATGCTCGCGGTCAGGCGCCCGAGGGATGCCAGTTTCATCTGCTGCGCCCGCTGGGTTACCGAGGCGATGTCTTCCAGAAAAATGACACTTCCGTCGGTGCCTGCCGTGCCCAGGCGGGAAAAGCCTACCTGCAGCTCCCGTCCTCCAGATGCCTCTTTTAAAGTGAAAGTGCTGGCCTCGGCCGCCGTTTTCTGGCTTGCCAATTGTTGGGCGAGCATGGGTGAGGCTTGCTCCAATGAGCTGTCCGCCCGGGCATCGGGCATGCCCAGGAGAAACCAGGCAGATTCGTTCATCAGGCGGATTCTGTCGTCCTGATCCACCACCAGGATGCCGGTCTGCATGTTTTGGATGATGTGTTCATTGAGTTGAGCCAGGTTGGCAAGATCCAGCTCCTGCTGGCTGACCAGACGTTCACTGTGTGACAGTCTGCGGGAAAGGACATGAGCCAGAATGGCGATGGCAAAAAATGAAGATCCCACCAGCCCTGCCTGCGGGTAGTCTGAAAAGGAACTGCCAAGCGTGAAATTGGTTAACAGCTGTTGAGTGATGATTGACAATGTGGCCACTGACGCCAGCAGCAATGCTTTCGGGCCCGAGATGATCAGGCTTCCGGCGGCAATAGACAGTGCCAGCAAGGTTCCCAGGCCGCTTTGCACGCCGCCACAGGTAGGCAAAATCATGGTTATGGCCGCAATGTCGACAAAAACCATCAATGAAGCCTGGGTATCTGCAGACGGGTGTCTCCAGAGGAGCAGTATGCCACTGGCCAGAACCATTCCCAGATAGGACGTGGTGGTAAGGACATAGATTCGGGGTGCGTACTGTCCCAGAAAATTAGGGCCAAGGTCCGAGAAAAAGAGGGTCAGTAGCAGCGCTGAAATAATAATACGGTAAGCGAAGAAGAAGTAGAGATGGGTCCAGGTGCTTTCCTGGAAAACCGGGTGTATCCCGTCTGTCTGTTCTACCGTTTGGGAAGTTATTGCCATGGTCGTGTCATTCAGTCCGGTTTGCGGGGCCGTTTCCGTCATCCCGGTGTTCGGGGCAGCAGAAATATCTGCCATCCAACTCCAGGGCGTCGGGGGCGGGAAGATGTGTGCCGCACCGGTGGCAGCACACGACATCGACGGCAGGCAATTCTTTGTGCTTCGCGCCTCGGCTCTGACGTTGTTGCACGGTGCGCCGGAAGACCAGGTAGATCACCCAGATTCCCAAAAGAACCAGAAAAAACCTTAACCCCATAGTCTGCCGTCACGCCTCCATAACTTTACCTTATCGAGATATTATTTTTTTTTGATTCTTCCGCGGGATTGGACGAGAATAATAGTTTTTTTAGCGCACAGGTTGCAAAAATAATGAACCTACACGAGTACCAGTCCAAACAATTGTTTGCGAAACAGGGGATCCCGGTGCCTGAGGGCAAGCCGGCCTGCAGCGTGTCTGCAGCCAGGGAGGCGGCTCAGGCGGTCACGGGAGAACGCTGGGTGGTGAAGGCCCAGGTTCACGCAGGAGGGCGGGGCAAGGCCGGTGGCGTGGTCCTGGTAGACAGCCTCGACCGGGTCGAAGAGGAGGCCAATCGCCTGCTCGGCAGCCGCATGGTCACCAAGCAGACCGGTGAACCCGGGTTGCCCATCAATACACTGCTGATCGAGGAAACCACCGACATCGATCGCGAACTGTATCTCAGTGCGCTCATTGACCGGGCCGAAAAACGCATCCTGTTCATGGGTTCGAGCGCCGGCGGCATGAACATCGAAGAGGTTGCCGAGGAGACGCCGGAGAAGATCTGCACCATTCACGTCGATCCTGTGGCCGGTCTGCAGGGTTATCAGTGCCGCAGGATGGCCTTCGAACTGGGGCTGGAAGGTACCCAGGTGAGAGATTTTCAGAAATTTATGTACGGTTTGTACAACCTGTTCATCGAGTCTGACGCCAGCCTGGTCGAGATCAACCCGCTGGTGGTTACCAAACAGGGCAGCCTGATTGCCCTGGATGCCAAGATCAATCTGGATGACAACGCCTTCTACCGCCAGGCCGAACTGATGGCGATGCGCGACATCAGCCAGGAGGATGAGCGGG
>JAQYVO010000088.1 GCA_030145425.1 Chromatiales bacterium | reverse complement strand
TGGTGGGCCGTGTAGGATTCGAACCTACGACCAAGTGATTAAGAGTCACCTGCTCTACCAACTGAGCTAACGGCCCAAAAAATGGGGTGGACGATGGGATTCGAACCCACGACGACTGGAATCACAATCCAGGGCTCTACCAACTGAGCTACACCCACCACTATCTGTTCAACTTATGGCACGCCCGGCAGGACTCGAACCTGCTACCCTCGGCTTAGCTTACCACTACGCCTTTCGACGCCCCGTGCCACCGGGTTTGTGGTCTGGACTATCTCTTCACCTTCGCAGGTGCCACACGTATAGTCTCTACGGAACCCCCTGATAATCAGATGCCAGCCTTACATTTGCTGCCTGATTATTCTTGGGTTTTTCTACCCTCAACGTAACAGAACGTTGGTAGCTCTTGGGATCAAGGTAATAGCACTTATCTGTCTCTGGACAATAGATACAATAAAGATCAATTTCTTCTTTATCGATCTGTAGCATATGTGTCCCATTTTTATCCGCCCAACAGGAGCGGAAATGCACAGTGATGCTGCCCGATTTATCAACAGATTTATACTTAACCTGTATCCGTTTAAACTCCCTGTCTTTATACGCCACTATATCAAATGGCGCGTGCTCTGTTACAGGATTCAAAATCAGGAATCCTTTCTCGAACAAGTCGAGTTGAGCCTTCAAAACACCCAGGTCACCCTTTTCTTTGGTGTGATGCATTACAAGAATGCTATCCAAGACCAATGGATGGGTCAACCAAAGGTTTCCTCGGGATTGCCATCAGCCTGACCTGTTAAGGTTTCCCCGATACAGTGTGGTCCACTTTATGGGTTCCGTTTCCCCATAAAGGCTCCTTCTTGCGTACTTCGTACGCGGCTAAAGGCCGATGCTCTATCCAAATGAGCTACGGGCGCAACGTTTTGGTCGGGGTAGAGAGATTCGAACTCCCGACATCCTGCTCCCAAAGCAGGCGCGCTACCAGACTGCGCTATACCCCGTTATCCGGTCTCTTCCGCCTCCTCCGTGGAGAGCAGGAAATCATACGCATGGGAGCCAAATGAGTCAATAATAAATCCCGGTACCAGTGATTCCGGGGGCGGTTCGCGGTAATATTCATCGTTTGTCCGTAACCGACCTGGAAGTTCCCCCATGAGTGCACAGATTCTTGATGGAAAAGCCATTTCCGCCGACATTCGGCAGGATGTCAAAGAGAAAGTATCCGCCATGATATCAGCTGGCAAGCGCGCGCCCGGCCTCGCCGTAGTACTTGTTGGAGAGAATCCGGCCTCCCAGGTTTACGTGCGCAACAAACAGCGTTCCTGCGAGGAAGTGGGTTTTCTGTCCGAGCTTCACAGACTTTCTGGGGAAACCAAGGAGGCGGAGCTTCTTGGACTCATCGATGAGCTGAACGACCGGGAGGAGATAGACGGCATTCTGGTACAGCTGCCGCTGCCCGGGCAGATCGATGAGGAAACCGTCATCGAACGCATACTGCCCACCAAGGATGTGGATGGCTTTCATCCCTACAACGTCGGCCGCCTGGTGCTGCGCATGCCGGTTTTACGGTCCTGCACACCGAAGGGCATCATGACCATGCTCGAACGAACGGGACAGAAACTGGAGGGTCTGGATGCCGTGATCATCGGACAATCCAATATCGTGGGCCGACCCATGGCGCTGGAACTCCTGGCGGCAAGATGCACCATCACAGTTTGCCACAGCAGGACCAAGGACCTGATAGAAAAGGCCAGCAGCGCGGATGTCCTGGTTGCCGCAATCGGACGCCCCGAGTTCATCAAGAGTGATTGGGTCAAAGAAGGCGCGATGGTGATCGACGTGGGTATCAACCGTCGGGAAGACGGATCATTGTGCGGTGACGTTGACTATGCCGGTGCCAGCGAAAAAGCGAGTTGGATCACGCCAGTACCCGGCGGTGTGGGTCCGATGACCGTCGCGACGCTGCTGGAAAACACCCTTCAGGCACGCGAGCTTCACGGAAGCACTGGGTAGGTACCACCAAAAAGGAGTTCTTACCCTGATAAAGTGGGTAGATTGCCGTTGTAGGGCCGAATTCATTCGGCCAACAGCCGTCATTTATATTGGTCGAATGAATTCGACCCTACGGCTTAGGTTGTGTGAATTTGATCCTATGGTTCTGGTCGAATGAATTCGACCCTACGGCTTAGGTTGTGTGAATTTGATCCTATGGTTCTGGTCGAATGAATTCGACCCTACACCCAAAAAGGTAGCCTGGATGGAGCGTAAGCGTAATCCGGGTTGTATAAATCCTGATGGACGTTCCCTGGATTCCACCTTGTTCCATCCAGGCTACATCTTCTGATGAAAATTTATGAACAGTAAACACGAACAATCTTCTGATACCACCCAGGTCTTCCAAGCCGATCTCGACAACCCTGAACATGCCCAGGCGCTTCTCGGGCTTATTGATTATTTTGCCGGTGACCCCATGAGTGGGGGTATGAATCTTCCCATTGAAGTGCGCGATGCCTTAATACCCGGTCTCAAAGCCCATCCCACAACGCTGGTTTTCCTGGCCAGGTCAGGTCAGGACTACATCGGCACAGCGGTCTGCTTCAGCGGCTATTCGACCTTCTACGCCAAGCCCTTGATCAATATCCATGACCTGATGGTACTTGATGGATATCGTGGAAAAGGCATCGGTACCGGGCTGATGTCGGCAGTGGAAGACAAAGCGCGGCAACTCGGCTGCTGTAAGGTCACGCTGGAGGTACGAGACGACAACGAAAGCGCCCAAGGCCTGTATGCACGGGAGGGCTTTTCCTGCGCCAAAGGTGACGATCTCACCGTTAAGTATCTCTACCTGGAAAAACTGCTGACCTAGTCGCTATCCGGAAACCGTACCTTTCCGAATTCCCTGGATCCCGGCCTTCGCCGGGATGACGTGGTTTCAGTGCTGTTGGCCGAATGAATTCGGCCCTACAATTGACTCAAGATACATGTAGGGTCGAATTTATTCGACCATTGTGTGTACAGGGGAGAGCCCAAACAACTAACCGCTGATCCCCGGATTGCCCTCCACACCCACAAGCTTGGGCGTGTTCAGTTTCTCGATCTTCACCGTTTTCTTGTCCCGCAGATAGTCGGCGACCACGTCCCAGATCGGGCGTCCCGGCGACTGGGAACCTACGGTGGCCCAGCCTGCGACCATGTATTTCTTTTCGGCTTCAACCTTGGTTCCGTTATCCAGGGTCATATCGCTGATGCGCTTGCCGAAACCCTGATTCGGATCGCACACATAGTCCAGCCCACCCAACCGAACCATGTCCCCACCCTGCTGATAGTAGGGATCGGCATTGAACAGGTTATCGCCGACATCCTCCAGGATTGCCTTGATATCTGCACCGCTCATCTCCCGCCGATAGGTCTCCGGATAAGTGATGCCGGTCTGATCCATGACGTTGTCCATGGTGATGTCCTGACCAGGCAGCACCGTGGTGCCCCAGCGAAATCCCGGTGACAGGGAGATCTGGGCGTCGTTTACCTTGCGCAGTGCATCGCAGATCACCTGATCGAAGGTCCCGTTGAAATTGCCGCGCCGAAACAGGGTCTCCTCGGCCACCGCCAGTTTCTCTTCGAGTTGTTTCTTGTAAGGTGCGCGGACGCCGTCAATATAGGATTGCATCTGTTGATCTGCCGGCAGCAGGTTGGAGAATACCGGAACCAGCCGGTAACGAAAATCCTGCACTTTCCCGTTGCGAACATCCAGATCCATGACACCCAGGAACTTGCCGTTGGAACCGGCATTGGTCACCAGGGTCTTTCCACCCTTGTTGTTCACGATACTGGGGGCCGGTACACCGTCATGGGTGTGACCGCCGAAAATGGCATCGATACCCGTGACCCGCGAGGCCATCTTCAGGTCCACGTCCATACCATTGTGGGATATCACCACAACCAGGCCCGGTTTCTCAGTTTCCCTTACCTCGTCGACAATGGACTGCATACGTTCGTCCTGGATACCAAAGGTCCAGTCCGGCATGAACCGGCCGGGGTTGGCGATCGGGGTGTAGGGGAAGGCCTGACCGATAACTGCCACCCTGACACCGCCAACCTCCTTGATGGTATAGGGTTTAAAAGCCAGCCCCATGTCTTCGTCGAATCCTTCGAAGTCGGCAAATTTGTAATCGAACAGGGCTTCGTCGCTGATACCCACATTCTGGGCCACGAACTCGCCCTTGAACTTGCCGATGTTTGCAATGACCTCTTTATCCAGGTAGGTGAATTCCCAGTGGCCCGTCATCACATCCACACCCAGCAGGTTGCAGGCACCGACCATGTCCTCGCCCCGGGTCCAGTAAGCGGTACCGGAGCCCTGCCAGGTGTCACCGCCGTCCATCAGCAGGCTGTTGCCGTCACCCCGCTCCGCCCTGACACGCTTTACCAGGGAGGCCAGATGGGAGAACCCCCCGACACGGCCATACTCACGGGCCGCCTGGTCGAAGTTCAGATAGGTGAAGGCGTGGGCCTCTATGGAGTTGGAATCCACACCGAAGTGTGTGAGCAACGCATTGCCGACAAGATGGGGGGCCTTGCCCTTCGCACCCCCGATACCCAGGTTTACGCTGGGTTCCCGAAAATAGACAGGATTGAGCTGTGCGTGACTGTCGGTCATGTGCATCAGGCAGACATTGCCGAACCGGGGGATCTCGTAGAGATCGGACGGTTTACGGGCCGCCGAAAACACGGAACCGGGGAGAATACCGGCGGCGCCGGCCAGACCCATCAGTCGAATAAACTCTCTTCTTGATATTGTCATTGCAGTTCTATCCTTCAGGCACGCACACAGGGCTTGTTGTCGGTCAACCGATCTTGGATTCGACCGAGTCGCTGTTGCCCTTGTTGTCCACCCAGGTCAGCTTTATCGAGTCTCCCTTGCCGGCTCCCTTGAATTTGAAGGAGAGATAAGGGTTCTTGGATACGCCGCCGCTCCAGTTGGCGGTCAGCCGGGTTTTTCCACCGGACTCACAGGTAACTTCCTGGATGAAGTGCGCGGGTATCAGCGCGCCGGACTTATCCTTGCGCGCGCCGGTTTCCATGGGGTGGGTCATCAACGCCTTGACGGTCACTATGTCGTCTTTT
>JAQYVO010000057.1 GCA_030145425.1 Chromatiales bacterium | reverse complement strand
TTCGGTGCATCGGCACTGGCGATGTAAACATCCAGATCACCGTCACCGTCATAGTCGGCCCATGCCACGGTAAAGCCACCGGCCGGCCCGGTAATGCCTGCAATTTTACTGACATCGGCAAATGTTCCATCACATCCGTTTCGATAGAGTCGTGCACTCTTGGCTTCGGAGATCATCAGATCGACACAACCGTCGTTGTCATAATCGCCCCAGCCTGCGCCTCTTGCGCCGCTGGTTGAAATCCCCGTGCCGCCTGTAACGTCCACAAAATGAGATTCACCTGTCTTGTCGGCTTCCTGCATGGAAGTACATCCCACTACCAGGCCGGCGACAGCCAGTGCCAGCGGTATCCGCTTATCCATTATTCCTCTCCCAAATTATCGGCAACCAAGAACAGACGGGGCACGCTTCTGTGCATGCCCCATCTGTTTTCTCCGCTTGTTCAGCTCCTATTTCTTGTAGCCGTATACTGCATCTTCCTGCTGCTCATTATTGGCCCTTCCAACTCGAACAGTGGCCGGCTCGGATCCGGATGCCGTTGTCTGGCCGTATCCTTGCAACTGATCTTCACGGGCATCCTGATTGCTGAACTTGCTAGCGTTTTCAGCCGGCTGCGAAGGAGATGCCGCAGGCTGTTGATAGCCGTGAAGCTGGTCCTCTCTCTGTTCCTGGTTCCCGTATTTAATTTCCTGGTTGGCGGCAAATGCAACACCGCTTGCGGTCAAACCGATAATCGTGGCGATAATGATCTTTTTCATCTCTATTCTCCTGATGTGTCCTCTCTCAAACTACCAACCCTTTTGGGTTACTTTGTACAAGTACATTCAATTCGTACTTGGCTATAAAGACCGCCCTCTCCGGATATTCTTTTCATTCAAAGGAGTGAACATGAAGATCATTACCTGTGTTTATAACCAGGGGGACAAGGGGTCGCACGCGACAGTAATCCGGGTAGGCACTGTTTCCAATAAAGCCGGGGATCTGTAGAATGCTACCCAGGAGCGGTGCCCGATAAGGGCTGATTAGGGAACAAGGTGCTGTGTTTAATCGCAATTCCTTGGCTGTCCCCGCAACTGTAAGCGAGTAGCCATACTCCGAAATGCCACTGACGCAAAGAGCATGAACTTGCTCGAAAGTGTCGGGAAGGCGGAGTAAAGCGACGATCCGCGAGCCAGGAGACCTGCCGTTCCAGCGTCGCATTTCTGCCGAACGGGGTATTCTGCAGGGCGGTTTTCCGTTAGCTGACGCAATCAAGCGAGCCGATGTTGATTGGCTCCCTGGCTTGTTTGCGGCCTTTTCTGGGTGTATTCCCCAGCCATACCCAAACAACCATGGCAGCCTTTCAGACCGGTTCGCATCGCGTGATGCGATGCTGTCCGCCCGGTTGCCTCCGGCTCTTGAAAGCCGATACAGGCTAGCTTCCGTGACAGGTTTTCGCATCCATATCGCCAGTCGGCTACGGCACTATATGGAATAGGAAAAAACCGTCATGAACCAGATCGCCGAACACCACCGCCGGGCTTCTGCCCGCGCCTGTATTTTATCTTCATTATTATTGCTTATGATGGCCTCGGGAAACGTATCCGGCCTTGAGCAGCTTGAAACCATGAACGTCACGGCAACACGCACCGCCAGAACTGCTGACGAAACTCTGGCCTCGGTCACGGTGATTACCCGCGAGGACATCGAAAAAAGCCAGGCGAAAGAGGTGGTGCAGCTGATGGACGGGCTCCCGGGCGTCAGTTTCACCAGCTACGGCGGGTACGGCAAGACCACCAGCCTCAATCTTCGGGGCACCAATGCCAGCCAGGTCCTTGTACTTGTTGATGGTATACGGGTGGGATCGGCAACCCTGGGCGAGCCCGCATGGCAGCATATACCACTGTCCCAGGTGGAGCGCATCGAAGTGGTGAGGGGTCCCGTATCCCACCTTTACGGATCAGATGCGATCGGCGGTGTAGTGCAGATATTTACCAGAAAAGGTGCCAAGGGAACGCACGTCGACGGTGAGATCGGTTACGGCACCTACAACACCTTCAGCGGCAACCTTGGGTTGAGCGGCGGTACGGACAGCACCCGTTACAGCCTGCGCCTGACCCACCTGGACACCGAAGGGTTCGATTCCACGGTGGGAAACAATCCTGACAAGGACGGTTATCGCAATACCTCGTTTTCAGGCAATCTCAGCCACAGTTTCGGGAATGGCGCAAAACTGCAGTTCACAGGTACAAGGGCAGAAGGGAACAACCAATACGACGGATTCGATCCCAACGTTGATTATGACGAGGACTTCGTGCAGCAGGCCATGAACCTGAAATTTCTCTATTCACCTGCTGCCTGGTGGGATGTCTCACTGGCGGCCGGGGAAAGCCGGGACGAAAGCGAAGGCTACGCGGACGGCTCCCGGGCGTTCGTCTTTGAAACCCGAAGGCCCCAAGCCTCCTGGCAGAACGATTTTATGGTAAGTGATGACGGCGTATTGACCGCCGGTCTGGATTTTCTTAGAGACGAGGTGGATGGAACCACGGAGTACAGCGAAACCACTCGGGACAACTACGGAATTTTCGCACAATATCAGGATCGTTATGAATCCGGCGATATCAATGTCGGACTGCGCCACGACGACAATGAATCATTTGGCGGACACACAACGGGTAACCTGGCCCTGGGATATGATGCCAACGATTCACTCAGGCTGATCGCATCCTACGGTACCGCATTCAAGGCCCCGACGTTCAACGATCTCTATTACCAGGATCCCTGGGGTTCCAACGGCAATCCCGACCTGGAACCGGAGGAGTCCTCGAGTTTCGAAGTCGGTCTGGAGGGAACACAGGCATGGGGGGGCTGGAGTCTTCGGGCGTACAGAACCGACATCGACAATCTGATACAGTGGGTACAGATTGCGCCCTGGACCTGGCAACCCCAGAACATCTCCTCGGCACGAATAGACGGTCTTGAAACCGCATTGACCGCCCGACTGGCCGGCTGGAACTTTGTGGGCAGTCTCACATTTCTGGATCCCAGGGACAGGAATACCGGAAACCTGCTGCCGGCACGCAGCAAGCGGACCCTGCGCCTGGACGCGGACCAGCGCTTCGGTAACACGGGCCTTGGCGCCACGCTCCGTGCCCACAGCTACAGATACGACGATGTTGCCAATAACATCCGCCTGCCCGGATACGGTCTGCTGGATCTGCGTCTGGCACAACACCTGACCAAAGGATGGTCGGTGCGTGCGCAGATCAAAAACCTGTTCGACAAAGACTATCAGACACGATTCGGCTACAACGAGCCGGGACGTGAGATTTTCGTATCTCTCGTTTACCAGCCCGATTAACGGATAGAATCCCTTTAGTGATGCCAGTGCCTTACAAAATCCCAGTTCATGTGCTGCACTTCCTGCTGCTGCTGCTGTTGCTGCCGGCCCAGGCATCATTCGCCGAACCGCCGGCACGGGTGGTTTCCATAAACCTGTGCAGTGACCAGCTGTTGCTGATGCTCGCCCGTCCGGGACAGATAGCATCGGTCAGCCGCCTGGCGTTGGAACCGAACAGTTCGTACATGGCCAGTGAGGCAGGCCGGTACCCTGTCAACGATGCCAAACTCGAGCAGTTGCTGCTGCTCGAACCGGACCTGATCCTGGCGGAGGGGTTTACCTCACCCTCCTTTGTGAGGTTGCTGAAACACTTTGGTCTGCGGGTGGAGATCGTGCCTAACAGCTTCGATCTGAGAGGGATCCGGCGCAATATCCGGTTGGTGGCAACACTGCTGAGCAACCAGTCACAGGGTGAGGCCCTCATCTCTGAGATGGATCTGCGAATTCAGCGTGTTGCAGACCACCTGCCCGCGGCTCGTTCCAAAGCCGTTTTCTACCAGCCCAGGGGATATACCAGCGGCCTGGATACTCTTCAGGATACGGCACTGAATCATGCAGGATGGCGCAACCTGTCGAAGGAACTCGGCGTTAACGGCTACGGCAACATCGAACTGGAGTCCTTGCTCGTGGCCGCGCCTGATCAGCTTTTCAGCTCTGCCTACGCACCGGGAACACATTCGGTTGCCCAGCATCGGCTCAGTCATCCGGCTCTGAACCGGATAACCGGGGACAGGCCCATGATCGAGATACCCTACAGATACTGGATCTGCGGCGGACCCATGATCGCTGACGCCATAGAGATCCTGGCCGACAGTCATCCCGTGACGCCTTGACATGGATACCCGCGGCCCGCTGCTACTCAATCTGACCCTCGGGTTTGTGCTGACCGGCCTGTTTCTGTTCTCCCTGTTTGTGGGGTCGAATCCCGTGCCTGTGCTACAGGCCCTGATGGATTCGATCAACCGGGATCCTTCAGTGATCTCCCTGATCCTCACGGAAGTGCGCCTGCCGCGTGCGCTCATAGCCTTGATTACCGGTGCGACATTGGGCGTTTGCGGTGCGGCCATGCAGGGTTTACTGCGTAACCCTCTGGCAAGCCCCGGGCTGATCGGCAGTGCCAGCGGCGCCGCGCTGGGGAGCGTTATCGTGCTCTATACAGGCTGGAGCGCCGTCTTCTGGCTGGCGCTGCCCTTCGGCGGAATGTTCGGATCGCTGCTGGCCACCCTGCTGGTCTATCTGCTCGCCGGCCGGGACAGCGGCAGCACCACACTCATCCTTGCCGGAGTAGCCATCAACACCCTGGCGCTATCCCTCATCTCATTGCTCCTCAACCTCGCACCCAGCCCCTACGCGGTAAAGGAGATGGTGCTCTGGATGCTGGGTTCCATCGCCCACGGCAGCATGCAGGATTTCTGGGTCATGCTGCCTGGCACTCTGCTGGGATGGTTTCTGCTCACGGGCACCGGGCGGGCGCTGGACGCCCTCACCCTTGGCGAGGATACGGCAACCACCATGGGTATCAATCTGCCCCGCCTGCGCTGGCGCATATTTCTGGCGACCGCATTCGCGGTGGGTTCGGCCGTTTCGGTTACCGGTGCCATCGGTTTCGTGGGGCTGGTGGTGCCCCACCTGCTGCGACCCCTGGTCGGATTTCAGCCAGGGCGGTTGTTGACCGCCAGCGCCATGGGTGGAGCCATTCTGTTGCTGGCCGCCGATATCGCGGTGCGTTTGTTTCCCGCCGGCACCGAAATCAAAGTGGGTGTTCTAACCTCTCTGGTTGGCGCACCGTTTTTCCTGCATCTGATACTTAAGAGCCGGCGCTGGCAGCCATGAGACTTGTTGGCAAAGATCTTCATCAGCACCTGGGCGGTCAACCCATCCTCAAGGGTGTCTCAATTGAGTTGCGGGAAGGAGAAATGCTGGGACTCATAGGTCCCAACGGTGCCGGCAAAACCACCCTCCTGCGGCTTATCGCGGGAATACTCACCCCCCCCCGGGAAAAACTGCTGGCCAACGGAGAACCGTTGGCGGATCTGTCTCAATCCGAACGGGGTCGAAAAATCGCCTACCTGACCCAGGAGGGAACCGCCCACTGGCCCATCAGCGTTGGGCGTATTGTCGCCCTGGGCCGATTGCCCCATCTGGGCACCTGGCAGAAGCCGGGAGAAAAAGACGATCATGTCATACAGCGGGTCCTCAATCAGACGGGATTATCCGGGTTGACGGATCGCTCCTTCCCCACCCTCTCAGGCGGTGAAAAGGCCCGCGTGCTTTTGGCCCGCGCTTTGACGATCGAACCCGAGATCCTGCTGGCCGACGAACCGGTGGCAGCCCTTGATCCTTCCCACCAGCTGGAGATGATGGACCTATTGAAAATGCACTGCAGACAGGGCGGATCCGTCGTGGTGGTACTTCACGACCTGCGACTGGCCTCCCACTACTGCGACCGGCTGCAATTGCTCCTCGACGGGAAGACCCTGGCCACCGGCGATCCCAAGAGGGTGCTCACTCCGGGCAATCTGGAGCAAGCCTACGGCATCAGAATCCGGGAAAACAATACGTCAGTGGCAGAGGCCTTCGCGATGACCTGGGAACTGGGTAATTCCAGGCAGCCGGACAGCGAGGCATAAGCCGCCGTCCCACCGCTACATCAGCTACCAAGCAGCACCAAAAAGATCAATGTCGCCGCCTCCAGCAATACACACACCGCACCGGCAGCATCGCCGGTGATACCACCCAGACGGTTATTTAGGAACTGTCTGAGCAACAGGAAGAAACCGGTTATCAACAATAGAATCAGGATGCCATCCCAGCCCCAGAACAGCGGTAATAACAGGGCCGATGCGGCCAGAACCCGATCTGCAGAACCCCGGGGCAGATGGCTCGCCAGCACTTCTCCAATGCCGCCGGGTCTGGCATAAGGCAGATAACAGAGCGCCGCAACCAGGCCGGCTCGGCCGACGATCGGTACCAGCAACAGCGCGGACCACATACCCCGTTCAATCAATACATCCAGGGCCGCGAACTTCACCAGAAGCAGGAGCACCACGAAGACCACGGCCACCGGACCGCTGCAGCTGTCTTTCATGATCTCCAGGGTCCGCGCCCGATTCCCCTGGCCACCGACCCACCCATCCGCCAGATCCGCCAAACCGTCCAGATGCAACGCCCCGGTAACGCCAACCCACAGCGCCAGGATCAAAGCCGCCCGCAAACTGCCGGCTTCTTCTCCCGTCAAAGAAAACAGGATGCACAGAAGCCCCCCAATAAGGGCGCCGACAAGCGGATAATAGAGCACCGATCGACCCTGGGTTTCGGCCTCGGGTAAATCAGCAGAAGAAGGAACAGGTAACCGTGTGAGAAATTGAACCGCAACAGCCAACTCGCCTGTAAACTTCATTTAGAGTTTTCCGCAATGAAAGACAAGTCTGGCGATCCCATCCTGAATCTGGATCCGACTCACTGCGGCGTAGGGTACCTCCATCCTGAACATATTGACTGGCGGCATACCCAGCACATGGGCTATCAGCATTCGGATCACGCCGCCATGGCAGACCACGAGAACATGTCGGCTGCGGTGATTCTCCATAACGGATTCCAATGCCGCCACGACCCGCTTCTGAAACTGACCGAACGGCTCGCCGCCCGGTGGCGGATGGGCAGCGGGATCCGACCAGAAGTTGGTCACCGCCTCCGGTACGCTTTCATAAAGCTCAACGGGATCAGCGCCCTCCCAGTCCCCGAAACCGATCTCCTGGAAGCGGCGCTCTTCATGCACCGAGAGTTCCAGATGCCTGCCCAATTCCCGTGCAAAAGCCGCACACCTGCTCAGGGGCGAGGAAACGATCTCATGCCAGGGCTTCGCCTGACCGACCGCCGACCACATCTGAGACCAGCCGATATCACTAAGGGGATCGTCCCGGGAGCCGCGAATCATGACACCCCCTTCCGGTTCACCGTGACGTATGAGATCGATAACCGTAGTGTCAACTGCCATAACTTTAACCTTCCGAGATACCAGCCTCCGCAAAGGTGGCCATTTCGTTGTGCAACGAACAAGCCAGCCTCAGCAGGGGTACTGCCGCGGCAGCGCCGCTGCCCTCACCAAGCCGCAGGGAAAGATCGAGCAGGGGTTCGGCCTTCAAGGCCTTCAGTATCTCCCCATGCCCCGGCTCCGAGGATCGATGGGAAAACAACAACCAGGAGCCGACCGCCGGATCATGCCGCACTGCAGCCAGTGCCGCAGCAGTGGTAATAAACCCATCGACCAGCACCGGCAGGCCCAGTTGCGCGCCACGGATGAAGGCACCGGCAAGGGCGGCAATCTCGAATCCACCGAGACAACGCAGCGCCTCGAGCGGTTGATCGCCCACTCCCGCGCACCTGTGCAAGGCGTCCCGTATCACCTCTGCCTTGTGCAGGACTCCCGCAGGGTTCAGGCCGGTCCCCGGGCCGGTAAGAACCTTGGGGTCAGCCTTCAGCAGGGCACAGGCCAAAGCTGTTGCGGGAGTGGTGTTCGCTATGCCCATATCACCCCCGATGAACAGATCAGCCCCGGCGTCCACGGCGCGCTCCACGGCCTCTCTCCCAGCCTGAAGCGATCCCTCCAGCTGAGCCTCGCTCATTGCATCCCGTATGCGGATGTTGGCGGTGCCCTCCCCCGCCCGACGATTGTGCACCCCTGGACGATCAGTATCACCGGCTACTGTTCCCACATCGACGATCTCCAGGCTCGCGCCCAGGGATCGGCACATAACACTGATGGCCGCTCCCCCCCTGACAAAATTTTCCAACATTTGGGAGGTTACTTCCTGGGGGAATGCGGAAACACCCTCCTGGGCCACCCCATGATCCGCCGCAAAGACAGTCACATGAATCTTGTCTGCGGATGGCCTGTCCCGATCCTGGAGGGTAGACAGCCTAACTGCTATCTCCTCCAGACGCCCCAGAGAACCCGGGGGCTTGGTAAGCTGTGCCTGGTGCTTGAGCGCCCTTTCTTCCACATACGGGTCCACAGATCTGATGTTGTCGAAAAACCAGGCCGAAATCATAATCGCTTTCCCTTCAGCACTTGGGGGATTCCCGCAACCGTCAGTATCACCCGATCGCTTCTGGCTGCCAGAGATTGATTCAACAGACCGGCCTCGTCCTGAAATCCACGGGACAATTCACCCATCGGAACTATCCCCATTCCCACTTCGTTGCTGACGATGATGAGTCTGCCGGACAAGAGCGGGAGCACCTCGAGCAACGCCTCACGCTGTTCATCCAGATGTTCTCCGGAATCCATCAGCATGAGATTGGTCAGCCACAGGGTGATGCATTCCAGCAGTACGCACCGGCCGGAGGTAGCTTCCCGCCTCAGCACATCTGCCAGAAAAATGGACTCTTCGACCGTCTTCCAGGCGGAGGGACGCCTAGACTGATGTTGTGCGATTCTACTTCGCATTTCCGGATCTTCAGCCGTGGCGGTGGCAACATAGACCACAGGCCGCCCGCACGAGAGCGCCAGATTTTCAGCCAGTTTGCTCTTCCCGGAACGGGCTCCACCCAGAATCAGATCAATCATTATATATGCTGCGTTTTTGCCGGCAGGATCTTCGAACTGTCCTACGATAAGGTAATCAAGCGGGAAAAATCCATTGACATTGGGTGGAAGCCGGGGTTGACTGGAATACAAATAACAAAGATTTGCTCTATTGGCAAAGGATAACTCAAATGATCCTGTTCATTCGGGATATTCCTGAAACGGTTAATCACAAGAATCTGTGCGACTTCGTATCGAAGGGCCTGCAGCATGTGTGGGGAAAGCCTCTATTCAACAAAGGAAAGATAGAGAGATGCGACGTATTGAGGGTCAAAGACCTGGACAGCAATCACATTGAGTATCACGGACTGGCCTTCATAGACAACGACAAAACCGCTAAAGCTCTGATGAAACAGTTAAACCGTTCCAAACTCAACGGGAAAAAGGTGGATGTCAGGAAGTTCCGTGTGCGCACTCCGGATACGGACAGCCGTCGTTCATATACATCGAGTCAGAATCTGGCCTTCATTGACAGAAGACGCAAGGACCGGCGGCGTCCCAACCTCCTGTTGGAAACCCTCTACCGGCCGCAGCCCGCCAATCTGCTGACGAGATAGCCACTCAGGCGATTCCAGGCAGAGCTTCGAGTGCCGCTTACGGCAAATGGCGCTTGGATAAACCGCCCACAAAGTATCTGTTCCCTGTTCGTTCTACAGCGTCTATAATAGAACCTGTACAGAACCAGGAGATCAAGAATGTCTTATCCATTGACCCGCCGCCAGCAAGAGATCTACGAGTATCTCCAGACCCATGCCCGGGAGCTTCCACATCCTCCCACGTTCGACGAGTTATGCGCTGCGCTGGGGCTGAGTTCCAAGGGCTCGCTGCACAAGCAGATTCAGGCCCTGGTCGATGCCGGACTGGTGGAGCCGATGAACAACCAGCGCCGGGGTATTCGCCTTACCGATCTTCCCGAGCATGACGAGAACCAACTGCCTTTGCTGGGTTTCATCGCGGCCGGCCAACCCATCGAAGCCATCGAGCAAAAGGAGACCGTACAGGTACCTGAGTTTCTGCGTACCGGCCGGCCCTGTTATGTATTGGAAGTGCGGGGAGACTCCATGATTGACGATGGCATCCTGGATGGTGACCGGATTGTGGTCGAACAGCGTGACAGCGCCCGCAATGGTGAGATCGTCGTAGCCCTGGTGGACGATTCCGATGCCACCCTGAAGCGCATCGAGCAAAAGCGCGGCGCGGTCATCCTCCACCCGGCCAATGCCAGCATGAAACCGATGCGCTATACGCCTGACCGGGTACGGATACAGGGTGTTCTGGTGGGTCAAATGCGGCGCTATCATTAGGGGAGGAAAGCACTGGCCAAACGCTCCACCAACGGCGCTAAACGCATTGGCGGGTTGTTTTGCCAAGCTACCAACGCTGATTACCCTAACGTTAAGGAGCTTCCGGTCATTCTATTGATGCTCAGAAGCACCAGGCCCTGTCAATGTTGTTTTGCCCATCAACTCCTTGGCACCCACGCCCCAGTGGCTGATGACGGTAGTGAGTTCGCCGAGTGAGGCATTCAACTCCTGAACCCGCTCGACAGGTACGATTCTGATGGTGCCTGCCATTGGCGTGGGGGCACGGGGCAGCATCACGACCGCGAAGCCATTGCCGAGATCCTCCATGAGATAGGCAAATTCGCGTTGATCATCCGGGCCCAGAATCAACGCCGGCTTGAATCGGCCGCTTTCCCCCATCGCTACAAATCGTGATGTCAGGCTCTTAATCGCCTGGTAGAAAGGCAGGCGTCCTATGGTGAGATCTTCCAGCCAGTTGCCGGCCTTTTTCGCGAAGCCCAGTCGTGTAATCAAACCCAACAGGAAAGATACGAGCAATATGAGAATAACCGCCACGACCACCGGTTCGTCCTGTGCAAAGGTCTCCTCTGGAAACAGGCTGGAAATGGGCCCGGCCAGGCCCACCACGCCCTGCAGCGCCTCCTCCATGAGCAGAACCAGCAGCAGCAGGGGAAACAGGATAAAGAAACCGCCGACCGCCGTACTCTTCAAAAACTCCAGGAGCGTTTTCATGTTCGGGAATCCTTGCAATGATCAGGCATCCAATCATACCAGGACCTCTAGAACATGTAGCCTGCGCAGACAACCACATGGATACAGAACCGTAGGGTCGAATTAGGCATGTAGGGTCGAGCTCATTCGACGAAGAGGGATGTAGGGTAGAATTCATTCGACCAATGTAGATGGTCAGGCATCACAACCCAGCCAAACAACCCCTCCCGCGTAATGCATCGCAGGACGTGGTGACCTCCTTGTCTCCAATGGGAATGATGGCTGTTGGCCGAATGAATTCGGCCCTACATCAATCCACCCACTTGATCAGAGGTTCATTAACCTTCCGGCCAGGGGAGCACGGGTACTACGGAGATACTGTTTTTTGGTGAACCCTCGATCACCCTGTCGCTGAATGTCAGATAGATCAGCACATTGCGCTTACGATCAAAAAATCGCACGACCTGCATACTTTTGAATACCAGGGATGTCCGCTTCTTGAAAACCTCTTCCCCATGATCCTCGCCACTGCGTATTGCAGCGGAAACGACAATGGGACCTATTTGCCGGCATGCAATAGAGGCGTCGGATGTATCCTCGGCCATGCCCACCGCACCGCTCATTCCTCCCGTCTTGGCGCGGCTCAGGTAGCAGGCCACACCGGGCACCTCCGGATCCTCAAAGACTTCGATAACAACCTTGTCGTTGGGACCGAACCACTTGAACTTGGTGCTGACACTGCCGACCTCTTCAGCAGCCACGCCGGCAGTCAGCAAAATTCCCAGCAATAGAAGACTTAGGTGTTTCATATCGATAGTCCGAATCCAGATTTATGCGCGCCCAACCGCTTCATTTGGTCAGGCGACTCAGATTGTTACAAGCATATCGCTTAGATCTGGTCATCTTGGTCGAAATTCAAGGCCATTTGGCGATGCCGGACGGCACGGCTTCCGGATAAGGATATGGCGGTATCACCGCCATATCCTCAGATACATCGACGACGTTCAGAGACGACGGCCCATCGGCGTCATCTGGTCCGCAATGTTTTGCTGCTCCGGGGTGAGAACCCCGTAGAACTTCTCGATGGCGTCGGCCATCTCGGTCATGCGCTGGGCACCTGAACGCATGCGTTCCACCCGCTCGGCCACCGGCACCTGTGCACCGCGCTGCTTGAAACGGCCAGCCATGGTGGCGACCCTCTCGGTAACAGTCTGACTGAATGCCTGCCAGGCCGGTTCCTGCTCCTCGGTGATCTGCAGCTTGGTTTTCAGGATTTCCATTCTTTGGGTCATCATCTGCCCCCTGTCACCGCGCATGCCGCCCTGCCCCATACCGTACCTGTGGTGTCCCATCATGGGCCTTTCACCCTGCATCCCGGCCTGCTGGCCATATCCCCGACAGCCGCCCCACCCCCCTTGCGCGGAAACCGTAGCAACGGCGGCCGCACCGAGGCCGGCAACCACGCCAATGGTGACTAGAATTTTTTGTGAACGTTTCATCTGATTTCTCCTTGATTGCTTAACTGAAAGGACAACCCGCCCTTCTGTGTAGACATGTAACCATGGGAATGTAATCGGGAGATGTCCATCAGGGCCTTTTTTGTAATCCAATGTAACAGACAACCAACTGTTACATTGGATTACAAAATTACCCCCAGCAGGATGCCTTTTTGGGTTATAAATGCTGCCATGGACAGACAGCAGCATATCCTGGTGGTTGACGATGATCCTGGTATCAGGGAACTTCTGGAAGAGTATCTCGGCCGCAACGGCTACCGGACCAGTGCTGTGGGTGACGGCCGGGGCATGTGGCGCCTGCTGGAAACAACACACGTGGACCTCATAGTCCTCGACCTGATGCTGCCCGGTGAAGACGGCCTGGAGCTTTGCCGAAATCTGCGACCCGCATACCGGATCCCCATTATCATGCTGACTGCACGCGGTGACGAGATGGATCGTATCCTGGGACTCGAGATGGGAGCGGACGATTATCTGCCCAAGCCCTTCAATCCGCGGGAACTGCTGGCCCGGATCAAGGTGGTGCTCAGGCGCTCATCGGAACTACCCTGGTCCCGCGAAGAGTCTCAACACCGGCCGCTGTGTTTTGCAGACTGGACACTGGATCCGGTAAACAGGCACCTCATGCATCGTGATGGTGTGGTTGCCCCTTTGAGCGGCGCCGAATTCAGGCTGTTAAACGTTCTGTTGACCCATGCCAACCGCGTGCTCAACCGGGACCAGTTGCTGGACCTCACCCAGGGACGGGAGTCCGACCCCTTCGACCGCAGCATCGATGTTCTCATCAGCCGCCTGCGCAAACGTCTGAGAGAGGATCCCCGATCACCGGAAATCATCAAGACGGTCCGGGGGGAAGGCTACGTATTGTCGGCAAAGGTTACCCGGAGCAGAGAAAACAGATGAAACTGCTGCCCCGCTCGCTGTTCGGCCGCCTGGTTCTGATTCTGATCGTCGGCCTGATCCTGGCTCAGATCCTGGGTTCGCTGCTGCTGCTGCGGGACAGGGACCGGATCCTGCAGCAGCGCTTGGGGTTAAACGTGATCCAGCGCATTTCAGGCGTGGTAAGGCTGGTTGAGAAAATATCCAGCGTGGACAGAAAGCATCTTGTCCAGGCCCTGGAATCACCGGGTTTTCGGGTCGAAATCAGTGACCGGCCCGAAACACCCGGCAAAGATGCCAGACCGGCACCGCATCTGGAGGCAATGCTCAGGCAACATCTTCCCGGTTACGAACACATGCTGGTTTCTGTAGTGCCCATGCCGAACAACGGGAAATTCCGGGGACCGGTCGGCCCCGAACACCGACACCCCATGATGCCCTGGCGAAGAGGACCTCCCAAGCTTTCAGGGTTCCACGCCCAGGTAAAGCTCTCGGACGGGAACTGGATAGGGTTTCGGCGACTGATTCCGGACCGGATGCTGACGTGGCCTGTCAGGATGCTGGGCTATCTGGGCATCCTGGTGGTTTCGATCATCATTCTGTCCCTGCTGGCTGTGCGACTGGTGACACGTCCCCTGGGTGTCCTTGCCCGGGCAGCCGATGGTCTGGGGCGGGATATACAGAGTCCACCGCTGGAAGAGTCGGGTCCGTCCGAGGTCAGCCGTGCCGCGCGTGCCTTCAACACCATGCAGCGCCGCCTGCGCCGGTACATCGAGGACCGGGGGCAAATTCTCGCAGCCATTTCCCATGACCTGAAGACACCCATCACCAGGCTGCGTTTGCGCACGGAAATGCTGGCTGAGCCGGAACTTAAAGAGACATTCAACCGTGATCTGAATGAAATGGAGCAGATGGTCAGTGCCACACTGGACTTCATGCGCGGCACCGAAAGCCGGGAGAAACCGGTTCCCATCGACATCATGGCACTGCTCGAGGCCCTGGTGGATGACACGCGCGAACTGGGTGGGTATGTCACAATGGAAACGGCTGATCTTAGCCCGTTCACGGGGCGACCGCTGGCACTGAAACGCTGTATCGGCAATCTGCTGGAAAACGCCGTGCGCTATGGGAAGGAAGCCCACATCAGGATCCAGGATACCCCGTCACAGATGCAGATCATTATCTCGGACAAGGGACCGGGTGTTCCCGATGAAGAACTGGAAGGCCTGTTCCGCCCCTTCTACAGGAGGGAGGCATCCCGCAGCAGGGAGACCGGCGGCACCGGCCTTGGCCTGGGGATCGCCCGCAATATAGCCCGGGCCCATGGCGGTGAGGTTTTGTTGCGCCCCGGTTCCAGCGTCGGCCTTGAAGCAGTCGTTACATTGCCCAGAGATTTATAATACCTATAGCCTGCGTTGAGCCCGCGAAACGCGGGAGATCTTTAACCCGTGTTTCGTTCCTTGACACAGGCTACCAACTATCCGCCACCAATCAATGTGGCGTGGATTGAGAGATACTAAGAACTTCGCGGCGTTTTCTTCGCCATCGCATTGGCACTGGGACGAAACTGCAGGGCATAAAACATATCGAGATATCGCTGTGTCTCAGTGCGCTCCAGGTCGGTGACATATCTCCAGAATCCGTAAACCCGGGACAACGTCATGAGGCGTTCCGCATAACGCTTCCAGGTGTATCTGGTGGCAACGCGTTTGAGTGCACCCTTGGAGATTCTGTCCCAGTAATCGGGATCATCCCCACAGGCTGAGAAAAACGCCGCGATCTTCTCCGCAGCCTCGTCGCCGTGGTTGGGGTCGATATGAAATCCGGAGATGCCATCTTCGACGATTTCCAGCGGCCCCCCGAAACAGGTCGCAAACGTAGGCAACCCAGTGCTCATGGCCTCAATGATGGTCAGGCCGAAAGCCTCGAACAGGGCGGGTTGAACGAACACCCCCCGGTGATCGGCGATAAAACGATAAAGCTCTCCGTTTCTCTCACGATCCACCTGCCCCTCCACCCAGCGAACCTGTGAATCGAGTTTGTAGCGATCCATGAGTTTATGGAACTGCTTGATCTGTTCCCGCTCTTCGGTATCGCCAGAGCGATCGGGATCGATATACCCGGAAGCCACAATCAGGTTGGCCTTTTCCCGCAGCACCTTGCTACGTCCAAACCATTCGACCAGACCAATGATATTCTTGATCCGGTCCAGCCTTGCCATCGTAAAGATCAGGGGCTTATCCGGTTCAGATAAAACACCGCGACTCAGACCGTCTGCATTGTCTCCGAATACCAGCTGTTCGATTTCCGGGCCTAAATGCTTCAACCGCCGCTCGTCTTCATCGGCGGAAAAATAGACCATCGGATCGGCCCCCGGCGAAACGATGTTGAACTTCGGGTCATAGACATCGATGCCATGAGTTACCCGGTAGAGTCCGGGCATCGTGAAAGCGTTGTGGCTCTCGTACTGACCGATGGTCTCTTCCGTGCCGGCAATCTCCTGGTAGGTGCTGGTAATGATGAAGTCCGCCTTGTTCATGGCGATCAGGTCAGCCGTGAACTGACAGGAAAAATGGTAGTGCTCCTCGTTGTCCTGCCAGTAAAGATCGGAATAAAGATACTTGGTTTTCTCAAGGGCATGGGCAATGTTGCACTGTGTTACCCCCAGGTGATGTGCCATCAGGGAAGCCACCAGATTTCCGTCGGAGTAGTTTCCTATGATCAGATCCGGCCTTCCGTCGATCTCGGCCAGCAGTTCACGCTCCGCATCAAGGGTGAAGCGTTCCAGGTATGGCCAGAGTTCGAATCGCGAGATCCAGTGAGGAACGATTCCTCCCGATTCGTCTCGAAAGGGAACCCGAAGGATACGCGCACTGCTGGTTCCGGCGATCGGTTCAATACGCTGGTCGCAGCTGGTTCCCTCCGCTTCCGGAATCAAGCGGGTGACAACAAGGATCTGGGGCTCAATCTCCAGGCCCTGTTGGTACAACCGCTGTTTCATCTCCTGTTCCAGGGCTCTTACCTGGTCGAGTATGTAGACAACCTGACCACCTGTATCCGGACGGCCCAGAACATTGGCCTGGCCAAACCAGCCGTGCGGCGACAGGATCGCCAGAGAGAAAATCATGGGGATGCGTCCAAGGAAAGCCTCCAGCATATCCGGCGACGGCGCCTCCAGAATTCCCAGCAGCAGTTCCATGGTTTCGATTACCCGGGATACCTCGCGTCCCCAACCCGGTTCGAAACCGAGCGTGCTCAGTTCGTGTGCCACCTCTCCCCAGGGACGTGACTCCGACTTCTGCGACAGATACTTCACCGCGCCGCGCAGTGAGCGGCGCAGCATTTTCACGCTGCCTATCCGGTCATTAATCATCAGCTGCTGACCGCGGTAACTGTGTACCCCGAGAAACTCCAGCATCCGCTTGTCGCCCTTGCCGATCTCTTCGAAAAGCCGGCTCGAAAGGCGCCGGTTGAGAAACTCCACGCCTTGACCTATCGAACGGCTTTCATGAGGTTTGAGAAACTCCCGGGAGAAGGGTTTCAGGTCCACCTCCAACTGCCACACATCGGTCTCTCCGGCACCATTGACCAGCCGCTCCTTGAAGCGCAGGAATTCGCTCACCGAGACCTCCTGGACATCCATGGTATCCAGGTGAATGGCCAGATACGCCCAGCGGCCGATGCGCCTGCGAATCGCAAGGTAAACCCAGTTGGCGTCGAATGCCGCTTCCTGAGTCAGTTCCATCACGTTTGCCAGCGGCGTATCCCGCAGATTTTCTCCTCTTTCGCCGTCACAAAGTTGATTGAGGCTATCCCGCAGGTCGCTGTGAAGCAGGAACCTTCTGTCAAAAGACAACAGGTTATGCACCACGTGATGGGCATCGCTGTGATTTTCAAGCATGTAGCTGCGCAGATCTTCGATGAAACCGGCGGTATTTTTTATGTTCAAGCCTGCGCTCCGTTTAGGGGTCAATCGTCCGAAAAACCGTCCGTCATTTGCATTGTAAACAGGTTTTCGGGGTATCCTGTTGCTCTTATATCGGCTGTCGCGAAGGGTTCTGCAATGCCAGCCTGTAAATAATCGTCAAATAATAATCCCTGATTAAAACTGTGTTTTTTCAGAGAGTTGCACAATTCGCACTCAATCAATCGCGAGTTCGGTCGATGTATACTAGTACAACGTCAACGTGGTATTGACCGAGTGCCAATGCGGACCCTATCAAAGGAGACCACCCATCATGTTGAAGACAATCCTGTCTGCACGACTACGCCTGCTTCGACCCCTGCTGGTGGTGCTGTCTCTGGCAGGCATCTCTCAACAGGCATCCGCCCTTTACCGCACACCCGTTTTACCGGAATTCACGCAGGAAGACATTGCCAAATCCTGTATTGAATTGGAACGGGAAATTGCCGCCCAGGTTCCCCTGACCTACAGCTACAGGCCCGGATTCTACGAAGACCCCTATGTTGGAACGGCCATATTCGTCGGCACCACCATGGCGCCTGTTGCCTACGCCCTTCTCCTTGTACCGACCTACGGCACCCTGAATGACCGTGCCCGTAATCAACCGGCAGAAGAGCGGATCGCGATACTTCGCAGAATAAAGGCGGAAAAACACTGCTTTGAACGGGATACATAGGCATCCACCAGCAAGCAGTTCAACTGATTTCCAGACTGTATCCCACACAGGGGTCGATTGCACTGACCAATAACCCTGTGTTGCGTCTCAAGACTTCGATGGATTCCGCATCGATAGCGGACAGGCCCTTGACCAGAACCCCGTGTCTGTGGAAATTCCACTCTGTGGGAGCCAGAATCCGATAACGCTTTACGACACCCTCATCCAGTTCTACCCGGTGTATCAAACGTCCTCGGGAAGCTTCCAGCTGGGATATGCCGGTTCCGGGAACACTCGATCCGCAGCCGACGGTCAGGAATTCCCCCTCATGCATCACTGACCTCAGTCTGCCGGGTATTTTTCCGAGTTCGATCAGACGCGCCGTCAGCCGCGGCTTCAGACCATTATCGTATTTCTTGGCCAGATTCAGCAACAGTGGATGATTATTCTGTCGGGTGTACGCGGTTGTCTCCATGGCATTGCCCTGCCAGGTCGGCTGTTCGATGAATGCTTCCGCATCTGTTGCCCTGAATCGCTTTTCCAGTGCATCGACGGACAAAAGCGGAAGGCCGGATACCTCGGCACGGCCCAATCCGCTTAATCCTTCTTCCGTCACCCGGGTCAACATGCCGGCAGCGGATAATGTGCTGCCGCGGGCCCAATAATCCAGCTGCTCCTCAGTCCCCAGGGCCAACCACTTCTCCGGGGACTGAGAGAATATGTCCCTTCTGAGGAGATCCTCCAGATTTTCAACCTGCTCCAGGGCTTCATCCAGGGTCTCGTTCAACCTTCCCCCACCGGGCTCAAACATATCACCGTTGGGGAACAACCCTTTCCTGAACTGATCCATAAAGTCCGCCGCCGCCGTCAAGGTAGCCTTGCGTGGCGCCGTCCCCAGATATGCCGACCAGTCCAGCTCGATGCGCCAGAGATGCTCCCTGGCGATCTCGGCCAGGACAATTGCCCTTCTCGCACGAAGGATTTCCGGCGGTGCCGATTCTCCCGATGCCTGCTCCAGCGCTTCCACGGCGGCACACCCTTGGGCGGTTCCGCAAACGCTGTAAAGCAGGGGCAGTGTCGATAGGACCTGCCGGGGAGTCTTGCCGGTGAATATCCGGGGTGTGGAAAGCGGGCGTGTGGAATGGATATCGACCGCTGCGCGGCCCTTGCCCGAGCGCCTCACCCGTATGAACAGCCGGCCTTCGATACCGCCTTGAGATGACTCCTGAGACATTGGGAAATTGGGTATTACCAGCCTCCGGGACGGCGATCCGGATCGGTGAGATCGGGAAACAGGCTATCGATGTCTACATCGGCATCTCCCCTGGCCAGCGCCTCCACGGCATCCAGGGCGCCGTCGATGCGCCGGGCGTCCTGTTCGCTGATAACGGATCTGGCCATACCCAGGTGTTTCAGAATCCAGCTCCCCACGGGTTGAGGGCCTATCATGAGGGTTTCGATCATCTCTTCACCATTTCGCCCGCGGCACAATGCCGAGTATTCTCGCTGTTCGATAATCTGCATGGGTATGCCTATACACATGGATACAACCTCATTTCCGTCCCCGAACGCCCATCCCAGGATATTGTTTTTTCATATACACAGGCAGATACCTGAACTACCATACACAGTATAATGTTTGGTACGAAAACTGACAGCGCCCTGCATTGGGCCCGGTGACCATGAGCGATCAACCCGAGAACGGCACTCGCAGGGATTTTGACGGTAAGGAGCGCATTTTCTATGACAACTACTGGATTCGCTACTATCCGGTTCCCATGGATACTCTCGCGAACCGAAAAGAGCAAATCGACAGTCTGACCCGTCGAACCTTCCACCACACTGAAGCGGGCATCAACACTCCTGGAGGACGTCTCGAGGTTGCCCGCGCAGCTTACCAGAGGGAATCCGGCCCTGCCAGAAAGCGGGTCAATGGTGCCATGCTCGCCGGTGCCCTGTTCAATCGGGCTACCGATATCTTCACTGCAATTGTGGAAATGGAGAGCCGAGGGGTAAAGCTCAGCCCTGACAACGAGCTGATGCTCCAGTGTGAGGAGTGCTTCCGACAGGCGCTGGAACTGGGTAAACATGTCAAACACTACAGTGGCGAGGAGGGTATAGATGAACTCTGGGGTGAACCCCTAAAGGCCTTTATCCAGCCCGTAAGCAAGATGTTCGAATCCCGCTATCGCAAGATCGCCCAGACCATGGCGGACATCGATCTTGTTGCAACCCGACTCATCGAGGCCTTGGAGACGGATTCCCTGTTCAAAGGGATCGTCAGAAAACTCCATTTTCTGACCTCTTCCGCCAAATTGCAGATCGAGACCATGAAAACCGACGATGCCTTCTTCGTCGTCTGGCCCGCGTTCATTGCCGCCAGGGAAGCGGTGGAAGCATTCGAACCGGATTCTCCCGGTGCGGATGACAACGTCCACACACGACAGCATATCGCCGAAGGTATGAAGCTGATCAATGAAGGTGCCGCCTTGATCACTTATCTCTCTGAGGCCCGGGTCCCGATGCCGAAAACCACGGAGGGGTTTCTTCGGCAGTGCGAGTTTTTTCATAACGGTAAACTCAAGTCCACGGCCTGACCCTCACGAAGACCCTTCAGGGCAGAGCGTCGTTGAGCTTCTCGGCCAGTTGTTTCGGCGTGATGCCGTAGGCGAATCGGCTGATAAACCGGCCATCCGGCCCCAGAAAAACCAGACCGGCGGAGTGATCCATCAAATAGGTGTCCGGGTCACTCCCGGGTTCCACGACCTTTTCGTATCGAATCCGGTACTGTGACGCAACCCTGTCTATCATGGCCCGGCTCCCCGTGAGGCCAATCAGACTCAGATCGAAATAGCCGACATAGTCTTTCATCACACCCACCTTGTCCCGATCCGGGTCTAAGGTGATGAAGTAAGGCTGAATCCGATCCGCCTTATCCCCTAGCATTTTCAAAGCCAGCGACATGACCTGCAGTGAATTGGGGCAGATATCCGGACAGCCGGTGTAGCCGAAATAGATCAGGCTGTAATGCCCGAGGAAATCGGCGTCTCTGACCAGGCGGCCCCGATGATCCGTAAGTATGAATTTACCACCGAGCGGTTCAGAGGCCACGGGGGCATCATCCGTTGCGATATTGGGGGACAACCCCGCTTTCGCGCAATCCCGAATGACCTGCGTGTTGTACCTCATCATTTGCACGTACAGATCGGGCCCGGCCTCCATTCGGCTCCCGAATACATCCAGTTCTCCGGTATCGACGCTCAATCCCCGGATCATCAAGGGCAGCAAAGGCGCTGGAAGTGAGATATCGGTAAGGACACAATCGAACTCACCATCCCTGATCCGGGCACGGGCTTTCAGCAGGGAACCTGTATCCACCTTCCACCCCGGCACAGTCAGTATCTCGCCGATATGCAGGGCATAGGCCTGCTCGAAATACTGGAGCACATCGTGGTACAGCACGCCGATGCCCCCTCTCAGCCCCCTATACCCATACTCGAACTCCCGGTCGATCTGCTGGATATCGGGTAGAAAGGCTTTACGGTTTCGCAGATACAGGTGGGACCGACCGGGGTCTGCGTCCATCAGAATCCGGGTCAACTCATCCAGGAGGAGAATGGCGTTTCGAGTATCCATCCAGAAGAAGGGATCCGGGAGATTTTCGTTCCAGCGTGCCGGCAGAATCTTCAGGGCAGGCATATTTAATAGATTCAATACCAGGGATTCAGAACGCTTCGTCTGCAGAACGCTTCCAAGATCAGGCTCCAACCCCGGCCCCATCCAGACCACCAGGTCTGCATTCGCGACCTGCTTTTTATCCTGCTCCGTCAAGGGCTGACCGCCGGGCCCCGAATGCTTCAATAGATACAAACCCTCCACACCCTGCATCAGGCCTGCCAAGAGGGAGTGAACCGGCTTGGTCGTTGCCACCACCCGAAATCCCTCGAAAGCCTGGGACCAGGGAGCCTGAATCATCAGGAACAGAAAAAGAAGCGGTATGAATCCTCTCCGAAAAAAACGTTTCATTCGGAATCCCTGTTCGAAAAGGATTGTTTGAGATTATGGATGGCCTTGTCCACGGACTCCCCGAAGTCCGATGCCTCGGGACAAGTCTCGTTGCGCTCGATGAAGCCCAGAAAAGCGTCATTTGTGATCTGATCGAACGCCATCCCCAACTCCCTCCTCTTGGGCAAGGTACTGATCAGGGCCTGTTTCATGCGTTGTGTCTCTTCCAGATAGCGACAGTGCAGGGCCACACCATTGAGTACACCCAGTGCCTGGATACTTTCGTATTGATCATCCGACACGGATGCCGAGATGCCTGGAATGAGGAGGCAAACGGTTGCACAAAGGGCACCCCGTAAATGGGTTGAGAACCTGATTGTATTCATTTTTCGACTATTTCAATTGATTTGGTTTATCTGGATTCGACGAATAAGTGCTGCGGGCATTCTAGACGTTCGGAGGGACGGGATAACTGCCCGAGGTCAAAAGCGTGCATGGTGTGCATATCCGATTCGTCCGCATCCCCGATTTCCTGATCTCTACCCTTGAAATTTAAACGATAATAGTTATCATTTGCATAATTGTCTAAATTCCATAATATTTCAACTGGTATCTGGAGATAACCCAATGCGAATCGGACACCTCCCGCTGGGCCTGCTGCTCATTGTCTCGCTCTGTCTTCCACCCCTCGGCTCAGCAGCCGAGGAGGAAGTCAACGTCTACTCGGCGCGCAAGGAAAATCTCATCAAGCCCCTGCTTGACAGGTTTACGGAAGAGACGGGGATACAGGTCAACCTGGTAACCGGCAAGGCGGATGCCCTCCTGAAGCGCCTGCAGAGCGAGGGAAAAAACTCTCCGGCGGATCTGCTGATCACCACCGATGCCGGCAGACTGCATCGGGCCAAGGCATCGGGGGTTACCCAGGCCACTCGACTGCCGGGGGACGATGAACGGATGGCCGGGATGTTCCGCGACCCGGAAGGCCACTGGTACGGACTTTCCCTCAGGGCCAGACCCATTCTCTATGTCCGGGACAAGGTGGCTCCGGCAGAACTCTCCACCTATGAGGCACTGGCCGATCCACAATGGAAAAAACGTATCTGCATACGCTCGTCCGACAACATCTACAACCAGTCTCTGGTCGCCTCGATGATAGCTGCCGACGGCAGTGAAAAAGTCGAAGCCTGGGCCAAGGGGTTCGTCGGAAATTTTGCCCGGCCCCCAAGAGGCGGTGATCGGGATCAGATCAAGGCGGCCGCGGCGGGGGTCTGTGATATCGCCATCGCCAATACTTACTATTTTGCCGCCATGATCGATTCCAAGGACCAGGCGCAACGGGCGGCAGCAGCAAAGCTCCGGGTATTCTGGCCTGATCAAGCGGGTCGTGGAACCCATGTGAACATAAGCGGCGCGGCAGTAACCCACTCCGCCCGCAATCGAGACAATGCAATCAGGTTGATCATGTTTCTGCTCAATGACGAATCCCAACAGTGGTATGCCGACATCAACGGAGAGTATCCCGTGCGTCCGGACATACCCGTCAACCCGACGCTTGAAGGCTGGGGTAATTTCAGGATGGACACCCTGAATCTGGACCGCCTGGGCGAGCTCAATCCGGATGCCGTCCGACTGATGGACCGGGCCGGCTGGAAATAGATCGACACCCCCGGCTTACTACAATCCCATGGCAATAACGGAATCCCTGCCCGGAACAAGCCCGATGATATCGGGCACTTCGGTATGGCGGGGCGGTGTAGTGCTCATCGCGAGCCTGCTCGCCATGCCCGTGATTGTCATACTTGGGTTTCTATTGGTCCCCGCGGGTGAAGTCTGGCATCACCTGGTCTCAACCGTACTTCCGGATTATGTGAAAAACTCCCTGCTATTGATGCTGGGGGTGAGCATTGGGGTGCTCATCCTGGGCGTAGGTTCCGCATGGCTCACCAGCATGTGCCGGTTTCCCGGCTCCAGGCTGTTCGAGTGGTCCCTGTTGCTCCCCATGGCCATGCCCGCCTATATCATTGCCTACACCTACACCGGTCTGTTCGACTTTGCCGGGCCGGCCCAATCTCTCCTCAGGGAATGGACCGGGTGGAGTTATGGCGATTACTGGTTCCCGGAGATACGTTCCCTGGAAGGTGCCGCAGTCATGCTCTCCCTGGTGCTCTTCCCTTACGTATACCTGCTTTCCCGTGCAGCTTTTCTCGGACAGTCGCTGTGTGTTCTGGATGTGAGCAGGACCCTGGGGAATGGGCCCTGGCGTACCTTTTTCACCGTTGCGCTGCCGCTGGCCAGACCCGCCATCGTCGCCGGATTGTCCCTGGCGTTGATGGAAACCCTTGCCGATTACGGGACGGTTCAATATTTCGGCGTAGCCACCTTCACCACCGGTATCTTTCGTACCTGGTTCGGATTGGACAGCACCGCTGCCGCGGCACAGCTTTCCGCGGTGCTTTTACTGTTTGTGTTCGTACTGGTGGTTCTGGAGCGCAGTTCACGCCGCAGTGCACGCTACCATCACACCAGCCAACGCCACCAGGTACTTCGGCGATACCCTCTGGCGGGGTGGCGTGGAGCGGGCGCCGCGCTTTTCTGCTTCGGCATCCTGTTTTTCGGTTTTCTGCTGCCCGCTGGGCAACTGTTGATCTGGGCTGTCACCACCGCCGATGAGAGGTTGGATGCCCAATTTTTGTCCCTGGTCTGGCACAGTCTGGAACTGGCCGGCATCGCTTCCCTGCTCGCCCTGGCGCTTGCCCTCTTCCTGGGCTACGGCAGAAGGCTCCATGGAAACTGGGCCGTGCAGCTCGCCGTGCGGATAGCCGGCATGGGTTACGCAGTTCCAGGCACCGTTATCGCCGTAGGGGTCATGATCCCGTTTGCTGCTTTCGACAACGGGCTGGATGCGTGGACGCGCAGTCAGTTCGGCCTCTCCACCGGCCTGCTGCTGAGCGGCACCCTGGCGGCACTGTTGTTTGCCTACCTGGTGCGCTTTCTCGCGGTCTCGCTGCAGACTGTTGAAGCCGGTCTCGCAAAGATACGGCCGTCCATGGACGAGGTTTCCCGTTCCATGGGTACCGGCGCCGCCGAGACCGTCCGGCGGGTCCATGTCCCCATGCTAAAGGGCAGCCTGGTAACGGCCCTGCTGCTGGTCTTTGTCGACGTACTAAAGGAACTGCCCGCGACTTTGATATTGAGGCCATTCAACTTCAATACCCTTGCCGTTCGCGCCTACGAACTGGCCTCTGACGAAAGGCTGGCCGACGCGTCCCTGGCATCGCTCACCATTGTTGCGGTGGGTATCGTACCGGTGATCCTGCTAAGCCGATCCATCGGTCGCTCCCGCCATGAACAAGCAACTTGAAGTAAAAAACCTCACCATTGCCTACGACGGCAAGGCCGTGGTGGCCGACGCAGGCTTCGAACTGGAGACCGGGGAAATCGGTTGTCTGCTCGGTCCAAGCGGCTGCGGCAAGACCAGCCTGCTTCGTGCCATTGCCGGATTCGAACCCGCCGTGTCCGGGGAGATCCTGTTGCGCGGCCGCTGCGTCACCCGCCCGGGGACATCGCTGGCACCGGAATACCGAAATGTGGGCATGGTCTTCCAGGACTTCGCCCTCTACCCTCACCTCACCGTGTCGAAGAACATCGGTTTCGGGCTGCGCAAGCTTTCCAGGGGCGAAAGTCAGCGGCGGGTGGAAGAACTGCTGCGGCTGGTTGACATGGAAGATTTGGGCGCGAAATATCCGCACCAGCTTTCGGGTGGGCAGCAGCAGCGGGTAGCCCTGGTTCGGGCCATGGCGCCGCAGCCTGATATCCTGTTGCTCGACGAGCCCTTCTCCGGGCTCGACGTGGAGCTTCGCAGTCAGCTGGCCCGGGAACTACGGGAAATACTGAAGCGCGATCAGATCACAGCTATTCTGGTGACCCACGACCAGCTGGAAGCTTTCGCCATGGCAGACCAAATCGGGGTGATGATGGAAGGCCGGATGCTCCAATGGGCCGACGGCTACAGCCTCTACCACCGGCCTGCCAACAGGTTCGTTGCCGACTTCATCGGAAGAGGGGCCATGCTCACGGGACAGGTGATCGACGGACCCAGGATCGAAACCGCGCTTGGCATTCTGGAGGCAAATCGTACAGCGGACCTCAGACCCGGCGAGACAGTTGAACTCCTCCTTCGGCCCAGCGACCTCGTACATGACGACAACAGCCCGTTCCAACTCGAAGTTCTGGACCGGATATTCCAGGGCGCCGAGTATCTGTACACCCTGCGACTTAACGAGGAAACTCAAGTGCTATGTTTGGTACAGAGTCACCACAATCACGCCATTGGCGAGCGGATCGGCGTAAAACTGGACGTTGGTCGGCTGGTAACCTTCCGAAATTGACCGGGTATGAAATGCCCTGAGCGGATAGTGTTAACCTCATACGGAGAAGGCCCGGTTACGCCTTCCCGGGATGCACCGCAACCGGGCATCACCCATTAACTACATCGGATATTGCACTAATCGGGTTCACATTAACCTGGTAATCATGTAACTTACGCGGAATCGTAGATTGTGCAGTGCACCATAAAGAACCTCCAACCCGGACATCGATAAACATCCGGCGTGAATCCGGTCTAAACGCCGAGTCAATGGCCCGTTTATTGCCGCACCCTGTTGATTGAGACCTGCGGTTCGAAACATTACACCAGTGGACTTATCGTCAGGAACTACCCGCCTCTCAGGAAGCAACAAACAATGAAATGCAAGATACACAGCCTGGTTTCCGAATCCGTCGCCTCCATGGATGAATCCAGGACGGTACAGGAGGGTGTCGAACTGATGGCGCAGAAAAACGTCGGGTCGCTGGTAATCACCGGTTCTGACGGCGTCGCCGGACTCTTCACGGAGCGCGATCTTATCACCCGCGTGATAAGTCAGGGTAAAGACCCTGCGAACCTGAAACTGAGTGAAGTCTGTACCCGCGATCTGGTCTCTATCTCCAGCGAAAGTTCGTGCCAGGAGGCGATCAAGAAGATGCATGGCCACGTCTGCCGCAGACTGGTGGTATACCGCGGCGACCGCTTCATGGGTCTGGTCAATCTTCAGACTGTCGCCAAGGCATTGGCGGACAAGAGCGGCAGGAACAACTTACTGGTCAACGTGATCGGCGGTGTCACTTTCGCCGCCGCCGTGGGTGTGATCGCCCTGCTGCTCTACAACCTCCCCAACATGGTACAACTTGCGGACAAGGTTACGAGCAATCCTCCGGTTACCCATTCGGGGCAGTGATGTTGGCCGAATGAATTCGGCCCTACAACGGTAATCTACGCTCAAGGAAAGGGGTGTAGGGTCGAATTCATTCGACCTATTCGATTTGATCAGGGGAAGAGCCGATATTTCTATTGTTCTTGAAGCAAACGCGCGGCGGCTTCCACGGCCTTATAGGCGCTGGCAATGGCAACACCTGCGCCGCACCGCTGGCGTACCCAATCCTGGTGGGCCAAAAGAATTCCCGCGGCGAACAGACGGTCGCTCACCGGCTCACCGTCGGGGCCCAGTGGACGAAAGCGGGAATCCACCTCAACGCCTGATCGATTGACCGGATGACCCAGAGGGTCGAAATAGTCCTGACGATACCAGTCGGCCCGGCTTCCGGGTTGGATGACCGGGATACCCATCAGCGCTTCGCGAACACCGACCCGTTCCGCCTTCAGTCCTCCGGAAAGAAACCGGCCGGTGGCGAGTATCGCAGTCTTCGATTCGATCACCATCTCGCCGAAGCTGTCCCGCAGATACAGCATGACACGCCCCGCTTCAAGCTCCAGGCGCTTCACCTTCTGTTGGGGAACCAGCGTGAGACCTTTTGCCGGAAAAGCCTGCTCGAACATCTCCCGCAGCCTGATGCCGGGCACCGCGGGGGGCATGGTGGGAATCTCGAACAGGGGCACACCCACCAGTCTTTGGAGTTCCGCGTGTACCCGGTCGGGATGATGTACACCCATGATAGCCGGCATGCCCACCAACTGCGCGTCCCCGAGAACCGCTTTTATACGTTCGGCAAACCTTTCACGATTGGATGAAACCTCCAGCGCGCGCGCCATCACTTCCGGGAACACCTGTCCCCCGCTCTCCATATCCGGAAACGAAAGCTTAGCCGCCGACAATTGCGGCCAGGATGAACGCATATTGGCGACAAACTCTTTGGCGCTGAATCCCTGCAATCCCAGAATATCGATAACAAGTGTTCTGGCATTGACCTTTCTTGCCTCGATTCCAGACAACATCGTTTCCGGTACTGACAGCGTAGGTTTCACGGTTCCGGCCGGTGTAAGCGCGAAATGATTCCGGTCGGCCGGGGCTGTGTATCCCACGCCCATCTCCGTCAATGCCACCGTGAATTGATCGAAAGCAGCCCGGATCTCCTTCCTGTCGATACGAGAGAGCGGATGATGGGGCTCGGATTCGCGCAGCAGTTCCAATCCCCGCCAGGGATCATCCAACCATTGATCCTGGCAGTATCCCAGCAGATCGAAATATCCGGTGGTGTAGGCAACAGCCCCGGTGTTGCCCACCTGAGCGCAGGTAATCCCACGGGACAGAGCAAATACGCTGGCGGCAAAACCTGCCAGACCGGAGCCGATAACCGCCAACTCTGTACTGTAATGTCTCTCATCCCTGCCCATATCAGCGGTCGGTACCCCCTTTTTCAGGCTCATCGGCTTTTCCGCCAAGCTGATCAAGGCCCATCAGGCTGCAGTGCAGCGCTTCCGAGAGTTCTATCTGGGGCATTTGTTCACCCCATAAAACCGGTTGTACCCCCTTGAACCTCCCGCTCAAAAAGTCGCGCATCGAGTTCAGGCCCTGTTCGGAATCGTAGACGCCGCGATCGTAAAGATGGGAGGTTACGCGGATACTGCAAAATGCCCCCTGGCAAGAGCCTTTACCCACCCTGCTGCGCACACCGATAGCCTGCAGGCTCATCTCGGCCTCCGCCCCCGGGGCGGATTCAATGATGGAGTCGACCGCCGACTGAGGCACCATTTCACACTCGCAGAGGATCATATCGGTGGGGTCGTTCCGCCTGTACCAGAAGCGCGGCGCAAAACCGGGTTCGGTCCATCGCACGGCATTACCCGAAGGCAGGGGTTCTGTCGCGGTTTTACAGGGTTGGCTGTTTCCCAGCCGTCCCGCAACCAGATCACCCGTCTTCTCCGCCATCAGGCGAAAGGTGGTCAGCTTGCCGCCCGTCACGGTGGCAAAGTTCTCCAATCCCTGATCCTGATGATCGAAAAGCGTGAAACCCCGGCTGGCACTGCGTCCGTCGGCTCCGTTTTGTGCCAGCAGCAGCGGACGCACCCCGGAAAACGCCCGGATGAAACGTGTCGTCTCCAGGCAGGGCATCATTGCAGTCCCTTCGACCAGGACTCGCTCGACCTCCGCCACAGTGGGACGGATATCCTCGAGATCATCCACATTGTCCGATGTGGTACCCAACAGGGAGACCGTGCCGCCCGGCACCAGGATGTCACCGTCTCCCGGTGGACGCAGACGGTTTATCACACGGTCGGTAACCCGGGTGTTGGAGATTATCAGGGTGCCTTTGGAGTAGAGCAGTCGGACGTCCGAGCAACCCGCCCGCCGTGCCACGTCCATCGCCCATGCACCGGCGGCATTAACCACCTGTCTGGCGAGAATTCGCCTCATGCCACCGGTTTTCGTGTTGCGACACAGGACGCCGGTGATAGCACCGTCTTCGATCTCGAAACCTTCGACACCGGTATGGGGCAGGAAAAGGCTGTCGGTCAGTTGCTGGGCATGGTTGACATTTTCAAGGGTGATGCGGAACGGATCCACCGTGGCATCCGGAATCGAATAGGCGGCAAACAGCTTGTCCGACAGCACGGGTTCCCGTTCCCTCGCCTCTGCCGGGCTCAGAGACTCGCAGTCGATACCCGCCGCGTCGCAATAGCCGGGGAAGCGTTCGGCAAACCCGGGATCGTCTCCTTCTACCGCGACGAACAGACCACCACAGTCATCGATACAGTCCGGAGCGACCCGCTTGAGAATCTCCCCTTCCTGTCGGCACTCCGCCGCTGTCTCCGAATCCGAGGAGGCGTAGCGTCCGCCGCTGTGCAACAGCCCGTGATTACCCCCGGAGGCCCCCGCATTCAGGTCACGGCGATCGATCAACAGACAGTGAATACCCCGCAGCGCCAGATCGCGCATAACGCCGGTGCCGGTGACGCCGCCACCGATGATGAGCACCTCGGTTTCGAAGGTCTCGATACCGCCGGCTTTCACAGGATTGAGGGATCTCTCCATTTTATAGCCCGACTTCGGCCAGATCCGGTCCCAGATACTTGCGTTCGTTCTCCCCGAGAATACCCAGGGAGAGGCAGATCAGGGTCCAATAGTGAACTACGTGATAGTCACCGCCGAAATGCCCGCCGATATCCTCTATCTGTGAATGGCAGTTGTGACATGGGGTGAGTACATAGCCTGCCTCAGTGGTCATGATCTGATCGAACTTGCGCTTGCCGTAGGCGTGGCGCTGTTCTTTCATACCGGCCTGCAGGAAACCGCCACCGCCGCCGCAACAGTAGTTCGCGCTGCGGCAGGGCTGCATGTCGATGAAGTTTTCCTCCCCGACCAGTTTTCGGGCGACGAAACGCAGATCGTCCGCCACGGGATCGCCTATGGATTTCCGAACCAGCTGACAGGGATCCTGAAGCGTGAATTTCAACCCCTGGGTATTCCAGTCGGAATTGACCGGCAGCTTGCCCTCCCGAATCCACTGGGCATAGTAACTGACGAGGCTGCCCATCTCGAAGTTGGCTTCAAGACCGAATCGCTCCACCCCCTTCCAGATCGTATAGAAGGAATGGCCGCATTCGGTATTGACCCAGACCTTGCAGCCCAGGTCGTTGACCGCATCCACACGCTGCCTGACCATGCGCTCCCAGGCTGCGTCATCACCGGTGAACATGCAGAAGTTCTCAGCCGCCCAACCAGTGGAGGCATAAGTCCAGTCCGCACCGACATACTGGAATATCTTCCACAATGGGGCCATCTCTTCGGGCTCTGCCGCCGGTTCCCGTGAATTCTGATTGACAAAGAAATAGGCCCCCTGCTTGTCTACAGGCGCCTGGATATCCTTGAAGCGTTCATCCTCCTGCCTTACCTCGTCCACCGTTTCTTCGATGATCTCGATGAAATCCTCCGATCTCAGGCCCATGGCACTGGTACCCGAATCGAGCAGTTGGGCCTGACAGGAACGGACGATGCCGCTGGGTTTCTTATCCTCCGGCCACGCGCCCCGCGCCAGACCCACCAGCAGGGAAACGTCGATGCTCATGGGGCAGATGTACATACAGCGCTTGCACTGGGTGCAAGTCCAGACCCAGGGTGTACTGCTCAACTCCTCGTTCATGCCCAACATGGCCATGCGTATAAACCGGCGGGGATCCATACCCTCCAGGCCCGACGCGGGACAACCGGAAGAACAGAGTCCACAGTTCAGGCACGAATCATAGCTGGCGCCGTCGGGCAGCAACTCGTCGGCCTTTGCCTTGAAATCAATAATGGACCCGGTATTTGCCAGGACTGATCTCATCAACCTTGCCTCCCTTGCCTATTCGCCATCCACCGGTCCAGATCCCCGGCCTCCTCGCTGTTTATCAGAAGCCCCTTTTTCGACCGTCGCCAGAGCACGTCGTCCGCGGTAAGTGCGAACTCCTGATCCATAAGATACTCGACCTCCCGTTCATACAGGGGGCCGCTGAAATTTCTGCCCAGCGAGTGCATATCCCCGCAACCGGCCAATATCATGGTAATTCTGGTCCCGTAATTTCGTGCATAGTCGTAAACAATATCATCGGCCAGCCAGGGGTAGGTTCTCCTGCACACTTCGAGAAACTTATCGAAGTCGGCATTTGCGATATCTCCGCCCGGCAGTTGCACCCCGGCAGTCCAGTTCACGCTCCGGATGCCGGACATTGAGCCCGCCAGCAGACCCATCGCCTGCTGGGCCAGGTCACGGTAGGTGGTGATCTTGCCACCGAACACGGAGAGCATGGGTGCCCCGTCCGTATCCAGATCCAGCATATAGTCCCGCGTCACTTTGGCGGCGCTTGCGGCCGCGTCGTTATATAGAGGGCGTACACCGCTGTAACTCCAAACTACATCCTCCGGGGTGACCGGTCTGTCCAGGTACTCGGCTGCCGCCCGGCAGATGTAGGTGAGCTCCTCATTGTCTATTCGTATGGACTCCGGGGTATCATGCACCTCGAAATCGGTAGTGCCGATGAGGGTGAAATTCCGCTCGAAAGGAATCGCGAAAAGCACCCGGCCATCCTGGTTCTGAAAGATATAGGGATATTCATGATCGAACAGCGCTGGCACCACGATGTGGCTGCCCTTTATCAACCGGGTCCGGTTTTGGGAGTGTCTGGCACTGTCCATCTGCAGCACCTCGTTGACCCAGGGGCCGGCCGCGTTTACCAGCGCTCTGGCCCTTACCTGGTAACGGTCCTCCGTCTGTTCGTCTTTTAGATCAACAATCCAGTGATCCGTATGACGTCGCAGGCCACAACATCGGGTCCGCGTCCTGATCTCCGCGCCGCGCGCCTGGGCATCCATGGCGTTGAGCACCACCAGCCTCGCATCCTGTACCCAGCAATCGGAATATTCGAATCCTGTGGTAAAACCAGTTTTGAGCGCTGCACCGGCGGGATGCCGGCTTAGATCTATGCTGCGTGAGGGAGGCAGCAGCTTCCTGCCGCCCATGTAATCGTAAAAATAGAGTCCGAGTCTTATCAGCCATCTCGGTCGCAGCGCGCGGTGATATGGCAGCACAAACCGCAGCGGCCAGATAATGTGGGGTGCCGCCCGCAGCAGCACTTCACGCTCCCTCAGGGCGTGGCGCACCAGTTTGAAATCATAATTCTCCAGGTAGCGCAGGCCGCCATGAATCAGTTTCGTGCTGGCGGACGATGTGTGCTGTGCCAGATCGTCTTTCTCGCAGAGAAAGACATTCAGCCCACGCCCGGCCGCATCTCTGGCAATACCTACCCCGTTGACGCCGCCGCCAACAACCAAGAGATCTTTCTCGAT
>JAQYVO010000308.1 GCA_030145425.1 Chromatiales bacterium | reverse complement strand
GGTGATGGTAATCAAACCGTCACTACTGAGGAGTAACGGATTCCATTCACCAACGGAAAGTGGCAGTGACGGATACAGGGACCGTTAAACTAACTCACCGCCGATTTCAACAATGAAGGCGTTCCCTCTACGTGAAACGGCACTAAACCCCGTGCCCCAACGATAATCCGAGCTGTCATGGCTGGAGGAGCAAAGCACAATGAACACGATTCTTGGATTCCCACTCCATCGTCCCATTGCCAGGCCACTGCTCATGGTGGGCCTGATGGGTCTGATCTTTCTGGTGGCAACATCCGCGCTGGCCGCGGAAGCGCAGGTGGAGGGCGTTGATTGGCTGAATATGGCGAAAGGCCTGTTCGGCGGACTGGCCCTGTTCCTGTTTGGAATGGAGCAGATGTCCAGTGCCCTCAGCTCAGCCCTCGGCAACGAGATGAAGGTACTGCTGAGTCGCCTCACGCGCAATCGTTTCATGGGGGTGTTGACCGGCGCTTTCGTCACGGCGGCGGTCCAGTCTTCGTCGGTAACGACGGTAATAGTCGTAGGATTTGAGACCACCGGCATGATGACCATGTCCCAATCCATTGGCGTCATCATGGGCGCGAACGTCGGTACCACAATCACGGCCCAGATCGTTGCCTTCAAAGTGGAGGAGGCCGCACTCTGGATGATCGCCATCGGCTTTTTGATGCTCTTTGCAAGCAGGCAGGATCGCATTCGTCACTATGGCAGCATGCTGATGGGCCTGGGGATGATCTTCTATGGCATGGGGCTGATGGGCGATGGCATGTATCCGCTGCGCAATTATCCGCCGTTCCTCGACCTTATGGCGAGCATGGACAATGTGTTCTACGGAATCCTCGTCGGTGCCGCATTCACCGCTCTGGTGCAGTCCTCGTCGGCAACTACTGCGATCGTCATCACCATGGCCGGTCAGGGAGTTATCAGCCTGGAAGCAGGGATTGCGTTGGCCTTCGGTGCCAACATTGGCACCTGCGTCACGGCGTTGCTGGCCACCCTGGGCAAGTCGCGCGAGGCGCTGCGAGCTGCCACTGCCCATGTTGTGTTCAACGTCGCGGGTGTGCTGATCTGGCTGCCGTTTATCTCGGTGCTCGCGAGCTGGGTAACTGGGATTTCGCCAAGCCATCCGGAGCTTGAAGGCAGCGCGCGTCTCGCCGCGGAGGTACCACGCCAGATCGCCAATGCCCATACCCTGTTTAATATCGCCAATACCTTTATCTTCATCGGCTTCACCACCCAGATCGGTCGCATAGTTCAGTGGCTGGTGCCGGAAAAGGCGGAAGAGGAAAAGCTCATCATCCGGCCCAAGTTTCTCAATGAGGCCCTGATCGAAACGCCCGCACTCGCATTGCAGAGCGCACGCCTGGAGATTGCCCGCATGGGGGACATCGTCGCTAATATGTTCTCAGACCTGCGCCATGCATTCCTGGAGCGGGACCGCAACAAGCTCGATCAGGTCCAGCGTCAGGACGACCAGGTGGATGTGCTGGAAGGCGAGATCCTGCGTTATCTCGCCAGGGTCCGCAAACAAGGGCTGTCCGATGAAGAGAACCGGGATGTGGCCCTGTCGATGAAGGGCGCGGACACGTTTGAAAGCATCAGCGATGTCATCGAAACCGACCTGGTCAATCTCTACTATCGGGTGGATGACGAGGGCATCGAACCCAGCGAGACCATGCAGCATTTATTGCGACAACTTGGCGACAAGCTCGAGCAGGCATTGGGGTCGACCATCCAGGCGGTGCGGGAGCTTGATCAGAGGGCCGCACAGGACGTGCTCACCATGAAGGCGGAAATTGATCACCTGTTCGACCAGGCGTTAGAGCTGCAATCCCGATCTCTGGCAGGGTCCGAAAAGGGCATCGAGACCATACGCATAGAGATGACGCTACTCGAGAACCTGAAGCGGATATACACCTACCTGAAGCGGATAGCCCGCACATTGCTACCGGAAGAGGTCGGGGGCTAAGGAAGAATGTACACTGGTTGTCGTTGCCATGCGTAGATTACTCAGCCTCGCGATCGCCCTCGTGGTACTCGCCTGCCTGTTGCCCGAACCCGGTCTTGCCTCTGCGGTCGATGATCCAGCAGCGAGTTCAGCCGATTTCCCGCAGTCACTGGATCAGTATGGCGACGCGGCCCTGGATGTACTTCCCAGGCTGCAATCGCGTATCGCAGCGAACCCATTCAATCTGGTTGCCAGCGTGATCTTTTTGCTGGCGATCGCCCACACTTTCGCCGCCAGCCGATTTACGCGCGCCGCGCACGAGATAGAGCGCACGCATGAAACCAGGATAGCTGACGGCACCGCACCACTCATCTCGGTGTCACATCATGCACGCCTGCTGCACTTTCTGGGCGAGGTCGAGGTGGTGTTCGGCCTCTGGGCGGTCGTGCTGATGCTCGCTATTTTCGGCTTCTACGGTCCGGCAACGGCGGTCGATTATGTATCACACAAGGTCAATTACTCAGAGGCGGTGTTTGTTGTCGTCATCATGACACTGGCCGCGACGCGTCCCGTTCTCAAGTTTGCCGAATCGCTGATGGCACGGGTTGCCGGGAGGCTCGGCGGTTCGCTGACCGCCTGGTGGCTGGCTATCATGACGCTGGGGCCTTTGCTGGGCTCGTTAATTACCGAACCTGCCGCAATCACGCTGTCGGCACTTTTGCTGTCACAGAAGTTCTATGCCCTCGAACCGA
>JAQYVO010000305.1 GCA_030145425.1 Chromatiales bacterium | reverse complement strand
CTGACACTCTTCCTGCCGTCGTGGACAGACAGCGTATTGCACTAAGGGCTCGCGAAACAATAACTCCCTGTTTTGGGACGCCGATTCATCCCGTCTGGCGGCGTTGCGAAAACTTGAAAGATACTGAATATTACTGCGTTTCCGCGCCTTGCCAGACGGGCGCCTCGACGCCCCAAATTCATGGACTTATTATTTCGCGAGCCCTAAGTCGAAATCGAATATCATATCAAGGAGGAAGGAATTGATAGGACTGTTTTTCTCCAGCCTGGATTTCCAACCCCGGCTTTTCTTGATTATCTGGATGTCTAAGCTATTTTTTGGAATAACTGATACTTACTCCATACTACAGAAACAATATCATCTGACCACTGGGAGATGACCATGTTCGAGACCGCTGAACTGGGACGCAAGGTCCCAAAGGCCGAGTATAAAAAACAGGTTCCCCTCCTGCGGGAGGAACTGTTGGTAATTCAGCAGGACTTACGAAAGGCGGATTTTCCGGTCATTCTTGTCTTCGCCGGTGTCGACGGGGCAGGTAAGGGGGAGATAGTCAATCTTCTCAGCGAGTGGATGGACCCTCGATGGCTGGTGACCCATGCCTATACCGAGCCATCCCAGGAAGAGGCGGAACGGCCCGAGTACTGGCGCTATTGGCGGGACCTGCCGCCCAAGGGTCGCATAGGCATCTTCCTGAGTTCCTGGTACTCGACTCCCGTCCTGGAGCGGGTCAACAACCGCATATCCATACCCGAGTTTGACGAGAAACTGGATCGCATCATTGCCTTCGAGAAAGCCCTGGCAGATGACGGTGCCCTGATTCTGAAATTCTGGATGCACCTGGGAAAGTCCGAGCAGAAGAAGCGTCTCAAGAGCCTTGAGAAAGACCCTGAAAAAAAATGGCGGGTCACCGAGACCGACTGGCACCACTGGCGACTTTACAGTGACTTTGTCGCCGGCGCCGAACAGGCGATTATGCGTACCAGCACGGGAGCGGCCCCCTGGGACATCATTGAAGGAGGTGATCTTCGCTACAGCAGTCTGGCGGTGGCCAAGGCCGTTCTCAACAGTGTCCAAAAACATCTGCAGCAAAGAAAGAAGGTGAAAGAGGTCGTGGCCCAAATGAAGGCAGCCGTGGAGCCTGAGCAAACCACCGCGGGCGAAGAGGCGGAACGGACAGAGGATGACTGGAACAAACCGGTTCCGCGACCGGGCATGCCTACGATCATCTCGACCCTGAACATGGACCAGACACTGAGCAAGGACGATTATCTGTCGAAGTTGAACCGATACCAGGCAAAGCTCAACTACCTGCACCGGGAGAGTTGGAAGCACAAGGTGTCCAGCCTCATCGTCTTCGAAGGCTGGGATGCCGGCGGCAAGGGGGGTGCCGTACGCCGCTGTATCGCTGCCCTTGACGCCCGTCGCTACCAGGTCATCCCGTTTGCCGCCCCCTCCGATGAGGAAAGTGCCCACCATTATCTGTGGCGTTTCTGGCGACACCTGGGTCGCGCCGGCCGGGTAACCTTTTTTGACCGCAGTTGGTACGGCCGGGTCCTGGTGGAGCGGGTCGAGGGTTTTGCAAGGGAAGACGAATGGATGAGAGCATTTGCCGAAGTAAACGACTTCGAGGCGCAACTGGTCGAACACGGCATCGTGCTGTGCAAATTCTGGCTCAACATCACACCGGAACAACAACTCGAGCGCTTCAAATCACGCCAGGAAATCGCTTACAAACGCTGGAAACTAACGGAAGAGGACTGGCGCAACCGGGATAAGTGGGCCGACTACGAGATCGCAGTCAATGACATGGTTGAACGCAC
>JAQYVO010000271.1 GCA_030145425.1 Chromatiales bacterium | reverse complement strand
ATGAATCGCTGGTGGGAATAATGCAATATATGGGATTTTAGGGTGAATCATTGCTGTACACAGACTGAATCTGCTTTGCAATATAGTGATTAGTAAAATAACACAGTTTATGTCTGAGCCGATTTTGGCGAGAATGAGCTAATTGTGCTTACAGTCTCACCTAGCAAGCATGGGGTATTAATGGAAATAGCGGGTATCTTAGAGGGTACCAAAGCTAGATAGCCAATAGATTTCCTATGTAAAACAATGGAATAGATTCTACATGCTGCTGATGATCGACAACTACGACTCCTTCACCTACAACCTGGTTCAGTACCTCGGCGAGATCGGTGTTGAGGTAAAAGTCTGCCGCAACGACGAGATAGATATCGGGCAGATCAGGAAAATGCGCCCTGATCAGATTGTGATTTCCCCGGGCCCCTGCACCCCTAAAGAGGCCGGCATATCGGTGGAAACCATCAAGACCTTCGCCGGACAAATTCCGATTCTGGGTGTTTGCCTGGGGCACCAGTCCATAGGCGAGGCATTTGGAGGAAAGATTGTGCATGCCCGTCAGGTGATGCACGGGAAGACCTCACCCATTTATCACGGAGACACCGGGCTGTTCAGTGGGCTGACCAATCCCTATCAGGCCACCCGCTATCACTCCCTGGTGATCGAAAGGGCAAGCCTTCCTGACTGCCTGGAGATGACCGCCTGGACACAGAGTGAGGATGGCTCAGTGGACGAGATCATGGGCATCCGTCACCGGGAGTTCGATATCCAGGGCGTACAGTATCATCCGGAATCCATCCTGACCGAGTATGGCCACAACCTGCTGCGGAACTTTATCGGGGGACATTAGCCAGGGCCTGTTAAAACTATCACCACATCCTACGAGAAATGGGGAGATTCGAGATGGACATACAAGAAGCGATAGGCCGGGTGATCGAACGCCGGAGCCTGAACAGCGAGGAAATGACCGAGGTGATGCAAAGCATCATGACCGGTGGCGCAACACCGTCACAGATCGGGGGCTTCCTGATCGGTCTGCGCATGAAGGGGGAGACGGTGACCGAGATCGCCTCGGCGGCCTCGGTGATGCGGAAACTGGCCGCGGGCGTGAATATCAACGGCCTCGACCATGCCGTGGATATCGTCGGCACCGGCGGTGACGCCTCGGGCACCTTTAACATCTCCACTGCTTCCATGTTCGTCGCCGCTGCGGCGGGTTGCCATGTGGCAAAACACGGCAACAGATCCGTATCCAGCAAGTCCGGCTCCGCCGACGTGCTGGAGGCGGCGGGAATACGGCTGGACCTGAGCCCTGCACAGGTGGAGCGCTGTGTACGGGAAGTCGGGGTCGGCTTCATGTTCGCCCCGGGTCACCACAGCGCCATGAAACATGCCATCGGCCCACGCCGGGAGATGGGCGTCCGGACGATCTTCAACGTGCTCGGTCCGCTAACCAACCCCGCCGGGGTGCCCAATCAGCTCATTGGCGTTTTTTCCGAGGAACTGCTGGAACCCCTCGCCAGCGTGATGCAGAAACTGGGCAGCCGTCATGTGCTGGTCGTCCATTCGAGGGATGGCATGGATGAGATCAGCATCGGCGACAAGACCGAAATCGCGGAACTCAAGGATGGCCGGGTACGGCGTTACAGCATTCAGCCGGAGGATTTCGGCATGAAGCGCACGCCCATCGCCACGATCCAGGCCGCGGACGCCCAGGAAAGCCTCTCCATCATTCGCTCCGTTCTGGAGGATGTTGCGGGGCCCGCCCGCAACATCGTTGCTTTGAACGCGGGCGCCGCCATCTATGCCGCCGGTCTGGAGTCGAGCCTGGCAAAAGGTGTCGAACGGGCGGACGAGACTATCTCGAGCGGCGAAGCGAGAAACCGTCTGGACCAACTGGTCATCATGACCCAGGGTTTCGATTAAGAGAGTTTCGATTAAGTGAAATACGACAGCATCCTCCAGGCCATCGGCAATACGCCGGTGATCCGCCTGAATACGCCCCCCGACTGCCTGGCGGCGGAACTCTGGGTCAAGGTGGAAAGTTTCAATCCCGCCGGCTCAGTCAAGGATCGCCCTGCCCTGAATATGATCGAGCAGGCCGAGAGCGAAGGCCTCATCAAGCCGGGTGACGTGATCATCGAACCCACTTCGGGCAACACCGGTATCGGACTGGCCATGGTGGCGGCGAAGAAGGGTTATCGCGCCGTCTTCGTTATGGCTGCGGACATGAGCCGGGAACGTACGGCCATCATGCGGGCATTCGGCGCCGAGCTCATCCTGACACCGGCTGAACTGGGTACCAAGGGTGCGATCGAGGAAGCCAGGCGACTGGCGAAAGAAAAGGGATGGTTCTTTGTGGGGCAGCACTTCAACCCTGCCAACCCGGCGGCGCACAAGGCCACAGCCGACGAAATATGGAACGACTTCGGCTTTGATCTCGATGCGGTCATATGTACCACCGGCACCGGTGGCACCATCACCGGGCTGGGCAGGTACCTCCGGGAACACAATCCCGAACTGGCCGTCATCGCCACCGAGCCGGCCGATTCACCGATGCTCTCCCAAGGTATTGCCCGGAAACACAAGATTATGGGCACCGCACCGGGATTCATACCCGAGATCCTGGACACCTCCAGCTATGACGATATCCTGCAGATCACCACGGAAGAGGCCTATGAGAGCGCCCGTTCCCTGGCGCGCCGGGAAGGTATATTCGTCGGCATATCCTCGGGAGCCGCCGTGGCGGGAATGCTCAAAATCGCTCGCCGGGAGGCATTCAGGGACAAGATACTGCTGGCAATGCTGCCCGACACCGGTGAACGATATCTGAGCACAGACCTCTGGGACTGACCCCTAATGAAAAGACGATGTGATTGAACCGCAGAGGCGCAGAGACGCAGAGAATGATCTTTTTAATTATTCAGCTCACTGCCGCATCTGTCGATTGTCGACTGAATTGTTACCTCCCTTTTAAGTTTTCTCTGTGTCTCTGCGCCTCTGCGGTTCGTCTTGTGAAGAGTTGCACAGATTTTGAGATGATAGAGAAAATGCGATTAGACCAGTGAAATGAGCAACACCCCTGATATCTTGAAAAAGATCCTGTACCGCAAGCGGCAGGAGATCGATGAGAGCACCCGGGTGCTGCCCCTCGAACGCTTGAGGGAAAAGTGCAGCGGAGCCAGTCCGGTTCGGGGCTTTGCCGACGCCATCGAGGCAAAAATCCACGAGGGCCGTCCGGGAGTGATTGCAGAGATCAAGAAGGCCTCGCCCAGCAAGGGGGTGATCCGGGAGGATTTCAGACCTGCAGAAATTGCCGAGAGTTATGAAAATGGTGGCGCGGCCTGCCTGTCGGTGCTGACGGACCGGGATTTTTTCCAGGGAAGCGACGAGTACCTTCGACAGGCCCGGGCGGCCTGCCGTTTACCGGTGCTGCGCAAAGAGTTCATTATCGATCCTTACCAGGTCTACGAGGCGCGGGGGATCGGTGCGGATTGTATTCTGCTTATCGCCGCCTGCCTGGATGATGACCGGATGCGCGAATTGAACGATCTGGCGCACCAGCTTGGCATGGATGTCCTCATAGAGGTGCACGATGGCATGGAACTGGAGCGGGCCCTGGGGATGAAAAACCGGCTTATTGGAATTAATAACAGGGACTTGCGCGATTTTACCCTCGACCTGCGGACCACCCTGGACCTTCTGGAACGGATTCCCAAGGACCGGATACTGATCACCGAGAGCGGGATCAACGAGAAAACGGACGTTTCCCTGATGCGACAACACGGTGTCAACGGATTTCTGGTCGGCGAGGCATTCATGCGGGCGGCCGACCCGGGGCTTCGGCTGGCCAAATTGTTTGGGAGTTAAGTCGAATTGGTCGAATGAATTCGACCCCACGGTTCTGCTGGCAGATGCAATGCGCTTTGTTGAATATGTCGATTCACCCACTTAATCAGGGGTGAAGCAGAGTAACTGCTAACCAGAAATTGGCCCAACTATATCCAATATTCAATGGGCTGTGCTTTTTCCTCGCCTTTTACTTTTTCCCGGATGACCTTTTTTTCCTGCTGGTGCCTTCTTAGCCTTCTTAGCCGCAGGTTTCTTCTTGGCTACGGGTTTCTTCTTAGCTACGGGCTTTTTCTTGGCTACGGGTTTCTTCTTGGCTACGGGCTTCTTCTTGGCTACGGGTGCCTTCTTGACCGCAGGTTTCTTCTTGACCGCGGGTGCCTTCTTGGCCACGGATGCCTTCTTGGCCACGGGTTTCTTTTTGGCCAGGGGTTTCTTCTTGACCACGGGTGCCTTCTTGACCGCGGGTGTCTTCTTAGCCACGGGGGCCTTCTTGGCCGCGGCGGGTGACGCTTTTGCCGCAGGTGCCTTCTTAGCGGCAGTGGTTTTTTTGGTCGAAAGGACTTTTTCGACTGATGGGACTGCCTTTGTGCCGGGCTTGGCATCTACTTGGGCTTTTTCCGGTTTGGCATCCTCCCCGGCGCTCCTCACTGAAGGGACCCATTCATCTATCGCCTCGCAGAGGGATGTATAGACGGCATCCGGATCGCCCTTCCCCGAAACCGACCTGATCTTGCCCTGCAGGCGGTAGTACTGAATCAGGGATGCGGACTGCTGTTCGTAGATGCGCATCCGGTTGGAAATGGTTTCCTCGTTGTCGTCGGCACGTTTTCTGACCTGCCCGCCGCACTTGTCGCAACCCCCTTCCACTCGTGGGGGGTTGGAAAAAACATTGTATACCGCGCCACAGGACTTGCAGAACTGACGTCCCTCCAGCCTCTCCATAAAATAATCATGGTCACCCTCTAGAAGAAGCACCAGATCCAGGGGGCGCCCCAGTCCATTCAGCATTTCGTCCAGGCCGGCACCCTGGGCTGCGGTTCGCGGGAACCCAACCAGCAGGAATCCATCCTGGTGATCCATCTGGCTAAAACGCTCCTTCAATACCTGACACACGACCTCGTCCGGCACCTGCTGGCGCACATCCAGATAGGCCTGAACCTCTTTTCCAGTGGCGGTGTTGCCCCGCCCGGCCTCCCTCAGCAATGTGCTTGTGGAGATGACCGGAAACCGGTACCGCTCTTTAAGTTTTTCGACCTGGACACCCTTGCCGGAACCCGGCGGACCCAGCAAGACAATTCTCATACCGCTATTCCATCATTCAGGTTATTCTTATTTCACCAGCTTCAACAGCTGGCCTCGACCAAGATTCTTATTATATGTTATATGCCATTGAATTTATTTGAAATCAACAAAATCCATGGCGGCATCCAACAATTGCATTGGAAGCTGATAAGCAGGATCGATTAAAGTAGCCGCAGAATTCCCACAATGTCAATGGAGCTGTTCACGGGTTGGGTAAACCGGTTATCCCCCATTCCACTACGGACGACGGGCTGATCATGCAAGAAGTTCCCGATATCAGCGAAAGCGAAACCTGGGTCATCCGCACCACCCTGCAGGAGCGGTACAAGGAGCCGGTCGAGCTGCAGATCGCCGATGCAGATATTCGCCTTCGGCCATCGGACAGGGATGTAACATCCTGTCCCGTCTGGTATTGGGAGAGAAGCGGCTGTCATTTCGTCATGTTCAAGACCGGCACCCGCAAGTACCGCTCTCAATTCTTCTACCGCCCCTACCAGCAGTACGGCACCGGCGTCCACGAGTACTCGGATATCGCCGAGTGCGTGGTCTCCCTGCTGCAGGCCCAGGCGGACCACGAGGCGAAGGAGCGCGGGGACATCTGAAACGGGAATGGTTGAACCAGGGTCAGCGGCCTGGAAACCGCTGGAATCAGAGAGTAAAAATCAAACGAGCTTAAGGAAGTCAGTATGAGTAAGAAAAACGGGTTTTATGCACAATCCGGCGGTGTTACCGCTGTCATCAATGCCTCCGCCTGCGGCGTCATAGAGACGGCACGCAAGCACCCTGACCAAATAGGCAAGCTTTTTGCCGGCCGCAACGGCATCATCGGCGCGTTAACCGAGGAACTCATAGACACCAGCCAGGAATCGGCGGAATCCATCGCGGCACTGCGCCACACTCCCTCCGGGGGCTTCGGGTCCTGCCGTTTCAAGCTCAAGAGTCTGGAAGAAAACAAAAGGGAGTACGAACGCCTGATCGAGGTGTTCAGGGCCCATGATATCGGCTACTTCTTCTACAACGGCGGCGGAGACTCTGCCGACACCTGCTACAAGGTATCCCAGCTCTCGGAGAAGATGGGGTACCCGGTTCAGGCCATCCATGTACCCAAAACCGTGGATAACGACCTGCCGATTACCGACAACTGCCCCGGCTTCGGTTCGGTCGCCAAGTATATTGCCGTCTCCACCCTGGAGGCCTCCTTCGATGTGCGCTCCATGGCCAAGACATCCACCAAGGTGTTCGTCATCGAGGTCATGGGCCGTCATGCCGGATGGATCGCCGCCGCTGGCGGACTGGTGGAGGACCATGGCATCCCGGTGGTGATACTGTTTCCCGAAGTGGAGTTCGACCAAGAGGCGTTCATTGCCAACTGCCGGGAAAAAGTGGAAAAATTCGGTTATGTGACGGTAGTGGTCTCAGAGGGCGCCCATTGGCCCGACGGCAAGTTCCTGGCCGAGCAGGGTACCCGTGACGCTTTTGGTCACGCCCAGCTGGGAGGCGCTGCGCCCGTCGTTGCCAATATGCTCAAGGACGCCCTGGGTTATAAGTTCCACTGGGCGGTGGCGGACTATCTGCAGCGTGCGGCGCGCCATCTGGCCTCCGAAAGCGATGTGGCTCAGGCCTATGCTCTGGGCCAGGCCGCTGTGGAGTTTGCCATCAAGGGCCAAAACTCGATCATGCCGACTGTGGTGCGCAAATCCAGCGATCCCTACGTCTGGGAGATCGGGAAGGCCTCCCTCTCAGAGGTGGCCAACGTGGAAAAGATGATGCCTAAAGAGTTTATAACCGGGGACGGGTTCGGCATCACCGCCGCGTGCAAGGAATATCTCTACCCGTTGATAGAGGGAGAGGCGTATCCCCCCTACCGCAACGGCATGCCGGATTACGTCACCATGAAGAACGAAATCACGGAGAAAAAGCTCCCGGAATTCGAACTCAGCTGACTATGGCATGGAGCGCACCTCCGAAAGGGGACCCCTTGGGGTCCCTTAATTCAGTATTTACCCTGGTTAGAACCAGGATTTTCCGGCGGTAAAGCCTGGAGATTGGCCTGACAGGGAAAATTAACGGATAATGCCCGGGCTTTCTGGCAAAATTATGCTCTTTGCAATAACAATCACGACCTCGATTTTTTTAGGAGACTCATTATGACAGGTGGACTCATGTTTGCCTTGGCGTGTGCCATCGCTGCGCTGGTTTACGGCATTATTTCAGTTAAATGGATTCTGGCCCTGCCGCAAGGCACGGACCGGATGAAGGAGATCTCAGCGGCCATCCAGGAAGGGGCCCTGGCCTATCTCAACCGGCAATACATGGCCATTGGTGTGGTAGGGGGGGTCGTGTTCATTGCCCTCTGGCTCGGTCTCGACATCGCCACCGCCATTGGATTCGCCCTGGGCGCCGTACTCTCCGGGGCCGCCGGCTACATCGGCATGAACATCTCCGTCCGCGCCAATGTGCGCACGGCCCAGGCGGCCAACGACGGCATAAATGCCGCACTACAGGTCGCCTTCCGCGGCGGCGCCATCACCGGCATGCTGGTGGTGGGTCTTGGGCTTCTCGGTGTCGCGGGTTACTACTGGATACTGCTTGCCGTCGGCTACAACGACCCGCTGCACGCACTGGTAGGGCTTGCCTTCGGGGGCTCTCTGATCTCCATCTTCGCCCGACTCGGCGGCGGTATCTTCACCAAGGGCGCCGACGTGGGTGCCGACATCGTGGGCAAGGTCGAGGCCGGCATCCCCGAGGACGACCCCCGCAACCCGGCCGTCATCGCCGACAACGTAGGCGACAACGTGGGTGACTGCGCCGGCATGGCCGCCGACCTGTTCGAGACCTACGCGGTCACCATCGTGGCCACCATGCTGCTCGGGGGGCTGGTGCTCCAGGAAGCGGGTACAGCCGCCATGATCTATCCCCTTGTCCTGGGCGGCGTCTCTATCATCGCTTCGGTGATCGGCACCTATTTCGTGAAGACGAAAGAAGGTGACGCCAAGATAATGATCGCCCTTTACAAGGGCCTGGCGGTCGCCGGCGGGCTTTCCGCCATAGCCTTCTACTTCGTCACTGACTATTTCATGGGTAACAACGGCGTCTACACCACCATGCAGTTGTTCGGCGCCTCCCTGATCGGTTTGGTGCTGACCGCCGCCATGGTGGTCATCACCGAGTATTACACCGCTACCGAATACTCTCCGGTCAGACACATCGCGGAAGCCTCAACCACCGGTGACGGCACCAACGTGATTGCCGGCCTCGGGGTCTCCATGAAGTCGACCGCCCTGCCGGTGCTCGTCGTGTGTGCCTCCATCTGGGGTGCCCATGACCTCGCCGGGCTCTACGGCATTGCCATCGCCGCCACCGCCATGCTCTCCATGACCGGCATCATCGTCGCCCTCGACGCCTACGGCCCCATCACCGACAATGCCGGCGGCATTGCCGAGATGGCTGAACTTGACGAGAAGATCCGCAATATCACCGATCCCCTGGATGCCGTCGGCAACACCACCAAGGCGGTGACCAAGGGCTATGCCATCGGATCCGCGGGCCTGGCGGCCCTGGTGCTGTTTGCCGACTACACCCACGGGCTGGAAGCCGCGGGTCACACGGTAAGCTTCGACCTGTCGAACCATATGGTGATCATCGGCCTGTTCATCGGCGGCATGGTGCCCTACCTGTTTGGCGCCATGGCCATGGAGGCCGTGGGCCGTGCCGCGGGAGGTATCGTCAACGAGGTGCGGCGTCAGTTCCGGGAGATGCCCGGCATCATGGACCACACCCAGAAGCCGGATTACTCCAAGGCCGTGGACATGCTCACCATAGCCGCCATCAAGGAAATGATCATCCCCTCCCTGCTGCCGATCCTGGTTCCCATCGCGGTGGGCCTGATTCTGGGCCCCGAGGCCCTGGGCGGCGTTCTCTTGGGTTCCATCGTCACCGGTATCTTCTTAGCCATCTCCATGACCGCGGGCGGCGGCGCCTGGGACAATGCCAAGAAGTACATCGAGGACGGCAACTTTGGCGGTAAGGGTTCGGATGCCCACAAGGCTGCCGTTACCGGCGACACCGTCGGCGACCCCTACAAGGACACGGCAGGTCCCGCGATCAACCCGCTGATCAAGATCATCAACATCGTCGCACTGCTGATGATTCCCCTTCTCCCAGTGGCACAGTAGTCTCAATGCCCCCGGATGCCGTCACGGGACGGCATCCGGAGGGCTAATAAGTTATTTTGATAAAACAGGAGGTCCGGTTTATCATGCCGGCCTCCTTTTTCTTTTCAGGGCCGTCACCGCTATGAATCTGGACCGAGTCACACCCGGCAAGAATGTTCCCAACGAGATTAACGTCATCGTGGAGATTCCGGCGCATGCAGATCCGGTGAAGTACGAACTGGACAAGGAGACGGGCGCCATGTTTGTCGACCGGTTCATGAACACGGCCATGCACTACCCCTGCAACTACGGCTACGTCCCCCACACCCTATCCAAGGACGGAGACCCGGTGGACGTGCTGGTGCTGACCACTTACCCCCTGATTCCCGGCTCGGTGGTTGAATGCCGGCCGATCGGCGTGTTGAAGATGGCCGATGAATCCGGCGATGACGCCAAGGTGCTGGCCGTGCCTATCGACCGGCTTTCACGCCTGTATCGCGACATACAGGATTTCCGGGACATCCCGGAGGTGACATTAGGCCAGATTTCCCATTTCTTCGAGCACTACAAGGACCTGGACGAAGGGAAATGGGTCCGCGTCGGGGGCTGGGCCGGCATCGACGAAGCGAAACAGGAAATCCTGGCCAGTATCAAAATGCACGATGAGGCTCCGGAAAAACCCAATTTCTGAGCAAAGCCACCGGCCTCACGATCACTTCTGCCAGAGAAGTCCTGTTCCATGAAAGTCTGTATCCTGTCTGACAGCCACGACCATATCCCCCTGCTGGACGCCGCGGTCTCGGAGGCCAAGTCCAACGGTGCGGAGATGGTGCTGCACTGCGGCGACGTGGTGGCCCCCAGCACACTCAAGTGTCTGCTCAAGCACCGCCTGCAGGTGCACTTGATCCACGGCAACAATACCGGTGATCTCTATTCCCTCGGACAGATGGCCACCCGCCCCGACAACCTCATCCACTACCATGGGATGGATGCCGGGATTACGCTCCACGACAAGCGGATATTCCTGGTCCATTACCCCCACTACGCCAGGGCCATGGCAGCCACGGGAAACTGGGACCTGGTCTGCTGCGGTCACAGTCACAAGGCCAAGGTCCAGTGGGTGCCGAACATGAAGGGTGGCAAAACGCTGTTGGTAAATCCGGGTACCGTGGGGGGGGTGGGCACCGACCCCGCCACTTATGTCATGGCGGATCTTGAGGCCCTGGATTTCGAGGTCTGTGAGTTGTCCAAGAGCATAGAGCGGGAAGCGGGATTTCTATAGGGCCTGTCAAAACAAGCCCAAAAACCTGATGACTAAACTGACCCATTTCAACAAATCCGGCGAGGCCCATATGGTGGATGTGGGGGGAAAAGACACCACCCATCGCATTGCCGTCACCGAAGGCCGAATCCGGATGCAGGCCGAAACCCTGGATACGATCCGTGCAGGCGGACACAAGAAAGGGGACGTCCTTGGAATCGCCCGGGTAGCCGGCATCATGGCTGCCAAGAAAACCTCCGATCTGGTGCCCCTTTGCCACCCGCTGGCCCTGACCCATGTGACTATCGAGCTCACTACCGATCCTGAACTTCCCGGTGTTCACTGTGAGGCCCGGGTTGAGACGCGCAGCCAGACCGGGGTGGAGATGGAGGCCCTGTGCGCCACCCAGGTGGCCCTGCTCACCATCTACGACATGTGCAAGGCGGTGGATCGGGGAATGGTGATCGACGGGGTGCGGCTGCTGGAAAAGTCCGGGGGCCGATCGGGTCGATGGACCCGGAACGAACTGTAGGGTCGAATTTATTCGACCGATGCTTGACCGGCTGTTGGCCGAATGAATTCGGCCCTACAGGGGGGAAGAACAGGGAGAGGGAGTTATTACTCTGAGGAATCGTCTGTGCCGGTCTCAAGTGTACGTGAACATTCAAAATGAATCCCTTCTACCATCAGGCCCGCTTTCTCACCAGTGCCGCGAACATCTCACAGGCGCCCCCCGACGAAGGCGCAGAGATTGCCTTCGCAGGCCGATCCAACGCCGGAAAATCCAGTGCCATCAACCTGTTGTGCCAGCAGAAGAACCTCGCGCGCATCAGCAGGACGCCAGGGCGGACCCAGTTGATCAACTTCTTCGCACTGGATGAACAACGGCGGATCGTCGACCTTCCGGGTTACGGTTACGCTAAGGTGGCGGAAGCGGTTAAAGAGCGGTGGCAGGAGAGCCTGGCGGGTTATCTGGAGGGACGCCGGTGTCTCCGGGGCATTGTTTTAATGGTGGATATCCGCCACGGGCTCAAGGCGTTTGACCTGCAGATGCTGGAGTGGAGCACTCACAGGGGACTGCCAGTCCACCTCCTGCTGACCAAGGCCGACAAGCTGAAAAGGGGGGCAGCCAAGAGCAGTCTGCTCCTTGTCAGACGGGAAATTGCTGACTATGGTTCGGATTTCTCGGCCCAGGCCTTTTCTACCCTGAAGCGCCAGGGCATCGATGAGGCCCACAATACCCTGGACACCTGGTTCGGACTGGGAAACACAGAGCAAAAAAAAGATCCTGGTATCCAAGGGGAGTAGGATACTCAGGATCTCACACACCGGCAGGGGTAGCCGGTTAGAGAGCCGCTCGGGGAAAAGCGGCTCGGCGTCCAAAGACGCGTATCAGTTAGGACCAGGGTGATTCCTGAGAGTTCCGCACAGGTATTAAAAAAAGGGCCAAGGGCCAAGGGCCAAGGGCCAAGGGCCAAGGGCCAAGGGCCAAGGGCCAAGGGCCAAGGGCCAAGGGCCAAGGGCCAAGGGCCAAGGGATGCTAATTCGTGCCTATATAGGGTTGCAAGAGAAACTTATGCAGCATCTCCTGCCAGTTTCCGGCCAATGAGCACCAAACCCGAGTGCCCCCCTCTTCCTCGGCCCTGGGCCCTAGGCCCTACTAGGCCCTACTAGGCCCTAGATCGTAGCCTGCGTTGAGCAAAGCGAAACGCAGGGATCACCAAGCTCAGTGCGCCTCATCCCAATTGTCGCCGATGCCCACGTCCACCAGTAGCGGCACCTTCAGGCTGGCGGCGGATTCCATGGTATTGCTGATATGGGCACAGGCGTTGTCCAGGACTTCCTCGCGGATCTCGAACACCAGCTCATCGTGAACCTGCATGATCATGCGCAGGGGAGGTGCGGTTTCCTGGATCCAGTGGTCAAGGGATAGCATGGCACGCTTGATGATATCCGAGGCAGTGCCCTGCATGGGGGCGTTGATGGCCGTCCTTTCCGCCGCGGCGCGGCGCTGCCCGTTTCGGGCATTGATCTCAGGCAGATAGAGCCGGCGACCGAATACC
>JAQYVO010000199.1 GCA_030145425.1 Chromatiales bacterium | reverse complement strand
ATGCAGGCATAGCCACTCTATGTCAAATGACCTCAACACCGCCGTGACGTATGAGAGAGGCTCCCTTCGGGCCAGCTTACAAGCCCTATCCACTGCGTTGCACTCGCTTGAATTGGCTATGGCCAGTCCTGCACTCGTGCGCCTTGTTGATAGGGCTTGTAAGCTGGCTGAGCGTTACATTATTATCCGCGCGACCCACTAGGAGTCGGGATTACTGCCCAGGCTGTCGGTCAGCGGTTTTGAATCGGGTATCGGAATCAGCCGGTGACTTTCCCCCTCAGTCAGATCAATGGAAAGGGCGGACTCGGTGACCTGCCACTGGCCTTTCAGTACATTGGTGGGTCGATCCCCTTCGAACAAGGTATAGCTGTATTTGCTGTAGTGGGGCAGTTTGCGGGCGAGGCCGGGCATCGCCTCGGCATCGTGCAGCGAGAGCAGAGCTATGGCCTGCTCCGGCCTGTCCGGAACACGTGCCGTCATGGCAAAACTGAACTGATCGACGGAAAAATCCCTGCCCTCAAGTTCCAGGCCGGGCCGGGAAGGGCGGTTTACCTGTTCCCTGGCGGCCTGGTAAAAATCGTCGGTAAAAAGGTTCTCCGATCCCAGTATCCAGACAGCATCGTCTTTGGGCAGATGTTTCAGCTTGTTGTCCCATACCCTATTGACCCCGCTCACGCCGTTGGACCAGGTTGCGGCAAGATCCTGATAAGCCTGCCTGAGCTTTTCAGGTGCTGCAGAGGGGAGAATCAAGGTCATCTCCTCTGCACCGAACAGTTGACCCAGGGAACTGGGTATCTCACTTGGATCGGGTCTCCTGAAGAGGTCAAATTCCGGATCGACGGTTATTCTCAGGGGGCGCTTCTTAAGGAGGATGTCCAGCGGCAACTGCTTGTCGCTCATCTCCAGGTTGATTTGCAAAAGTTCTGTTTCGCCCTGAAGTTGAATGAAAATTGGTACTCTGATTCGAAATGCCGGCTCCGGCTGTACCTGGCGCAGTTGCCCGGTCAATCGATATCCGTCGGAGGATTCTTCCACTCCGGGTGCATGGAGTTCCAATCGGGGTGCCCCCGTGCGTGACGTCCATTGTCGGAACAGATACGACAGATCCTGTCCTCCAGCTTTTTCAAGGGCCAGCCTGAGGTCGTCGAACCCCGCGGTACGGAACCGGTTTTCGTCATAGAACAGGCGCAAGCCTTCTATAAACCGGCGATCTCCCAACTGCCTGCGCAGCATGTGCAGCAGCATCAGCGTCTTGCCGTAACCGACCGCCTGGCTGGCCTCTCCATGACGGCCCCGAAATTGTTCGAGGGGGAAATCATTTTCCTCAGCCACATAGTCGGCATACTTTTGCAGTGTGTCGCGTCGGTATGCCGCTCCCTTACCCTGCTGCTCGCGGATCAGGTGGTCGGCAAGGTATGAGGTCAGCCCTTCGCTCCAGTTGCCCGTCCTGTAATCCACATAGACGCTGTTACCCCACCAGTTATGGAGAATTTCATGGGGATAGGATGAATGCAGAATGAACGGCAGTCGAATGACCCCGGGTCCCAACAGCGTGAAGGAAGGCATTCCGTAGCCGCTTTCCCAGAAGTTTTCCACCAGGGCGAATTTGGAGTAAGGGTAGGGTCCGATGAGCCGGCTGTAGAGTTGCAGATACTGTTCGGTTGCGCGGAGATAACGATCGGCCAGATTCGGGTCCGGGGTTCTGAGATAAACCTGGGCCTCCGCCACCTCGGTCTTTCGAAGATAGCGGTGAAACTCAGCCGCTATCAGGTAGATTTCATCCTGGGGGTTTGTTTCCACCCAGCCATCGCTTCCCTGCAACGTTTTCCCCTGGCTTACAGCGGTCCACCCCGCAGGCAGCCGGGACTTCATGCGAAACACCACCAGCCGGTCAGCGATTACCGGATACCAGTAGCTCGCAGCCCCTAGAAATACTCCCTGTTTGGAGATATCGCCGGGCGTTGATCGACGCCTGTCACCGGGCCTGCCCGATGGGGATTGCAATGGGTGGTGGATCCTGCCCGCATAGCGGACCTTGAAAGAGTGCGAGGGGCTGCTGAATCGTACGCGATAGGCATCGACCGGAACAGGGCCGCGAATTCGGCCAAGTTTTGTCAGCACTGCCGAATTGGTCAGGCTCTCGAGTCTGAGCCCTCCGTGGAGCATGAACTCGATTGAGGTGACAGCCTCCGGAAAGGTTATGGCGTCTTTGACCACCAGAGATGATTCATCGGGATTCAGCTCAACGTTGAGATCGTGATGTACCGCCGGGGTGGACTCTGACGCCACAGCTATGCAGGGAAGCAGGAGTATCAGGAAGCTGATGGTGATTCTATTGGAGATTATATTCATGGTTTTCGGGTTTGCAGGAATTATCCCAGTGTGAGACTGTCACAACCAGCGGTAATTCGATTTGAGCAGGTTTATGTTTCACTGGATGTACAGAATGTCGAGAAAATCCCGGACCCGGCTGTTGCCCGTTTTGTCTGTTTCATTGCTGATCGGCGCGTGCAATGCGAACAATGTGCAGGAGGGCATCAGCGGCAGTCTCCAGGGCGATCAGGGAGTGTCAGGGATACCGGTGGAGTCCAAGGTTCTCGATCTGCGTTCGCCAGCCGCTCTGGATGAGATTATTCCTGTATTGTCGGACAGCCGGGTCGTGTACGTGGGCGAAGCTCATGATGTCTACGGTCATCATCTAAACCAGCTGGAAATCATCAAGCGTCTGTATGCAGCCGATCCCGACATGGCCATCGGCATGGAATTTTTCCAGCAGCCTTTCCAGGCAGTGCTGGATGACTATATAGCGGGAACGCTGGACGAGCGGGAAATGCTCGCCCGCAGCGAATGGTACGAGCGCTGGCAATATGACTACCGGCTGTATCGGCCGATTCTGGAATTCGCCCGCCGCAACGGTATTCCGCTGATTGCCCTGAACCTGCCCCGGGAACTCACCGAACGGGCCTCGGCAGTGGGAATCGCCGGCCTGGATGAAAAAGAGAAATCCATGGTTCCCTCGGAAATAGACAGGTCGGACCTGGTCTACAGAGAACGCCTGCGCAAGGTGTTTTCCCAGCACCCGCACAGTAAGAACCAGGATTTTAATCGGTTTGAGGATGTGCAGTTGCTGTGGGACGAGGGAATGGCGGAACAGGTGGCCCAATATCTTAAGGTGAGCCCCCGCAAGCGAATGGTGGTGTTGGCGGGGTCGGGTCATCTGATGTTCGGATCCGGCATCCCGATCCGTGTCCATCGCCGCCTGCCGGAGCGCTTCTCAATCGTGCTGCCGGCGGACAACATACCCATTAGACCCGGTGTTGCGGATTTCGTGGTCTACCCCGCACCCGCGGAACTCCCAAAGCGCGGAATGATGGGTGTGTTTCTAATGCCCGTCGAAGATGGCATGCAGATCAGTGAAATGGTATCCGACGGAGCAGCGGCAACGGCAGGTCTGAAAAAGAAAGACGTGATCGTAAAGTTGGATGGTATCCCGGTGAGAAAGATGTCTGATATCAAATTAGCCCTGTTGGATAAAGTCCCGGGGGATCGTGTCAAGATCGGTTTGCAGCGGGAACAGATGGTTTGGGGGCGTAAGACCATCGAGGTGGAACTGGCACTGGGTGAGTGAGTCGTGTCCGACAGCCTCCCATGACTGTCGGCGATCAGCTGAACAGGTTATCAGCTTCACCGCCGGGACACGTCATTTTCCAGTCGCGTAACAGTCCCCCATTATCTCAATAAACTTCCGCGCCTGGGGCGAGAGATACTTGCCACGCCGCAGTACCATTCCATAGGTACGTTTAGGGAAGTAACTGTCCATCGGGTATCTGACCAGCTTCTCATTGCCGGTGAGGCACAGGTCGGTCACGATGGAGACACCCATCCCCATTTCCACATACCTCTTGATCACCTCCCAACCGCCGGCCTCGAGATTGGAGCGGAAGATTAGTTCGTGCTGGCGAAAGACCAGGTCCACCATTCGCCAGGTGGTAAGGCTTGGTGATGGCAGAATCAGGTCATAGGGGCTCACGTCTTTCAGGGTTACAGACGCTTTCTCCGCCAGAGGATGATTCAGGGGTACGATAAGTACGGGTGAGTAAGTGATCAGAGGCTTGTAGATGATGTCCTCAGGGACGTCGGGCATGGCACCTACCGCGAAATCCACTTCGTCAGCCCGTAACCTGGATAAGCCGTCACGCCCCCCTGTCACGTTTTGCAGTCTCACCGTAATCTTTGGATAACGGCGGGAGAACTGCTTCAGCGGCTCCGGGATGACATTGAGTATGGTCGATTCCCCTGCGGCTATTTTGAGTTCTCCGGATTCGAGCAGTCCCTGCTGCGCCGCAAATGTTTCGTGGAGCTTGTCCATCCCCTCTACCAGTGGAAGGGCCAGCTTCAGCAGTATCTCCCCCTGGGGGGTAAGCCTTATCTTGGGCCCCCGGCGTTCGAAGAGGACCGTCTCAAGCTCTCTTTCCAGGGCCTGGATTTGAAGGGTCACCGTTGGCTGGCTGAGAAAGATTCTTTCCGCGGCCTCGCTGATACTGCCGGTTTGGGCGGCGTGACAAAACGCCCTTAGCTGCTTGAGCCGGTTTTGCTTGTAGTAGACAGGGGTGGGTGATGCCATCGATCGTATATTTGCTTTCTCAATAGTAAAAATCAAGATAATTGAAATGCTGAATAGAATAATTGTGGCCCATTGCTAATGATTGTGGCCTATTGCTAATGGCATCAAAGCAGAAAATACACTGCCCAGAGCAGGGTCATTAGTTGACCCGGTGCCACTGATCTGCCTAGCAATATAAGAATATAAGTTTTCGTTGATTAAAATATCAGAGCTTGGTACTTTCCAATCAACCATGCAGTTCTTGTGTTAAATAAGAATCGTAATCACTCTCATCGGCGGCTGTTTCGACAGGTGGAGGTATCGGGCCAATGGCGTTTCTCGATATTGCCAGCGCCGCAGGGTTCATGCTTTGCCTGGGCATTGTTCTGGCATCCATTCTTGCGCTGGCAAACCGAAAACTTTACGTCTACGAAGATCCTCGTATTGAAGAGGTTGTGGAGATGCTTCCCCACGCAAACTGCGGCGCCTGTGGTAAACCAGGTTGCCGGCCTTTCGCGGAAGCACTGGTCAAAGGGGAAATCGATCCGGCCCTCTGTACCCCAAACTCTCAGGTGATGACCGAGGAAATCGCTGAGTATCTGGGTGTGGAGCTGGGCGATCACACCCAGCGCGTGGCACGGCTTGCCTGCGCCGGGGGTGCCCACGTGGCCTATTTCCGGGTCGAATATTCGGGCTTGGAATCCTGCCGGGCCGCGGCGCTCGTCTCCGGAGGCGGCAAAGGTTGTACATGGGGATGCCTGGGGCTGGGTGATTGCAAAACGGTGTGCGAATTCGATTCCATCCGTATGAACAAATACGGCCTGCCGGTCGTGGACGAAGACCATTGTGTGGCCTGCAGCGATTGCGTCGAAGTGTGCCCAAAGGATCTTTTTTCCATCCAGCCGGTTACCCACAAGCTTTGGGTGGCGTGCAAGAGCCTGTCGGAGGGGGACGAGGCCGAGCACGATTGTGAGGTTGCATGTACCGCCTGTGCCCGCTGTGTCGCTGATGCACCGGAGGGCCTGATCCAGATGGAGGCCAATCTGGCGGTAATCGACTTTTCGAAGAACGAACTCGCCTCCAAGGTGGCCATTGAACGATGTCCGACAGGTGCCATCGTGTGGATCGAGGACCATAAAACGGTTAAGGGGCTGGGTGCCAGGAAGATCCTTCGTATGGAGCCGCTGCCGAGGGGATAACAGGGTTGGAATGTTAGTGTCTTAGCCGGGAGCGCCACGGGAGTGGAACACGTTCACCCGTGATCACGTTGCACGGCTGAGGCGGTTAGCGAGAGAAATTGGTCATGATGAGAAAAACGCAGGAAAAAAAGTTTAAGTATCCCGGCATGCGCATGTCCACCGACGGAAACGGTGCGGTGATCATGTGTGAACGCGAGGCCAGTGATGCGGCAGGCGCCTACCCGATCACACCCTCGACCCAGATGGGTGAGTACTGGGCGGAGGAGACGGCCAAGGGACATCTCAATATCTCGGGTCGCCCCCTGATTTTTATCGAGCCGGAAGGGGAACATGCTGCCGCGAGCGTGACCGCCGGCATGGCCATGACCGGTCTGCGTGCGACCAACTTCTCTTCAGGTCAGGGGATCGTGTATATGCATGAATCCCTCTACGGTGCGGTTGGCAAAAGACTGCCCTATATTCTCAATATCGGCTGTCGCGCCATTACCAAGGCCAGTCTGAATGTGCATGCCGCCCATGACGACTATTTTGCCATCGATGACGTGGGCTTTTTTCAGGTTCTGGGCAACAGCGCACAGCAGGCGGCGGATTTGAATGTCATCTCGCGCAAGATCGCAGAACTTTCAATGAACCCCGGCGCAGTGGGGCAGGACGGTTTCCTCACCACACATGTCATCGAGTCGGTGGCGGTACCTGAACGCGAGCTGATCGCCGAGTATCTGGGCCGTCCCGATGATGAGATCGAATGTCCGACACCGGCGCAGCGGATGCTGTTTGGAGAGAAACGGCGTCGAATTCCCCTGGTGTGGGATGTGGACAATCCTGCCGTTTCTGGTTGTGTGCAGAATCAGGATGCCTATATGCAGGCCGTTGCCGCCCAGCGACCCTATTTTTTCGAGCATATTCCCGCCATAACCGACCGCTGTATGGATGAATTCTACGAACTCACCGGCAGGCGCTACAACAGGGTAATGGGCTATCGCACGCAAGATGCCGACTATCTGATCGTGGGTATGGGCAGCATGCTCGTGCAGGCAGAGGCGGTGGCCGATTACCTGCGCGACACGCGCAAGATCAAGGTTGGCGTGGTCAATGTCGTCATGTGGCGACCCTTCCCGGGTGATCTGGTTGCCGAGCTGCTCAAGGGGCGCAAGGGGGTGGCGGTGCTGGAGCGTACCGATCAGCCGCTGGCTGAGGATCTGCCACTCATGCGCGAAACCCGGGCCGCCATTGTCAAATGCCTGGAAAACAGTATTGCGGGCAAACGGGAAGAGGTTCCCCACCCGGCCTATCCCGTTTACGGCAAGCCCCAGGCGGACCTGTCACCCCTCTTTTCAGGGGCATACGGTCTGGGCAGCCGCGACCTCCAGCCGGAGGCGCTGATCGGCGCAATCGAGAATATGCTGCCGGACGGAAAGAAGAAGAAGTTTTTCTATCTTTCCATCGACTTCATTCGCGACAAGGCGTTTACCCCGAAACAGGAAGTCCATCAGCAGAATATTCTGGACCTCTATCCCGGCGTCCAGAGCCTGGCGGTCCACGGCAGCGAGAATCCCAACCTGATGCCCGAAGGGGCCATTACGGTGCGCATGCATTCCGTAGGTGGCTGGGGAGCTATCACCACCGGTAAGAATCTGGCAATGACGCTGTTCGATCTGCTCGGCTTCGAGATCAAGGCAAATCCGAAATACGGATCGGAGAAGAAGGGTCAGCCGACTACTTACTACATGTCGGCGGCACCCGAGCCGATCCGGATGAACTGCGAGTATTACTACGTGGATGTGGTGCTGTCTCCCGATCCCAACGTGTTTGGGCACTCCAATCCGCTGGTTGGTCTCAAGAAAGGGGGGGTCTTCATCATACAGAGCGAGTATTCATCGCCTGAGGCTGTCTGGACGTCTTTTCCCGCTAGTGCCCGAAAGTTCATCATCGACAATGACATCAGTGTGTTCTTTCTGGATGCCTTTCAGATAGCCCGCGAAGAGGCCAGTGATACGGAACTGCAGTTTCGTATGCAGGGCGCTGCCTTTCAGGGTGCCTTCTTTGCGGCGTCCCCGGTAATGGAGACTGCAAAACTGACGGAGGAGAAGCTGTTTCAGGCAATTCGTGACCAGCTTCAGGATAAATTCGGGAGTAAGGGCGCTCGCGTGGTCGAGGACAATCTCCGGGTGGTACGCAGAGGCTTCGATCAGATTCAGGAGATTACCGAGAAGCCGTTGCAGACTGATCAAAACGGTAAAGGGGTACGCAAGGCACCCAGTATGCCCATCATGCTCAAGAATCTTCCTGCGGGCAGCGATCCCAAGACCGATGTGCATCGTTTCTGGGAACAGACCGGAAATTTTTATCAGAAAGGGCAGGGCAACGAGAATCTGGCGGATCCTTTTTCGGCACTGAGCCTGATCCCGGCCAGCACCGGTGTATACCGGGATATGACCATGATCCGTTTCGAGTACCCGGTATGGGTGCCCGATAAGTGCACGGCCTGCAGTGACTGTTTTACCCTTTGCCCGGACAGCGCTATACCGGGCCTGGTGAATACCGCCACGGAGGTGTTCGAGACAGCCATACAGCGGGTGGAAGGCAAGGGCAGGGAAGTCAAACATCTGCGACGCGCCGTGCGCATGGTGGATAAGAAACTGCGCAGCGTTGCCGATGCCGCTGAGGGGAACATACTGGATGCCAGGCCCCTGTTGCAGCAGGCCATCAATGAAACCATCGCGGATTCCGAACTGACGGAAACCCAGATCCCGGTATTGCAGCAGGAGTTCGACTGGTTCAAAGAGGCTGTCGGAGATTTCAAGTTCTCGCTGGTGGCTCCCTACTATCAGAACAAGGAAAAGAAGGCCAAGGGCAGCGGCGGATTGTTCTCAATCACTATCAATCCCTATACCTGCAAAGGCTGCATGGAGTGTGTTGCCGTCTGTGATGATGAAGCACTGGTTATCGAGAAACAGACCCCGGCGGCAATAGAACTGCTGCGCAAGGACTGGGAGTTCTGGCTGGACCTGCCTACCACTTCAACTGATTACATCCGTATCGATGACATGGATGAAAAGATCGGTGCCCTGGAGACCATGCTGCTTGACAAGAAGGCCTACTGGTCCATGGACTGCGGGGACGGCGCATGCAATGGGTGTGGAGAAAAAACCTCGCTGCATCTGTTCACCTCGACGGTGACGGCATTGATGCAGTCCCGCATCAAGAAGCACCTGGAAGCGCTCACGGAACTCATCGAGCGTCTGGAACAGCATATCCGTTTGAAGCTGGCGGGTACCATGGATCTTGGTAACATGGCAGCCGTCGAGAAAGCGGTCGCAGAGCATCAGGATCTCAATCTGACGCTCTCGACACTGTCCGGTTCTCTGGATGAGGGTACAGCCGGCGAACCCCTGGATGCCGATTGGATAAAATGGGTCACCCGCCTGTTGGATAATCTCAGGACCCTGAAGTGGAAGTATACGGAAGGGACAACCAAGCGCGGGCGCGCGGACCTCGGTTTTATCAATGCCACGGGATGCACTTCCGTATACGGTTCCACATTTCCATACAACCCTTACCCGTTCCCCTGGTCGAGCCATCTGTTCCAGGATGCTCCATCAGTCGCGATGGGGCTGTTCGAGGGGCATATGGCAAAGATGGCCGATGGATTCAAGGCCATTCGAATGGCCGGTATGGAGCTGGAAGGCAAGCTGGATCACGAAAGTATCGAGAAGGATCTGCGGTATTTCAAGTGGAACAAATTCAGCGATGAGGAGTTTAAACTCTGTCCTCCGGTGGTGGCGGTCGGTGGTGATGGGGCGATGTACGATATCGGTTTTCAGAACCTTTCCCGTGCCCTGGCATCCGGTATGCCCATCAAGGTGCTTGTGGTGGACACCCAGGTCTATTCCAACACCGGTGGGCAGGCCTGCACTTCCGGCTTTATAGGTCAGGTCTCCGATATGGCGCCCTACGGGCCTGTCTGGCGGGGTAAGGAGGAGACGCGCAAGGAGATGGCGCTGATCAGCATGGCCCATAGAACCACCTTTACCGTTAATGGTGCCATCAGTAATTATACCCATCTCATCGAGAGCTATATCGATGGGCTCAACTCCCGCCGGCCTGCTTTGTGGAACATCTATGCACCTTGTCCCCCCGAGCATGCGATACCCGACGATGCCTCCGAGAGGCAGAGCAGACTTGCGGTGGAATCAAGGGCTTATCCACTCATGGTATTCAACCCTGATGCAGGGGAGACCTGGGAGGAATGTCTGTCGTTGGATGGCAATCCCGCCATGGACGATGACTGGCCCAACCATACATTGAACTATGAAGAAGAGGACGGCACCGAGGGTTCCATGGAACTTCCCACGACCTTTGCCGATTTCGCACTCACCGAAGGCAGGTTTCGAAAACATTTCCGCATGGCACCGCGGGATACCTGGAACGAGAATATGTTACCCCTGGGGGAGTTTATCGACCTGGAGGAAGAGGATAGGGAAGGCATGTATCCCTTTATCTGGGCCGTGGACAAGAAGAGTCATCTGATGCGCGTTATCTGTTCTTCGGAGTTGGTAGAGTCCACCGAAGAGCGGCGTGACTACTGGCGGACGGTAAAAGGATTGGCCGGAATGCTCGAACAGATCGATCCGGACCAGATTGCGCAGGACGTCCGGGTGGATATGGCGCAGAAGCTGGCCAGCGGCCTTTTTTCCATGGTGACAGGCGGCTCGGCCAGCACCGAATTGGGGGCGCTGATGGCTGCGACACCCACGGGCATGTCGGATACCCCGGCTTCCAAGGGTAATGGGGGAATGCAACCGGCGGCAGTGGCGGATGTGGACTATGAATCAGTATGGATCGACACGCCACAGTGTACCGCCTGTGACGAATGCATCGAGATCAATCCCAAGATGTTCATCTACAACGATGAGAAAAAGGCGATCGTAACCAATCCGAAGGCAGGTTCCTTCAAGGATATCGTGCGTTCCGCGGAAAAATGCACCGCCGACTGCATTCATCCCGGAACGCCCTGGAACCCCGGCGAGAAGGGGCTCGATAAGCTCGTCAAGCGCGCCGAGAAATATCAGTAGGCTTGTTGCGCGAAAGCATCGGATAGACAAGAGACAACCTCCTATGGGCCTGAAGCAGTTACTCGGACTTGGGAAAGCGACCTTTTCCCATGGTATTCATCCGCCGGAGTACAAGGCGGTTACGGGCTCCAAGGCGATCCGTCGACTGTACTTCGCGCCGGAGATGATACTGCCGCTTTCCCAGCATTTTGGTGCACCCTCGATCCCCATCGTTCATGAAGGTCAGGAAGTTGTGAGGGGAGAAGTGGTGGCCCGGGCGGACGGGTTTATGTCAGTACCTTTGCACGCACCGGCCACGGGTATTATCAAGAGCATCGGTCTGACGCGCACGGCACGTGGGCCCAGGGTACCGGCCATTGTGCTGAAACTGCACGCGGGAGTTAGTCAGGAGGTGCTCTACGATTCCCCCCAGGATACCTCCGAGATGTCTCCGGCAGCAGTAATCGATGCGGTAAAAGAGACCGGTATGGTCGGTCTGGGCGGGGCAAGTTTCCCAACCCATGTGAAGATGACCGTTCCCGAGGATCATAAGGTCCATACGGTAATGGTCAATGGCTGTGAATGTGAGCCTTATCTGACCACGGATCATCGGGTAATGCTGGAGTATTCCATGGATCTGTTTGCGGGGATCCAGGTGGCCATGAAGGCCACGGGTGCCGAGAAGGCCATTATCGGCATTGAAGACAACAAACCGGATGCCATCAAAGCCTTGCGCAATGCCTGCCCGGCGGACGGCAGCGTAACCGTCGGCGTGATGGAAACCAAGTATCCGCAGGGTGCCGAGAAGATGATGATCAAGGCCCTGATCGGCAAAGAGGTTCCAAGCGGCGGTTACCCCTCATCCGTGGGTGTAAGCGTGTTTAACGTGGCCACTCTGGCACAGCTCGGAGCCCTGTTGCCTCAGGGACACGGGTTGATCGAACGGGTGGTGACCATATCCGGACCGGGTATCGAGAAACCCGGCAATTATCTGGTGGCTTTGGGTACGCCCCTGCGCTTTGTGCTGGACCAGCTTGGTTTTCAGGGTGATGCCAGGCAGCTGATTGTGGGTGGGCCAATGATGGGTTCCTCCGTGGCATCTCTGGACGTGCCGGTAACCAAGGGCGTATCGGGGATCCTGATTCTGACCGAAGAGGGGATATCGAAGCAGATCCCAAAGAAAACATGGCCCTGCATCAGATGCGCGTACTGTGTGCAAGCCTGTCCCATTCATCTCAATCCATCGGAACTGGGAATGCTCGCGGCGAAGCGCCAATACGAAACCATGGAGGAAAAATATCACCTCAATGATTGTTTCGAGTGCGGCTGTTGTACATATGTCTGCCCTTCCGGGATTCCGCTGGTGCAGTATTTCCGAATAGCCAAAGCGATCAACCGCGAGAACCGGGAACGGGCAGCCTGATGCGTACTAGAAGTTTCCTGCCGGCTCGATGAACAATAGGACACCCATAATAGAGCTGAGGGGTGCACCCCATCTCCGGAAGGCACCGAGTGTGGATCAGATCATGCGTAACGTCGTGTACGCACTGCTTCCCATCTGCGGGTTCGCGGTCTATCAGTTCGGGCTCAGTGCTTTGGCATTGATACTGGCAACCACACTGGCCTGTATCTGCACGGAACACCTGTTCTGCCGGTTGTCGGACAAGCCGACCACGATAGGCGACTTCAGCGCGGTAATCACAGGGCTCCTGCTCGCACTCACCCTGCCGCCGGGATTCCCTCTTTGGATGGCCGTGGTGGCAGGTTTCGTGGCCATCGCCCTGACCAAGGTCATGTTCGGGGGTATCGGCTTCAATGTATTCAATCCCGCCCTGGTTGGCAGGGCCTTTGTGCAGGCCGCGTTTCCCGTGGCCATTACAACCTGGACACCTGCCTTCGCCCCGGGTCGTTTCACCGAGTTCATCCCTTCGACATTGACACTCCCATTTGTTGTGCCGAAGTCGGTTGCGGGGTGGGTGGAGCGCATTGCGGTGGACGGTTATACAGGGGCCACACCGCTGGCACTGCAGAAGTTCGGGGATGGCAATCTGGAACATGTCACGACCCAAAACGCAGATCTCTTTTTTGGTATGACCGCCGGTTCTGCCGGTGAGACGTCGGCCCTGCTCATACTGGTCTGTGGCGCCTATCTGGCTGTTCGCCGCATGATGGACTGGCATATCCCAGCGGCGATGTTGCTGGGGGCTTTTGTCACGTCGGGCGGCTTTTACCTGGTGGATGCCGGTGCATATCCCACACCGCTGTTCACCCTGCTTTCCGGCGGATTGATGCTGGGTGCCTTGTTCATGGCATCCGACATGGTAGCGTCACCGACGACCCCGAGGGGGGTATGGATATACGGGATTCTCATCGGTTTTCTGACTGTCATTATCCGCCTCTTCGGCGGGCTTCCCGAAGGTGTCATGTATGCCATACTGTTCGGCAACGCGGCCTCTCCGCTCATTGGTGCATTCACCCAGCCCAGGGTTTACGGCACCGGCCGTAAGAAGGCGACAAAACCATGAGCGGCGACGTGCAATCCCAGAGCCCACCGATGCCCTCGAGTCTCTCCATGATTCGAACACTGGGGCTCATCGCCATGATCTCAGGGCTTCTCGTGGTGCTCGTTGCCAGGTACACCGAACCCATTATCAAGGAGAAAGAGAGACTGGCGCTGGAGCAGGCGGTATTCCAGGTTATCCCCGGGGTCGTTCAGGCAACGGCAACCCGTGTCAGCTTCGCATTGAGCGAAGATGGGCTGGTGCGTCTGGATGAAGAGACGGGTACGGGTGAGGCCAACCTGTTCGCGGTATACGATGACTCGGGAATGCTGATGGGAATCGCCCTGCAGGCCGCAGCTCAGGGGTACCAGGATGTGGTGCGCACACTGTACGGCTATGACCCGAAATGCGAGTGCATCGTGGGTCTGGTCATTATGAAGAGTACCGATACGCCCGGTATGGGTGACAAAAACACGCTCGAGGGCAACAGACAGTTCATGGCCAACTTCGATGCACTGTCCGTTCAGCTGGCTGAAGACCAAAGCCGGCTGGCTCATGCTGTTGAAACCGTTAAACACGGAACCAAGACGGGAATCTGGCAGGTCGACGCCATATCCGGTGCCACCATCACTTCCAGGGCGATCAGCAGGGGACTCAATGAGAGTGCTCAGAAGATGCTGCCGCTGATCGCACGTCACCTGCATGTTCTCAAGGTGAACAACTGATGGCTGATCTACACCATAAACCCACACCTATCACCATGGATACCTTTTTGCGGGGTATCTGGAAAGAGAATCCGGTATTCGTCATGCTGCTCGGTCTCTGTCCGGCGCTCGCGGTTACCAACACCACCATGAATGCCATAGGCATGGGCCTGGCAACTCTCTTCGTACTCGTATGTTCCAGCGCGCTGGTGTCTCTGTTGCGCAGCGTCATTCCCAAGCAGGTGCGTATTGCATCCTATATCGTCATTATTGCCACCTTTGTCACCATTGTCGATTATGCGATTCATGCCATTAGCCTCGAGCTGTACAACGCACTCGGGGCCTTTATCCAGCTGATAGTGGCCAATTGCGTGATTCTCGGACGTGCCGAGAGTTATGCCTCCAAGAACCGGGTCACCAAGTCCGTAGTCAATGCTTTCGGGATTGGCATAGGTTTTACCTTTGCCCTGCTTTGCCTGGGTACGGTGAGAGAGGTATTGGGCAGCGGGACCATTCTTGGGTATTCGTTGTTCGGTGAGTCCTTTCAGCCCTGGGTGGTCATGGTGCTGCCGCCGGGAGGGTTTTTTGTCATCGGAGCCTGGCTGCTGCTGTTCTCGTGGTTGAAGGAACGGAAGCAGCGGAAGATTCTGAAACAGGAGGAGACTGCCCGTGCAACCGGATGATCTCACTTTCATTTTCCTCAACGCGTTTATCATCAACAATTTCGTGCTCGCGTTCTTCCTCGGTCTTTGTCCGTTTCTCGGTGTGTCGGCGAAACTCGATACCGCCTGGAACATGGGGTTGGCCACCATGTTCGTGATGCTCGTCAGTTCTCTCTGCGCCTACGGTGTCAATATGCTGCTGGTGGAGTTCAACCTGGAGTTTCTCCGGCTCATCTGCTATATCGCCGTGATTGCCTCCGCGGTTCAGTTGGTGGAGATCACGATAAAGAAGGTCAGTCCGGAACTTTTCAGGGCGCTGGGTATCTTTCTGCCTTTGATCACCACCAACTGCGCTATCCTCGGGTTGGCCCTGTTTCAGACCTTCAAGGAGTACGATTTCCTGCAATGCCTGGTCTACAGTGCGGGCGCGGGTGCGGGGTTTACTCTGGCCCTTATGCTTATGGCAGGGCTGCGGGTAAAACTGGATCTGGCAGATGTGCCCTCGATCAGTCGGGGATCGGCAATCAGCTTTATGCTCGCGGGTATCCTGTCCCTCACCTTCATGGGTTTTGCAGGGCTGGGGGGGCACTGATGGGTACATATCTGCTCGCGGTCAGCGTCATATTTTCAGTACTGCTGGGGTGGGTATGGGTTCAGCATCTGTCACGCCGGTTCGCAGCCCGACACCCGGAGTTCGGTCCTTATAAGGAGAAGGCCGGCGGCTGCGGCGCCTGCAGCGGAAAATGCAGTACGGATTCGGAAGGAAACCGATGTGAAAATTAGGGTGCGGGTTGTGAGTGTAATCGGCCTCGTACAGTTTTACAGTTATTGTCCGGGACAAGTGGGGTTTGAATCATGGTAGACGAATTTTTCATTCAGCCAAAAGACTACGACATCAGCAGACCCTTTCGGGCAAGGGTCGTGAGTACCGACCGTATCACGAGTGAAAGTGCCGAAGCTGATGTCCACCAGGTCGTCCTGGACATCCCGGCGCCATCGTTTGTCTATGTGGAGGGTCAGAGTATCGGTGTCCTGGCTCCGCCGCCTTACGATTTTGGCAACGATCATCACATGCGTCTGTATTCCATCGCCAGCACCAGGAAGGGTGAAGAGGGACACCGTACGGAGATCGCCATCTGTGTACGACGCTGTTTCTACATCGATGAGGTCAGCGGAGAACGGTATCCCGGCAAGTGTTCCAACTACCTGTGCGACGCCGGGGCCGGAGACGAGATCCAAATCACTGGACCCTACGGGCGACATTTCGTTGTGCCCAGGGACAACTCGGCAAATATGCTGATGGTGGGTACCGGTACGGGGATCGCCCCGTTTCGTGCCTTCATCAAGCACATCTATGAGGAAGAGGAGGACTGGAAGGGTAAGGTTCGTCTTTTCTACGGTGCCAAGAGTGGGCTGGAACTGCTCTACATGAACGATATCAAGGATGACTTCAGCCACTACTACGATGCGGCAACCTTCAAGGCCTTTGAGGCACTGAGTTCACGACCCGCATTCGATGACCCTTCGGCCCTGGGTAACAAACTCGAGGAGAATGCCGCCGAGGTCTGGGAATTGATACAGGATCCGAAAACCCATGTATATGTCGCAGGAATGAGGGTGCAGTCCAAAGTACTGGATACTGCACTCTCGCATATAGCCGGGTCAGAGGAGAACTGGATGCGACTGAAAAGGCAAATCTACCTGGATGGCCGCTGGGCAGAGCATTTGTACGATTAAGGTGACCGGCAGTCTGCCCTTACCATTCGAAAACAAGTAGCGGCTTTCCCTGCCATTAACTGCCTTTATGTGTATACTTCCTGCCCTGAATGCAGCAGATTCGAAGTAACACCACACACCAATTGCGGTACCTAAATAGATATGTCAGAGAAAACCAGCATGAAACCCAAAAAACACGTCCATTACTTTGGCAAGACCAAATCCGAAGGAAACAAGGAGATGAAAAGTCTGCTCGGGGGTAAGGGGGCGAATCTCGCGGAAATGACGTCTATCGGGCTGCCGGTTCCTCCGGGCTTCACCATCGATACCCAGTCTTGTGCTGACTACTACGACATAGGGGGCATGCTGCCGGACGGCCTCATGGATGAAGTCAGGGAAAACATGGAAATCGTGGAGAAAGAACTCGGCAAGCAGTTTGGATCGGAGGAGGATCCGTTACTCGTGTCGGTGCGAAGCGGGGCGGCGGCCAGTATGCCCGGTATGATGGACACGGTCCTGAACCTGGGGCTGAGCGACAAGGCGATGGAGGGGTTGGCCAGGGTGTCGGGCAACCGGCGTTTTGCGCTGGATGCCTATCGCCGTCTGATCAACATGTTCGGCGATGTGGTGATGGGTGTACATCACGAAAAGTTCGAAGTGGAATTCGACCGCATTAAGGCAGACTTCGGCGTGACCCTGGATACGGAGCTTAACGAGGCCGGGCTGGAAAAGCTGATAGAGGCCTACAAGTTGGTATATCGCAAGGCGACAAGCGAGGATTTCCCCCAGGATCCCTATGAGCAGTTGGAGAAGTCCGTAGAGGCGGTTTTTAAAAGCTGGAACATTCCCAGAGCGATTCGCTATCGTCAGATCAACGAGATCACCGGTCTGTTCGGCACCGCGGTCAACGTGCAGACAATGGTCTTCGGCAACATGGGTGAGGACTCCGGTACCGGGGTTGCCTTCACCCGTGACCCTTCCACCGGTGAGAACGAATTTTACGGTGAGTTTCTGATCAATGCCCAGGGGGAGGACGTTGTCGCCGGTATTCGGACACCCCAGCCCCTGGCGGAGATGGTGAAGTGGCGTCCCGAGATGTATGAACAGCTGCTCGAGATCAAGGCTATCCTGGAAAACCATTACCGGGAGATGGAAGATATCGAATACACCATCGAGCGGGGAACCCTTTTTCTCCTGCAGACTCGCACCGGAAAACGCACCGGGCCTGCTGCAGTCAAGATCGCGGTGGACATGGTCATGGAGGGGCGGATCACCGAAGAAGAGGCGATGTTGCGCGTGCCGGCAACGGATCTGAACCAGTTGTTGTTGCCCACCTTCGCCCCGGAGGCCGAGCGCGATGTCCTTACCCGGGGGCTGCCGGCATCCCCCGGTGCGTCGGCGGGTAGGCTGGCATTTACTGCTGACGAGGCGGTGGAGCGGGCCCATGCCGGTGAGTCGGTGCTGCTGGTGCGCAAAGAAACCAGTCCCGAAGATGTCAGCGGCATGCATGTGGCTGAAGGCATTCTGACCTCGACCGGGGGCATGACCAGCCATGCGGCCGTCGTGGCCAGGGGTTGGGGGAAATGCTGCGTCGCAGGTGCGGGGGCGATACTGATTAACGAGAAGAAGCGGGTTATGACCGTTAACGGCAGGACCTTCGGGGACCAGGATGTAATCAGCATCGACGGGTCCACCGGGGAAGTGATGGCGGGCAGCGTACGCACCCAGGACCCCAAGCTGTCGGACGAATTCAGTACCCTCATGGGCTGGGCGGATAATCATCGCACCCTGGCGGTGCGTACTAACGCGGATACACCGGAGGACGCGATCCGGGCCCGGCAGTATGGCGCTGAGGGCATAGGACTTTGCCGCACCGAGCACATGTTCTTCAAGGGCGAGCGCATCACCCGGATGCGTGAAATGATCCTGGCTGAAACTGAGGAGCAGAGGCGGAGGGCACTGGATAAACTGCTGCCCATGCAGCGGGAGGACTTCAAGGGTATCTTTACCGCCATGAAGGGTCTGCCCGTGACCGTGCGCCTGTTGGATCCGCCGCTGCATGAATTCCTGACCCAAGACGAGAAGCTGCAAGCTGAACTGGCCAAAGAGCTTGGAGTATCGCTGGAGAAGGTTCAGGCCAGGGTGGCTATGCTGCACGAGGCCAATCCCATGCTGGGTCATCGCGGCTGTCGTTTGTCCGTGACCTATCCCGAGGTCCTGGAGATGCAGGTAACCGCCATCACCCAGGCCGCCATCGAATGCAAGTGGGCGGACATCGATGCGCAGCCGGAGATCATGATTCCCCTGGTGGGCGTGGACAAGGAGCTGGATATGCTTCGACAGCTTGCCGAGCGCACGATGGCCATCGTGGCAAAGGACATGGGATATCCGGACCCTCTGGATATCCCGGTGGGTACCATGATCGAAGTACCAAGGGCCGCGCTTACCGCTGAGCAGATCGCCGAGCACGCGGATTTTTTCAGTTTCGGCACCAACGACCTTACGCAGATGACGTTTGGATACAGTCGGGACGATGTCAATAATTTCCTCCCGGATTATCTGGAAAAGGAGTTATTGGAAAAGGATCCGTTCCAGTCGCTGGATGTTTCCGGGGTCGGCCGACTGGTCGAGATGGCGGTGGCCGAGGGTCGAAAAGTGAACGAAGACATGAAGATGGGCATTTGTGGTGAGCACGGCGGAGATCCGGCCTCTATCGCATTTTGTCAGAAGGTCGGCCTGAACTACGTTTCCTGCTCACCCTTCAGGGTTCCGCTCGCACGGCTTGGTGCCGCTCAGGCGGTGATCAGACAGCAAAGTGACTCCTGAAACTGCCCAGGGAAGGGTGATCCTGGATTAGCCCGGTTTGGCTACAAAACCGATAAGCAGCAACTTGAAAAAATAGTCCGTTGAAACCGGTCGAGTCAAGTATAGGATTCGATTTGAATAACCAGATCTGATTGCACAAACTGCGCCATGGCCCGTGAGTCCAGATTAAGCCGGTTCTTCCCCGATCAGGGACGATTTCTCATCTTGACAGTGACCCTTTTCGGGCTGCTGCTGGCCTATCCTTTCTGGAGTCGGGATGCCCTGGGTCTGGCGACTTTCGACCTGGTTTTCTGGGGCGTGATTCTTGCCAGCATTTACGCGGTCAGTGAGAAACGCTGGACATTCTGGACCAGCCTGTCCCTGGCTGTTCCAGCCCTGCTGTCGGATATCACGGTCTACTTTTTTCGGGAAAACTGGCTGGTGCTGACCAGCTGTCTGCTGGATCTGATATTCCTGGTCTTTGTCACCGGGGTTGTCATCGCTTATGTGGTCAGGCAGGAACACATAAGCATGGACAAGATTCTCGGCGCCATTTCAGGCTATCTGCTGATAGGGCTGGTCTGGGCCCTGATATACGGGGCTTTGGAACTCTCCCAGCCGGGTTCCTTCAGATTGGTATCAGATCCGGGTGGCGGGTCTATCATGGGCCACTCCGTACCCCATTGGGGTGATCTGGATAATTTCATCTATTACAGCCTCGTCACGCTCAGCACCCTCGGCTACGGCGATATCGTCGCGGTCACCAGGGAGGCCCGCTCCTGGTCCGCGGTGGAGGCCATTGTGGGACAGCTTTATCTGGCAATACTGCTCGCCCGCCTGATCGGGCTTCAGCTTAGACAGTCGAGAAACTCCTGATACAATTCGCTGTCTATCGTTGCCAGCGGCGAAAAGGTCTCATATTCCACTGTAAGTTATCAATAATCCTGTGCAATATTGATAAATGAATTTGAACCGCGGAGGCGCAGAGACACAGAGAATAATTTTTTTTAAAAGAGTTCTCTGTGTCTCTGCGTCTCTGCGGTTCGTCTTTCGAAACGTTGACAGGTTTTTTTAGGTTGATAGGTTCCGTTTAGATTGTCCGGGTTAACTTCACTAGAGTCGATTGGAAAAGCTCAATGTCTCAGACCACTCTCGATCTGAAAGAACTGCGTCGCCAGATCATCGGTGTCGATGCATTCATAAAGACCCCCTTCGGCGAACGCCTGATGCTCTATGCCGATTACACCGCGTCCGGCCGTTCGCTGGCTTTTGTTGAGGACTATCTGCTCTCTCTGCAAAGGCTCTATGCCAACAGCCACACGGAGGATGATTTCAGCGGGCGGGTAACCACCGATCTGCTGCATCAGGCCGAGGAGATGATCAAGCGGGCCCTCAATGCCGGTCCCGACGGCCGGATCATTGCCTGTGGCACGGGTGCAACCGGTGCCATAGACCGAATGCAGCAGCTGGTGGGGGTGAAACTGCCCGCCGCCAGCCGCTCTCTCCTTTATGGTCTGTTGCAGGGTTTCGTGGGTGCCGAAAGCATGCCGGTGCTCCTGGAGCACATCGAACAACGGCAGCCGGTGATATTCGTCGGACCCTACGAACATCACTCCAATGAGATCTCATGGAGGGAGAGCCTGGCCACGGTGGTTGAGGTCAGAATGTCCGCCGACGGGGGAATCGATCTCGATCATCTGCTGGAACTCGTGGGTCGGCCGGAGTTTCAGGACCGTTTGCGGATCGGCTCCTTCTCTGCCGCATCGAATGTGACCGGAATGCGCTCTCCTGTGCATGAGATAGCGAAGCTGCTGCACAGCCGGGGAGCCCTTGCTTTTTTCGATTACGCGGCATCAGCGCCATACGTGCCCATTGACATGAATCCTGAGTCATCCGATGAGACGGAAGACGCCTCGCTGGATGCCGTGTTCCTTTCACCCCATAAATTTCTCGGCGGCCCCGGTGCCAGCGGACTGCTGGTCTTCAACAAGCGCTGCTATCACGATGAGCTTCCACCCAGCATTGCCGGCGGTGGGACGGTGGATTACGTGGGACCCGAAGACCATGATTTCATCAGCGACATCGAGGCGAGGGAGAAGGCGGGTACCCCCGGTATTCTCCAGACCCTCAAGGCGGCACTGGTTTTCGAGGTGAAGGAGTCAATCGGGATCGAGCGGATCGAACAGCGGGAAGAGGAGCTGGTACACCGGGTTTTCGAACGCTGGGGAGGGCATTCGCAGATAGAGATTCTGGGCAACCCTGATCCCGACCGGCGGGTCGGGATTGTATCCTTCAACCTGCGGGACGCCAGGGGGCAGTATCTGCACCCGCGCTTTGTGACCACGCTGCTGAACGATCTTTTTGGCATCCAGAGCAGGGCAGGGTGCTCCTGTGCCGGACCTTACGGGCACAAGCTGCTGGATATCGATCCTGTCAAGGCAGGCGAGTACCGTAACTGGATCAGCCGTGGCTATCATGGTGTTAAACCCGGTTGGTGCCGGGTGGGTTTTCATTACGTGTTCGACGAACCCGAGGTGGAATATCTCATAGACTGCATTGAGTTCGTGGCCGAGTATGGGCACCTGTTCGTGCATCAATACCGGTTCGACGCCCGGGGCGGAGGTTGGAAGCACAGGTTCTGGAAAGAAGAACCGGTCGAATTCTCACTGCAGGCGGCGCTACGCCATTCGCAGCCAATGGTGTCCGGCGAGATCAGTGACGAGCAGAGAAAGTTGCTCTACAGGGACTATCTTGAACAGGCGCTGCGTCAGGCACATGAGTTAGCCACCATGGGTGAGGTAGACAGTCAGTAGTTTGAATTCCCGAACGCTTCCTGATCCAAAGGATATCGATGCCTGTATGCTCGCCGACAGGCATGGGTATGCACAGCGCGTCAAGGGCCTGCGGCGGCGCGGCCGGAAGGACACATCGAGTCAGTCAGACGTTGACCGGTTGTGGGAACGCATCCGGGTTTCCCAAACCCTTGCGGACAGGCGGCGGTCGCAGCTTCCCATCCCCGCTTTCCCCGCCGAGCTGCCGATCACTGAACGTTGGGAAGAGATCGCCGGACTGATCGAGGCCCATCAGGTCATCATTCTTTGCGGGGAGACCGGCTCCGGCAAGTCTACGCAACTGCCGAAGATCTGCCTGGCTCTGGGTCGCGGGGTATTCGGCAGGATCGGGCACACCCAGCCGCGGCGTATTGCCGCCCGCAGCCTGGCGTCCAGGATCTCCGAAGAACTCGGCCGGGAACTGGGCACCAGCGTCGGGTACAAAGTGAGATTTCACGACCGCGTAGGCCCGGAGACTCATGTCAAGCTGATGACGGACGGGATGCTGCTGGCGGAAGTGCAGCAGGATCGGTTGCTTGTCAATTACGATACCCTGATCCTCGACGAGGCCCACGAGCGCAGCCTGAATATCGACTTTCTGCTCGGCTACCTGAAAAATATCCTGCCCCGCCGTCCGGACCTGAAACTGATCATCACATCGGCCACCATCGATCCCGAGCGATTCAGCCGGCATTTTGATGACGCCCCCATCATCAATGTATCCGGCCGCACCTTTCCAGTGGAGGTACATTACCGTCCACCCGGGGAGGAGGGGGGTGGAGAGCGGGATGAGCCGCTTCAGGACGCAATCCTGGATGCGGTTGATGAGCTGTCACGCAGTGGTCGGGGGGATGTCCTGGTTTTTCTCAGCGGCGAACGGGAGATCCGGGAAACCGCCGAACATTTGCGGAAGCACAAACTCCATCTCACTGAGATTCTGCCCCTGTACGCCCGGCTTGGACGGTCGGAACAGACACGCATATTTCACCCCAGCGGCAATCGCCGAATCATACTCTCCACCAATGTGGCAGAGACTTCGCTGACCGTGCCGGGTATCCACTATGTCATAGATCCCGGCTTCGCCCGTATAAGCCGCTACAGCCATCGCAGCAAAGTGCAGCGCCTGCCGGTTGAAGCTGTTTCCCAGGCCAGCGCCAACCAGCGAAAGGGCCGGTGCGGGCGCGTGGCCGAGGGGATCTGCATCCGGCTTTACAGTGAAGAGGATTTTCTCTCCCGGGGGGACTACACCGAGCCGGAGATACAGCGCACCAATCTTGCATCGGTGATCCTGCAGATGAAGATACTGGGTTTCGGAGAGATAGAAACCTTCCCCTTCATCGATCCGCCCGACAAGCGCCTGATCAAGGACGGCTACCGGGTTCTGGAGGAGATCGGCGCCATTGGCGGCGATCTCCGTGTCACGGGCATGGGGCGGCAGTTGGCAAGGCTGCCGGTGGACCCGAGGATCGGGCGTATGCTGCTGGAGGCCGCACACACCCACTGCCTCGAGGAGGTGCTGGTTATCGCCGCGGCGTTGAGCATTCAGGATCCCCGGGAGAGGCCCCTGGAAAAGCAGCAGGCGGCGGACGAGGCCCACCAGCTCTTCACGGATGAGCAGTCGGATTTCATCCGTCATCTGAAACTCTGGCGTTATCTCGGGGAACAGCGCCGGCATCTCAGCCGGCGCAAATTTCAGCACCTTTGCCGCGACGGTTATCTCTCCTGGACCCGGGTTCAGGAATGGCGCGACATCCATCACCAGCTGCGCGGACAGATGCACGAGATGGGTTACAAGGAAAATCAGGCAGAGGCGGGATACGAAGAGATTCACAAGGCCATACTCAGCGGTCTACTCAGCAATATAGGGTTTCGTGCCAGCGGCAGGGATCGTGAGTACCAGGGTGCACGGGGCAGCCGCTTCATGGTGTTTCCGGGCTCGGGACTTTTCAGGAAACAGCCCAAGTGGGTGATGGCGGCGGAGCTGGTGGAGACCAGCAGGCTCTATGCGCGCACCGTGGCGATCATAAAGCCTGAATGGATCGAGAAGGCAGCCGCACATCTGGTAAAAAAGGGCTACTCCGAGCCCCATTGGGAACGGGATCACGGACAAGTGGCCGCCTATGTGAGGATCAACCTGTTCGGCCTGACGCTGATACCCAGACGCAAGGTCAACTACGGACCCATTGAGCCCGAGGTATCCCGGGAGATCTTTATCCGCTCGGCCCTGGTGGACGGTGATTTTAAAACCCGTGCGCCATTCTGGCGTCATAACCGTGAACTGATCGAATACGTGGAACACCTCGAACACAAGTCCCGGCGCCGGGATCTGCTGGTGGATGAAGAGGTGATTTACGAGTATTACCACCGGCGCATACCCGAAGGGATCTACAGTACGCCCCAGTTCGACCAGTGGCTACGCGGCGAAACCCGATCCAATCCCAAACTGCTTCATATGCGCCAGGATGACCTGATCCGCGAAAGGCTCGAGGCCGTTTCGGACGGGCAGTTTCCGGACCGGATGGACGTCAACGGTACCCCGCTTCCCCTTGATTATCGCTTCGAACCCGGCCACGGGGCAGACGGCGTCACCCTGAAGATTCCTCTGCCGATGATGAATCAGGTTTCCGCGGCGCGTTGTGACTGGCTGGTTCCGGGGCTGCTGCGTGAGCGTATCGTGGCACTGCTGCGCTCCCTGCCCAAACAGTTGCGCAGGGCCTTTGTTCCGATCCCGGAGGTGGCGGATGCCTGCCTGAGATCGATGCAGCCGTCTGACACACCCCTGATACGCGCCCTGGGTGAGCAGCTCAAGGTGATGACCGGTGTCCACGTCCCGGAGGATTCGTGGCGGGAGGAATCGCTGCCCGACTACCTGAAGATGCACTATTTGGTCGTCGATGAAAAGGGGCAGCGCCTGGATGCCTCCCGGGATCTGGTCAGCCTGCAAAAACGTCTCGGAGGGCAGGGCGATAGAGGGTATCGGAAGCATACGGATACCGGCTTCGATCGCGAGGGCATTACCCGCTGGGATTTCGGCCCGTTGCCCGAGTCAATAGAGATCAGACGCGGCGGGATCGCTCTGAAAGGCTACCCGGCGCTGGTCGATAAAAAGGATTCGGCGGCACTCAGGGTGCTGGACTCGGCGGAGAATGCCCGGCGGGCCCACCGGGCGGGATTGCGCCGCCTGTTTATGCTGGCGATGTCCAAAGACATACGATATCTGCGACGCAATCTTACGGGACTGGAGCCGATGCGGCTGCAGTACAGCAAGGCAGCGGCGGCACCTCCCGGCCTGACGGACGAGACAGGTCCGGACCTGGAAAACCAGCTGGTCGTTCTGATACTCGATCTCACGTTCATCGAGGGTATGCCTCCGGTAAGGGATTCCGGGGCCTTTGAACAGCGCATCAGTGAACGTAAAGGGCGGTTGATGGACCAGACGAAGGAAGCGCTCGGTCTGGTCAGGGACGTGCTGGAGGGCTATCAGGAGGTGCGCAAGCTGCTGTCAGGTATCACTCAGGTCAACTGGAAGGGATCGGTGTCGGATATTTCCCAGCAGCTGGACCGCCTCGTGTACCAGGGTTTTCTCGCCCACACCCCTTATCCCCAGCTGCGGCATATTCCCCGTTACCTGAAGGCGCTGAAGATGCGTCTGGAAAAACTGGGTTACGCAGCCCCGCGGGACCGGCAGTTGACTCAGGAACTGCATCCACTCTACAGCCGGTGGCGGGAATGGGATGAGAAATGTCGAACCGACGGCAGGGTGGACGAAAGGATCGAGGAGCTGCGCTGGCGCTTAGAGGAACTGCGGGTATCCCTGTTTGCCCAGGAGTTGGGTACCGCCTATCCGGTCTCCATCAAGCGCGTTGAAAAGCGCTGGAAGGAGCTGGGTCTTTGACGGGTTTCACGACAGTGCGCCAAGCATGGTTTCGGCATCACTGATCTTGAACTCCTTGGGTATCTCCACATTCAGCTTTGTCACGACGCCGTCTTCGATGATCATTGCGTAACGTTGTGATCGCGTGCCCCCGAGGTCGGGTCTTGGTTCCCCCAGGCCGACGGCGTCGGTGAATACACCGCCCAGATCTGCCAGCAGGGTTATTGCCTCTGCATTCTGCTGTTCCCCCCAGGCACGCATCACGAATACGTCGTTTATGGAAACGCAGGCGATCATGTCTACACCCCGGGCTTTGATCTGATCCGCCAGCGCGACAAAGCCGGGAAGATGGCTTGCAGAGCAGGTTGGCGTAAATGCACCCGGCACACCAAACAGTACAACCTTCTTTCCACTGAACAGCCGGTCTGCGCTAAGGGTTTCCAGACCGTCAGGTGTTACGGCCGTGATATCCACAGAGGGAATCCTGTCTCCTTCCTTTATCATTCTCGTCTCCATCTGTTAACAAAATATTCTCGATAGTGATGATTATCTCAACCGAAAACACTGATAAAAAAACCGGTTACCTATTCGGTAACCGGCCCAATTCATCTCAGCCGAGCAATTCCAAACTCGCTTTCGTTACTCGTACTGCATCCGCTAGACAGAACAGGTCATGTCCTGTCCACAGCACTGCGGAGACTTGATTTTTCCGTGGCCGTTCGGGCACTCGGAAATCTGTACCTCATTGCCGTCATCAAGTTTCAGGGTGCCGTTTTCAAGGGGCGCATCACACTTCCCGCAAGTCGCATTGACACTCATTCCACAAACTTTGCACTCGTAGGTTGCCATTTTTTACATTCCTTCAGTCAGCTCGTTAGGTTGTACCGTTCCCAAATATATCAACCGGCCCAATCAGTGTCCATCGCTCCACGGCGACGCCGTTATGCCAACCTGTCCACCATTGCATCGCGCTTTAAAGGCTTTTATGCCAGAATTGCCCCCATTACATATTGTCAGAACAGCAGGGATAATCAGGAATGTCTTCGTGCCCTTGTGGATCCGGTTTGGAGTATGGTGCCTGCTGTGCCCCGCTGCTCTCCGGCGAAAGCCGTGCGGCAACAGCCGAGACCCTGATGCGCGCACGTTACACCGCGTTTGCGGAGAGGCGTTTTCAGTTTCTGACCGATAGCCTGCACCCGGCCTCTCGTCAGGACCATGATGCTGCGGCAACCCGGCGCTGGGCTGAGAACTCAGATTGGCTGAATCTGGAGATCCAATCCACGGAGGCTGGTGGGGAAGAGGACAGTGAGGGTGTGGTGGAGTTCGTAGCCACATTCAAGGATAAAGGGGTAACTCACCGGCACCATGAAAAAAGTGAGTTCCGAAAAGAGAAGGGTATCTGGTATTTCGTGGATGGAAAGATGGTGCCTCCCAAGACTGAGGTACACCAGACGCCAAAGACCGGCAGGAACGAACCCTGTCCCTGTGGCAGTGGGAAGAAGTACAAAAAATGCTGTGGGAGATAGGGAATCCAGTGCATTTCGTCACCAAACCCGTGACGTTAAAGGATTGGTGACAAAGTACACGTGAACAACGTCTCTTTTGGGACTGAAGTTCGACGCGCACAAGCCGATAGTTTGCTATGTTATCGGTGGGAAACAACCATAGATTCATGAGATTGATGGCACAAATGCCCGCAACGAAACGGCTGATTGTACATTTGATGACCGGGTTTTTGCTGCTGACCGGGCTCCCGGCAGCGGCCGAGATATTCAAGTACAAAGATCGGTCGGGGAATGTCCATTTCACCGATAAGCCCATGAAAAAGGGATCGGGGCTCCGCCTGCTGTGGCGTTCGGGAAGCGATCCCCGTTTCGGCCCCGTTTCACGGATAAACACCGGTGCCATGAAGCGCAACCAGGTGCGTTATGCGGGCATGATAAATAGTGTGGCGAAAAATACCCGGATAAGACCGGAGCTGTTGCACGCGGTGGTTCGGGCTGAGTCGGCCTACGATCCCAACGCCCGCTCCTCCAAGGGTGCCGAGGGTCTCATGCAGCTGATGCCGGCTACGGCCAGTCGCTACAAAGTAAGTGACAGCCTTGATCCTGAGCAGAATTTGAAGGGCGGGGCTTTGTACCTGCGGGATCTTCTGAAGATGTACGACTCCGATCTCATGCTTGCCCTCGCCGCCTACAACGCAGGTGAGAATGCGGTGAAGAAGTATGACAACCAGGTGCCGCCGTTTCCGGAAACCCAGAATTACGTAAGGAAGGTCATTAAATTCTACCAGCAGAATCGGCTGAGCGGCTCCTACATGGCGGTCAGGTAGTAGGGCCTGTTAACAGGCCCTAGGACGAGGCAATCAGACCGTTGATCCGGGTGGTGCTCTGTTCGGAGATATCAATGATCTGAAAGCCCACCCAAAAGTGGCCCGCATCGGAAGTCTCCTGAGCCCAGAGGCACTCGGCGCCGAATTCGGCGAATTCATCCCCGTTCGGCAGCTGCAGGCGAAGCTGAAAAAGTTGGTTCGTCGGAATTTCACCGCTGGCTAGTAACATAAACCCGCCGGCGGAGATATTGATCAGTTTGCCCAGCGGTTGCTCCACGTTGATATCGATGAGCTCGATATCCTCGTCTATGCGTATCCTGGCTTGGGTTCTCAGTTCCTGCATGGCTATCCACCTATCCACCAAATGGTTTTTTCAACAGGTTAAGTACAGTATCGAGCGTGCGGTCAACAAACGGTAATTCAGACCGATCCATGATTTTTGCGCTGCCTTTGGAGAGTTGTCGTGCCAGGACGTCCAGAGGAGTCACCAGCGCCTGAACCCCGGATCGGTCGACGAACATATAGTTCCGGGTTACAGGACTGAACCACGAAAGCTTGAGCTGGTGTTTTTTGCCCTTCTTATCTTCTATCTCGAACCAAGTACCGAACTTCAGTTTCCTCAACTGATCCACCTTGGCCTTCTCAGGCTCTGAAAGTGGTTGCTGGGGTTTGTCGGCCCGGGTCTTTTTGGGCTGCTGCCATTCGGGTTGCGTCTCCGGTCTGGTGTCGTCGGGTGGAATATCCTCCACCGGCGCCTGCGGATCAAGAAAGGAAGTCAGGAGTTCGAACAGCGCCTGCAGATCCGGTTGGTGGAAGTCACCCATCGAGGACAGCCCGTCTTCGATGCGCTGCACGAGATCCGGCAGAGACGCTCTCAGTCTGGCCTGCACCTGAGGGTTTTTCCGGGAGTCGCAAATCCAGACAACGTCGTCAATGACTTTGGTAATATCCTGCCATTCCGATGTTACCTCGATATTCGGATCCCGCAGCAGCATCAGGATCATCTTGTCCAGCCAGGCGCGGTTGATAAACCGTTCCACGGCTACCGGGAAGCGCCGCTTGCCGATCTGTTTGAGAATAATCTGCTGGCCACGACTGCGGGCATTTTCCAGTCGCTCCCGTCCCTTGGCGGCTTCCTGTGCACGGGACTCGACCACCTTGGCTTTCTGGTCCAGATCACCGATCTTTTTATCGAGCTCTTCCAGGACAGTGTGGAATATCTCGATATCGTCCTTGAAATCTGAAAGGATGAGATTGACGCTTTCCTGCATCGGGTAGTAGATACCCCGGCGAAGGTCCTCTTCATCAACCCATTGTCTGCCTGCAGACATCAACATGTTGAGCAGTCTGCGGGCCACGTGCCGGGTATCGACCAGGAAATCATGGTCTAGAATGGCTACCTTCAGGTAGGGTGTATGAAGGTGGCTTATCAATGCCTTGGCGATATTGGGCAGCTCTTCTTCATTGAGCACGTGCTCGAACAGCATGCCCACGAGTTCGATCGTATCCAGATCGGCGCTCGGAATCGTATTTCTGTCGACATCCTCAAATAACTGCTCCCGCTCCTGGGTAAGTTGATCCCTGACCTGCAGCAGCAAATCTTCGCTAACGGGGACGACCGCCGGGCGTTCGCCTCCCTTTTCGACAACCGGGAGGAATCCGGCACTCTTAGGCGGCTGGATATCCGTGATCGCGGAAGCCAGTTGGGGGGGAGCCACCATCGGTCGCCGGGGTGCTGCGGGGTTGATGTCCGGGTGTTGCGCATACCTGGGATCCTGCCGACGGCGATCGGTCAACAGATCCCGGATCGATGCAAATACCTCTTCACCTATCGGAACGTTTCCTGGGTCTTCGGCACGGGTCTTCCCATCTGGTGGGGGTTGACCCTCCTCCAGCCAGGGTTCCTCCTCTCCGGCCATCTCTCCCTGGGGCCTGTTGGGATTTTTCGGGGCCTCGAATTTCAGATTGGGGAACAGCCCTGCATCCGCCAGCTTCTCATTGAAATCGTTATAAAGACCGTCCAGCTTGCCTATGATGAACTTGTTGAACAGCGCGTACATGATAAGCAGAATACCGCTGTCGAAACCGAATTCGGCGGCTGCTTTTTGTACTGCGGAGACGGTATGTACAGGGCCGGCTGGAATGTCCTGATCTTCGAGCTTGTTGCCGCCGTTGATCATTGAGAGTCGTTGCCGCAAGGCGTGGAGCTCCTGGAAACAGTCGGTGTTCACATTCTCGATCATGTTTCTCAGGGAAAGCTGCTGATTGAGATCGTTTTCCTCGACCAGTTCCAGTCCGCCGGTTTCCGCGCGCTGGGAATCCAGCAGGGCAACGCTGTAGGTGATGGGCTTCTGTTTGGAGAACTCGGTGAACCCTCTCGAGATCTCCTCCCGGAATACCTGTTCCACCAGTTCTCTGTTGGTGGTCACGATGCTTATCGCATCAACGAATTGGAACTGGCTCTGGTTTGTGTCCGCCTGATCGATAAAATGCAGAAGAGCGGGTTCCACATTGTCGAACATCTCCGCTAGCAGGTTCCCCATGGTAACCAGGGCCATATCCCGGCATTCCTGCATTACGGAGAGATAACGCTGCTGATTTTTGTAACTTTCAGCCATGATCGCCTCTGCCGTTTCTATGGAGCACTAGTCGTCACCTTCGATGGGGGCTTCGCGGGGCGTGAGCAGAAGTCTTTCAGCCTCGACTTCGCTGCTGGCAAAAATCAGGCGAACCTGGGCATTGTCGCCATTTGTCTGTCCGGCCCTGATTTCTCTCACCTTGTCCCGTGCCTCCCTGTATTTGGCATGTTGATCAAGACACTCAAGTTTATTGCCCTCGCTTACGCGGTAGACGTAGTACGGCATATCCACCTCTGATGATTTAACTGAACCTGTAACCTCAGAAGAATATCACGTCCGGATGGACCGTAACATATTCAAAGATGGACCGTAACAAGTTCAAACGAGGGTCCCTGAGCATAGCGTCAGTTACCCGGTTTTCTGTAGAAGAGCAGGGGGAAAGCATTCCCAGCGAGTTTCAGTCTGCCGCCCGTGGTTTCTCGAAACCTATCAGAAACGCCAGCAGGGCGGGCACCACGAACAGGGTCAGCAAGGTGGAAACCGCCAGGCCGCCCAGGATAACGCTGCCCAGACCCCGGTAGAGCTCCGTTCCGGAGCCTTGGGCGAGGACCAGAGGCATGAGACCGAACAGGCTGGTTGTCGTGCTCATGAATATGGGGCGAATACGCGTACGCACTGAGTGGCGGAGGGCGGTCATGCCTTCCATTCCTCCGTAGCGGACGTTGTTCAGGGTCTGATGCACGATCAGGATGGCATTGTTCACCACCGCCCCCACCAGAATGATGAATCCGAGCATAACGAGAATGTCGAAGGGTTGGGGGGCCAGGAACCTGTCCGTTATGGCCAGCCCGATAAAGCCCCCTGCTGCCGCCAGCGGGACCGAGAAAAGAATGATCAGCGGGTAGATGTAACTGCCGAAGAGGGCCGACATCAGCAGATAGGTGATAACTATGGCGAGGACGAAGTTCCATTGCAGGGCCAGCCGGGTTTCCGTGAGTTTGTCCGCATTGCCGCCGGTGGAGATCGTGACTCCCTCGAGACCGCCCTGTTGCTGCAGTTTGGGTACCAGATCCTCGGAGACCAGCTCCATGGCTGTTTGCAGGGGCACATTGTCAGGGGGCGTGACCTGAAGCCGGATATTGCGGTTACGTTCCAGATGATCTATCTGGGTCATGCCCTGTCCATACTCCAAATTCGCCAGGTCACGGAGCTGCACGAGTTCCCCATACGCATTGGTGATTTCGCTGTCGAGAAGGGTCTCCGGTGTGATCTTATCCGTATGGCCGCTGTTGACGATCAAGTCCATCGCCTTTACGCCGTCCGGTTTGTATTCCCCGATCTTGCGCCCGTTCATCAGGACGTCGATATAGATCCCCAGTTCCTGCTCGGTGAGACCGTTCGCCACCACCCTGGAACGGTTCGGAACCAGGTTGGCCTCGGGATAGCTGATCTCAAGGGAGGGCACCGGCCTGACCTGGGCCTCGGGGATGGCCTGTTTGAGCATGCCGAACAGGGTGCGGGCGGCGGCGACGATCTGTTCGGTATCGTTGCCGGAGATGTTAACGTCAACGGTGCGTCCCTGACCGATGCCGGATTCGAAGATGCCTCTCTGTATGCTTACCCCGAACATGCCCGGAATGGAGTTCATGATGCGGGTGAACAGAGGCATCATCTGGCGAGCCTCGGTGACATGGGCACTTGTGCCGCCGAACAGCGTGACCGCGTCCGAGGCGACGAAAAAGATGTTCTCGATCCTGGGCACACCGTCCAGCCAATCCTCCTCCAGATGGGGCTTGACCTGCTGATAGATATGATTACCCACTGACTGCCGCTTTTCCTCGGAGTAGCCCGGGGGCGGCACCAGGATGTTCAGTATCAGGTTCCTGTTGCCCTGGGGGAGGTATTCGGCCTTGGGAAGCAGCACCACCGCCGCCGTCACGGATGCGGCTGTAAAGACGATCACGGTCAGTACGCGCGTAACCGCGTTCTTAAGGGTCAGCCTGGAGAACCACATGATGACCCGAACAAAAAGATTGCCTTCCCCCGGCTCGGCCACCAGCTGTTTCGTGCGCTTCCCGGAGATCTCGTAAAAACGCTTGGTCATGGCGGGGATGACCGAAACCGACACGAACAGACTCAGCAGGATGGAACTGGTGATGGCGATGGCGATATCGCGAAACAGCTGGCCCGCCTCTTCCTCGATAAATATCACCGGCAGAAAAACGGCCACGGTAGTTACCGTGGAGGCCAGCACCGCGCCCCAGACCTCACGGGTACCGTCATAGGAGGCCTGAAAGGGTCCTTTGCCCATGCGCCGGTGCCGGTCGATGTTCTCAAGCACAACAATGGAGTTGTCCACCAGCATGCCCACGGCGAAAGTGATACCGGCCAGGCTCATGACATTGATGTTGCGGCCGGTGAGGTACATGACAAAGAAGGTGCCCATCACGGATATCGGAATCGCAATGGCAACCGCCAGGGTGGAACTCACGGAGCGCAGAAAGATCAACAGCACGGTGATCGCAAGCGTCCCGCCGATCATCAGATTGCGCTTGACGGTGCTGATGGCGTTATTGATATACGGCGTCTGGTCATATACCCAGTCGATGTAAAGTCCCCGTGTCTGCAACAGCCCCCGGTTGAGGTCGTCCACCCGCTGCCGCATTTGGGTGGTCAGGTCCAGCACGTTGGCCCCGGCCTCCTTGCGTACGCCCACCACGATCATCGGCTGGCCGTTGTGCAGCACCGCCGGCGGGTCGGGCTCAAAGCCGAATCCGGTATCGGACACCTCACTCAGAAGTACCCGATGCAGCCCGTCATCCAGAAGCAGCAGTTCGCCCGCATCTTCCGGTGACTGAAACTGACTGACGGTGCGGACTCTGTAGTTTCTTTTCGACACCCCCAGGGTGCCCGCGGAGATATCGCTGTTTGCACTCTGAACCCTTCCGATCAACTGGGTCAGGGTGATGTTGTGCTCCGCCAGGCGGCGGGCGTCGACGGTGATCTCCAGGCGTTTCTCACTGCCACCGAAAACAAACAGGGAACCCACGCCCTGTACCCGTTCCAGCAGATGGCGCACGTCGTTTTCAAAGAATGTCCGCTCGTTCTTGATTCGTTCCGGCTCCCCCTCCCTGGTCTTAAGCATCATCCAGATCACAGGAGAATTTTCTTCGCTGGAAGTGCTTACGACGGGCTTATCCGCATTCTCCGGATAGCGGGACACCTCGTTCAGTTTATTGGTGACCCTGACCATGGCGTCGTCGAGCCTTGTGCCGACTTTGAAGGTGAGGCTGATGGTCCCGTAGTTGTTGTAGCTGGAACTCTCCATCAGCGTCAGCCCGGATACGCTCTTCAGGACGCCTTCCTGCTCGTCGATGATCTCCTTTTCTATTTCGTAGGGGCTGGCGCCGAACCAGTTTGTCCGGACGCTGATCTTCGGGGCTTCCACGTCCGGCGTCAGCTGTACCGGCAGTTGTTCGAGTCCGATAAATCCGAACAGGATCACCAGTATCACCGCGGAGAAGGTGGATACCGGCTGCTCAATGGAAAGTTTGACGAGGTCCATGTCGATGTCTACCTGTCGACTACCATGACTGCTTGGCCCGGCTGAAGACGGTCATTACCGTCTACGACCACCTTCATTCCCGGCTTCAGGGAAGGGGATGCGACACCGGCCTGGTTTCCGCGCCTTGTCAGGACATCGACCGAAACCATTTTGGCCTTTCCCTCCTCGACCGTGTAGACGAAGTCCGCGCCCCCGTTCCGGATCAGCGCGTCCCTGGGCAACATGAGCATGAGCTGTGCCGCCCCCGACGGCACCTCGACGGTGGCGGACATGTTGCGGATCATCCCGGGATGGTAGGGTACAGTCACCTTCAGGGTGGCGCTCTTGCTGCGCTGTCTGGCGACCGGGCTGATCGTCTGGGCGGTACCCTGCAGCTGGATGTCCAGGGCGTTTACGGTAACCGCGAGGGATTCCCCCGGCCTCTGATAGCGCACCACGTTTTCGGATATCGCGGCCTTAACCACAAGATCATTGCTCGATGCCAGTGTGCATACGGCGGTACCCGGATCCAGCCATTCGCCGCTCTCCTTGAGCTTCTCCAAAACGATGCCGTCGAAGGGTGCGCGCACGGTACTCTTCGTGACCTGCAGCTGCAGACGCTCGAGCTCCAGATCCAGTGTTTCCAGCTTTTTCACCAGGGAGCGGTGATCGTAAAGCGCATCATCGTATGCCTGACGGCTGGCGGAGTTTTTCTGCAGCAGGCTCTCCAGGCGTTTCAGCGTGGCCGCCAGTTTCTGGAGATCGGCGTTGAACTGGCCCCGCTGCTTACGCTTGATCTCCACGTCCTTTTCAATGAAATCGGTGTTCAGCGTAACCAGAGGCTCGCCTGCCTTCACCACCAGGCCCTCCCTGGCGTGCTGCTCGGTAATCAATCCCGAAACCTCCCCGGAGACCTTTGAGACCCGGTCGAAATCAATGATGCCCACCAGGCGGCTGGTAGCGGCAATCTCCTGCTGACTGATATCGGCCACCACCACCCTGGATGGGGGCGGTTCCTGGGCGTTGGCGGGAAACAGGGCGATCAGGCCAATCGCACAGGCTGCGAAACGCAGTGAAGTCATGAAAGATTCTCCAATATCCTATCGAGCAGTCTGCCGAGTTCGCGCATGTCGGCGTTGGTAAGCCCCCGGTACGCGCGGGCCCGGAAGTCCAGGGCAAGTCGAGTGAGCGGTTTCTCGAGTTCCGCACCCGATGGGGTGAGGTTGACCCGGGTCGCACGACGATCCAGGTCATCGGGTGTTCGCTCCACCAGTCCCTTGCGCTCCAGTTTCTCCAGGATGCGGGTGATGTTCGGGCGGTCCTTGAAAAGCAACTCCGCCAGCTCGCGTTGAAGCAGGGCATCCCTCTCCCACAGCAGTCCCAGCACCGCGAACTGCTCGGTGGTGATATCGAAGGGGTTGAGTTCCCTGGAAAATTCCCCCTTGAGACGCATGGAAGTGCGAAACAGAGTGAAACCGATGGTCTGCCTCAGCTGGTAGTCGGACATGGTCCTGAAGACGTGGATTTAGTTGCTGCGACAACTTAATCCCGACGCTTGCCTTTGTCAAACGGTTTTCCGGTGAGAAAGACGTTATCTGCGGAGTTAGTCAATCTTTCCGGTATTTGGTTCAGGCACCGTTCAGCCGGCATCTCCCATGATGGTACTCAGGGTTGGGGTAGTCCCGCCCCGTTATCACCCAATAGAGAGGGAATCAGTAATGAAAACAGCGCTTACCGCAGTAACCATGAGTGCCGTGATTCTGGCAGCCGCAGACGCAACCGTTGCGGCGGAGGGTTTCTATGACAAGGCCCCGGTTCTCGAAGTGGATCCTATTTACGAAACGGTCCGCGTAACCCAGCCACAGAGGCAATGCCGGGAGGTGCGGGTGCGGCACGGCGGTGGACTGCGCACGGACAGTTACACCCCGGTGGTAGCTGGTGCCATCATGGGTGGTGTGATCGGCAACCAATTCGGCAGAGGACGGGGCAAAAATGCCATGACGGTGGCCGGTGCGATGCTCGGGGCATCCGTGGGGAGGGACTTCAGGAAACGGCGTCCGGCAGGGAGACGCTACGTCATAGAGGAGCGCTGCGAATGGGTGGACAGCATCCATGAGCGGGAGGAACTGGTGGGTTATGATGTAGTATATGAGTATCGGGGAAAGCAGTTTCAGACACGTACGGATAGGCACCCCGGCAAATGGATGGAAGTTGAGGTACATCTGGAACCGGCCGGTAAGTACGCCGCCAATCAATACTGAAACGAACCTATTGGAGCCCTGCTGAATTGTCGATAAAAGCACGCATTCTGACAGCGTTTTCGATTGTACTTCTGCTGCTGTCCCTCACGGACGCCATGGCGGAGCGTGGCTCCAGACGTGGGGCAGCCGAAAGCGACAACTACAGTCTGGACAGCGCGGTCTCCAAGGCGCGCAAACGATCGAAGGGCGGGCGCGTGGTGCGGGCCGAAACCGGTGAACGGGACGGTAGGCGCACACACAATATTCGAATCTATAAGGACGGCAGGGTGAAGCGCTACAGGATGGATGCGGAAACCGGGCGCCTGACACGGCCGGATAGAAAGCGCTGAGATGCGGCTTCTGCTGGTAGAAGATGAAGACAGGCTCAGGGAGCAGCTGATGGAGCAGCTTGGCACCCACGGCTACGTTGTGGACGGAGTGGCCGACGGTGAAGAAGGGCTTTACTACCTCCAGGAGTATCCTTCGGACGTGGCGGTAATCGACATCGGCCTGCCCAAGCTCTCGGGTATTGAGGTTATCAGGAGAGCGCGCGGCGAGGGTTTGACCCTGCCGGTGTTGATTCTCACGGCGCGGGGCAACTGGCAGGACAAGGTGGAGGGCCTGGAGGCGGGCGCCGACGATTATCTGGTCAAACCGTTTCACATCGAAGAACTGCTGGCCCGTCTGAATGCGCTGCTACGCCGCTCGGCCGGTCTGGCGACGCCGCTTATCGAGTGGGGTCCGGTGCAGCTGAACACCGCCAGTCAGTCGGTGTCGCTTGCAGGCGAGGCCCTGGATCTGACCGCCTACGAGTATCGGGTTCTGGAATACCTTATGCTGCATCGCGGCGAGGTGATCTCCAAGACCCGGTTGACCGAGCATCTCTATTACCAGGACTACGACCGGGACAGCAACGTGCTGGAGGTATTCGTCGGTCGCCTCAGGCGCAAGCTGGATCCCCAGGGTACGCTGCAACCCATAGAGACGCTGCGCGGCAGGGGATACCGGATCAGGCCGGATTCCGGATAGGGCCTGGGGACAAGCCCTAATGCATTCGCTTCATTCCCGCCTGCTCCTGGTTGCGAGCCTGGTGCTGGCTTCTTTTCTGGGGCTGGGCGCGCTGGCCCTGGACCGGGCGTTCCGAACAAGCGGGGAAGAGGCCATGCGGGAACGCCTGCAGGGTCAGGTATATCTCCTGCTGGGGGCAGCCGCGGAGGACGCCGAGGGCCGGATGCGGCTGCCGGATGCGCTGCCCGATCCCCGCCTTTCCAACCCGGATTCCGGTCTCTATGCCCAGGTGACAGGAGAAAACGGGGGATACGTCTGGAAGTCTTTCTCGCTGATCGGTCGTGATATGGCGTTTCTGAGTCACCAGGGGGCGGGTGTTCGGCATTTCGTGAAAAAGCACTTCAATGGCGAGGAGTTCTACCTGATAAATTTCGGGGTGTTGTGGGAAGACCTCCAGGGTCGGGAGTTGGCCTACACCCTGGCTGTGGCCGAGAGCACCCGTGGCCTGCTGGAACAGGTAGAAGCCTTTCGTGCCCGGCTGATGTACTGGCTGGGCGGTGCCGCTGTACTTTTGCTGGTCGCCCAGGGGCTGGTGCTCGCCTGGGGGCTGCGGCCGTTGCGAAAGGCCGAAGCGGACCTGCACCGAATCGAGTCGGGAGAAATAGAAGCCATCGGCGGGCGTTTCCCACGGGAACTCCAGGGGCTGATAAGCAATATCAATCTGCTGATTCGCAACGGCCGTGCCAGCCGCGATCGATACCGAAACAGCCTGGGCGATCTGGCGCACAGCCTTAAGACGCCCCTGTCCGTGCTTCGGGGGGCGGCGGAATCCGGGGACCGGGAACGTTTGAAGCTTGCCGTGGAGGATGAGGTCTCCCGCATGGACGAAATTGTTCAGTACCAGCTAAGAAGGGCCGCGGCTTCGGGTGCTGCCCAGCCCGGTGTCTCGGTGCCGGTTTCACCACTGATCGAACGACTGGCCGCCACCCTGGCAAAGGTATACAGCGAAAAGGGAGTGGACTGTCGGATAGAGGTGGCTGATGCGCTGAGATTTGTGGGGGACTCGGGGGATCTGATGGAGATCCTCGGCAACCTGATGGAGAACGCATTCAAATACGGGCGCAGCCAAGTAAGGGTGGGGGCCAATATCCCTCCTGACTCGATGGGGGGCGATTCCGTCATTCGTGTGATCATCGAAGACGACGGCCCGGGAATCCCAGTGCAAGACCGTGAAGATGTGCTCAATCGGGGTGCCCGCATGGATCAACGGATTCCCGGCCAGGGCATCGGTTTGAGCGTGGCACAAGAGATTATCCGGCTCTACGGTGGATCGCTGCAGATCGGTGAAAGTCAACTCGGTGGTGCCGCCGTAACCGTAATCTTGTGATAAGTTAGTTGCCCCAGCCGGAAATACAACAGGGAAACCCATGCGTATCGCCATCGTCGGGGCCGGCATCAGCGGCCTCTCCACTGCCTTCTATCTGCAACGGGCAAAACCGGACTGGGAACTCCTGATTTTCGATTCCAACCCCGTTCCCGGAGGGACCATGCGGACGGTGGAACGCGGGGGATTTCTCTTCGAGGCCGGTGGCAACGGGTTCCTGACCAACAAACCTGACAGCATGCAGCTGGTGAAAGATGCCGGTGCTGAGCAGCTGTTGCTGCCCAGCTCGGATTTGGCCCGCAAACGGTTCATCTTTACCGATAAGTTGCACCGTCTGCCGGAGTCGCCCCCTGCATTCCTGGGTTCGAAACTCCTGAGCCTGCCCCAGAAGCTGCGGGTGATGGCAGAAGTGGTGACCCCCGCGAAGCGCGACGACTCGGACGAGACGTTGCAGCAGTTTGGTTATCGCCGCCTCGGAAAGGCCTTCACAGACGTGTTTCTGGATGCCATGACCGCCGGTATCTATGCCACGACGCCGGATCGGGTATCGGTAAACGCCGCTTTCCCCCTGGTGGTTAATCTGGAAAGGGAATACGGCGGCCTGTTCCGCGGCATGATCAAGCGTCGCAAGAAGCAGGCCGGTCCCGGCGGTATATTGATGAGTTTCAAGGGTGGGGTGGGGCGCTTCATCCAACACCTGCAGGAAGTCCTGCGGGCGGACTGGCGGCTCGGAACCCAGGTCACCGGGGTTCTCCCGGACGCCGGAGGTTACAGAATTATCACTTCGGGGGGAGAGGAACAGGTGGATCGGGTGATCGTCTCCGCCACGGCGCCCGCAGCGGCGGGTATGCTGCGGGATCTTGATGCTGATATCGCCGAACGGCTCCAGGCAATCGACTACTCACCCATTGCCGTTGTAGGCTTCGGTTATCATGACCTTGACCATCCCCTGGAAGGATTCGGCCTGCTCACCACCACAGGAGCACAGCTCCCGATCCTGGGTGTCCTGTGGGACAGCAGTATCTTTACCGACCGGGCGCCCGAAGATGGCAGGTCGGTACGTGTGATGATCGGCGGTCAACGAAATCCGGAGCTGGTGCGACAGGACGAGGCCGGCCTCATCGCCACGGCGCGGGAAGGTATCCGCCTGACCATGGGGGTGGACAGGGAGCCGGATGTCAGTTTTGTGCAGTGCTGGGAACGGGGTATTCCCAACTACCCGGTGGGACACCTGAAGGCGATGGATGACCTCTTCGGTCATCTGGGCCGCTATCCTGGCTTGCACCTGAACTGCAATGCCTACCGCGGCATCGCCATGAACGACTGTGTGCGCAACAGCCGCGAGCTGGCCGAGCGGATTGCAGCCGATTGAATGCACACCCTAAACTACCAGCTACACCACCTCGCCCCTGTTGTGAACCCGGCTTCGGATAGCTAAACTCTCAGGAAGCACATACCAAACAGTGGAGCAAAGAGATGACCAACAGAGACGAATACCTGGAGAAATTCAAGGCGAAGCTTGACGATTGGAACGCGGATATCGACAAGCTGGAGGCCAAGGCCCAGGAGGCCCAAGGGGATATACAGGATCAGATTCACAAACAGCTGGAATCCCTTCGTGAGACGCGTGATGACGCACAGAAGCAGTACAACGATCTTCAGAATGCCGCCGCAGATGCCTGGGATGTCATGGTGCAGGGGACGGAGAAGGCCTGGAAGGCATGGTTCGGCGCGTTCGATGACGCGCGTTCCAAGTTCAAGTCTAAGGAGTAACGCCGCAGGGCAGGGTTCGCCGGCGGCAACGGATTGTTGCGGCGCCGGCTTCATCCCTGGATGGGCAGAGCTCAGCCGTCACTCCTGCCCATCACCATGCCATTCAAGGGCAGATTGTTTGTCCTGATAGGGGAAGTGCCTGATCTGGGCATGAATAAAATGCTCCGCAATTTTCGGTAAAATGGTATTAAGAAGACGCTACTCTTCCTACTCTTCGTAGGGCCGAATTCATTCGGCCAGCAGCCAGTTTTGTGAATTCCGGTGTTTGCACGAACTGGTCGAATGAATTCGACCCTACGGTGATGCTGACAAATGAAATGCGTTTTTCGAAAATGTTGATTTACCACTCGATCAGGGGAGGAGCTAAAAAACGCCTATGTCAGATCTATCGTTCTAACCCCAAGAATCATTCATCGTGATCGATGTGAATGTCGTCTGGAAAGGGTTTGCCGCTGCCTGTCTCCAATGCTTCCTTCAGGCTCAACAGAAATACAGCCCATTTGGTACTGCAGTGGGCCATGAAATCAGACTGTTCTTTCCAATTGGAATGCGAAAACAGAACATACGTTTGCCCATTCTTGAAACTCAATTGGAACGAAACCTCCGTGTCTATCCATTCTGGCGGCATATCTCCCGAATGCCGCCAATGCACGGAAGTGTCTGGTTGCAGTTTCACAACCTGGAAATCCGGCCCCCCGCCATTGAACCTGAAGTTGATGATGGACCCCACATTGCCGGCGCCGGTGGTGTCTGTTGTCCACCACCTTGAAAGACCCTTGTCCGTCGTTAGTGTTTCATAGACTTTGTCGGCAGGTACCGCTATTCCGACCCTGTGAATGATTTCAGCCATGTTTAAAATCCCCCGCCACGCTTGCCAAGTAAAAAATTAAATCGAACACGGCATCGAGCTCGCGCGCTCCCGTTCAGCCGTGCCGGATTGTGAAACCATTAGCCGCATTCCAGCTACCTGCCCGCCGCCTGCAACGCCCTGATCCTCTCCTCCAGCGGCGGGTGGCTCATGAGCAGTGCCTTGATGCCCTGGCCCAGGCCGCCGGATATGCCGAAGGCGGCGAACTCTCCGGGAAGGTCCTTGGGATCATGCGCCCTCTGCAGGGCCTGCAGTGCGCCGATCATCTTACCGCGGCCGGCGAGGGCGGCGCCGCCGGTATCCGCCTTGAATTCCCGGCGGCGAGAGAACCACATCACGATCATGCTGGCGAGAAAGGAGAGAAAGATCTGGGCCACGATGGAAGTGATGAAGTAGGCCGGTCCGTAGCCCCGTTGGGTTTTGAACACCACCCGATCCACCACATGACCTATGACCCGGGATAGAAAAATAACGAAGGTGTTCACCACCCCCTGAATAAGTCCCATGGTGACCATGTCGCCGTTGCTGACATGGGTGATCTCATGCCCCAGGACCGCCTCCACTTCGTCCGAACTCATATTCTGGAGAAGCCCCGTGCTCACCGCCACCAGGGCACTGTTGCGGCGCATGCCGGTGGCAAAGGCGTTGGGGGCAGGAGAATCGAAGACACCCACCTCGGGCATGCCAATTCCTGCTTGCTGTGACTGTTGTCTGACGGTCTGAACCAGCCACTGCTCAGTTTTATTGCGAGGGGATTCGATGATGTGCACGCCCATGGACCGCTTGGCCATGGTCTTCGACATCGCAAGGGAGATGAAGGATCCGGCGAATCCGATAACCGCTGACATAACCAGCAGGGCCTGCAGGTTAAGGTCCACCTGGTTTTCGGCCAGTATGGATTCGATGCCCAATACCTGAAAAACAATACTGATCAGCACCAGTATGGCCGCGTTGGTGGCCAGAAAAAGCAATATTCGCATCATGCCTGTCTGTCTCCGATATTGGTTGTGATGGCCGAGATCATGCGAATCTTTGCGCTTCAATGCAACCGGGTTATCCATCACCGCCGAAGTTCAGGAATTAAATTCCAGTCAACCCTGCTTTGGCGTAGTAAAAAACCGTACAAATAAAATTAAGTATTACCTATAACTATCTGTCTAAATAGGTAAAAAACGTCCATCTACGGGAAGAAACTAACTTCCTAAAGTATTAAATCTCATAGCCGCTAACAATACTGAACAGTTGACTTACAGCCCGTTTTTTTGGGCTGACAACCATTTGGTCTCGGGGAGGAGGAATACAGTCAATGCCATGGTTCCGGCAGAAATCGGGCAACGGGCAGCAAATTGGGATGGGGTTCCACCATACGGGAATTTCCGTCGTCAATCTTCAACGTAGCGGTTCCCGGTTACCCCAGCTGGTCAGTTGCAGCTTCCATGAGGCGGACGGCGAAGTTGCCCGTGGGCAGCAGCTTGCACAGCTGGCACGAAAACTAAAACTGAAAAAGACGCCGGTGGTAGTGGCCCTGGAGCCCGATTACTACACCCTGTTGCAGATAGAGGCCCCCGAAGTTGAGCCCGAAGAACTGCGCCTCGCTGTCCGCTGGCGCATCAAGGACCTCATAGATTTCCACATAGATGATGCGGTTCTGGATATCTTCGCTTTGCCCCAGACACGACGTGCCGGTGCCCCCCAGACCATGTTTGTCGTAGCCGTTCGAAAATCTATCATCCAGAGTATCGCGGATCAGTTCCATGAGGCCGACCTCAACCTTTGTGCCATCGACATTACCGAGTTGTCTTTGCGCAATCTTCTCTCCTGGTACGAAAACACGGAGAGCGGTGGGGTTCAGGCACTGCTCTATCTGGCACCCGACTACGGAATAATTGAGATCGCCCAGGAATCCACGCTCTACCTCAATCGCAGAATAGAGATCGGCGCCCGGGACTTCCAGGAGCAGGGAGGATACGGACTCGATGAGTTGATGGATTCCCTGATCCTGGAACTGCAGCGCTCCCTGGATTACCACGAGAGTGAGTTCGGCAAGGGCCCTGTTTCCGCGCTCTCTATCATCGGCCCGGAGGAGCACCGGGACCAGCTCATCGAGTATGCGAGCCAGAATCTGGCCGCCCATGTGGAACCCATGATGGTCGGACGCCAGATTGAGGGTCTGGGTGCCGTATCTCCCGAACAGCTGAATATTTGCGTACCTGCATTGGGTGCGGCGATGAGGCCGGGCGTATGAACAGGGTGGCACAGCAGGTAAACCTGTTTCAACCCATGTTCCGCAAGGAGCACGTGGCCTTCTCGGTCAATATGCTGATGCTGGTTATCCTGGCGGCCTTGCTGGGCATGTCCGGCATTTACAGTTATGCCTGGTGGCAGAATCAACAGATTCAGGAACTATTAAAGACCGTTGAAGCACGTAGTGCCTACTTGGTGCAACAGGCGGGCGGTATGGATGATCAGCTCGTTGCACCGGATACCGACCAGGAACTCGAGAACAAGATCCAACAGTTGGGTGACACACAGAAAACCAGGAAGGACCTGCTCGATAAGCTGACTTCCCAGGCCACGGGAAATCATGTGGGTTTTTCGGATTACCTCGAGGGGTTGGGACGCCAGGTTTTACCCGGAATGTGGTTTCGGGATATCAAGGTCAGCGAAGGGGGAGCCTTGCTTGAGCTTGAGGGCAGCGTACTTCAGCCGGAGTTGGTCCCCAAGCTGCTTACGAAACTTCACGATGAACCGGCATTCGCAGGCAAAGCTTTTCGCGTGGTCAGAATGAACCGACAGGATGAGGGCACCGGGGCGATCCGGTTTTTGCTGTTGACATCGGCTGAGGGGCAGAAGCAGTGAAAGACCTGCTGAAAAGGATCAAAGACGTCACCGCCAGGTTCAACATCTTGTCGCTGAGGGAACGGATCCTGGTCTTGATCTCGCTGTTGGTAATGCTGCAGTTGGGATGGACCAACTGGTTTTGGGGGCCGCTACGTACCGAGCAGGAGATGCTGGGCAGTCAAATAGCGGTAGAAGAAGAGAAACTGGCATCCATCAAGTTGCAACTCGAAGGTGCCGTGGATCGTTCCCGCTTCGATCCCAATAAAGGCCTGCGCAGGCAGCTCGATAGCCTTCAGACTGAACTCGACACCATGGAATGGCGGATCCGGGAAGCTGCGGGGGCCTTGATCGATCCCTCGGAAATGGTCAGATTTCTCGAAGATATGCTTGAGCGTAACGGCAACCTGCGACTGGTCAGACTGGAAAAACTCAAGACTGAATCGCTCACCGAGCCGCAATCAGATGACAAGGTGGATAAGGATGTCGTGGCACGCCCGCAGCTGAGCCTATATCGCCATGGCTTTCTGGTCGAGTTCGAAGGTGACTATTTTTCAACCCTGAACTACCTGGAAAACCTGGAAGCTCTGCCGTGGAAGTTTTTCTGGGACGGTGTGGAATTCCGGGTTATGGAATATCCCAAGGCCAGGGTACAGATATGGCTCCACACCCTGAGTTTCGATGAGGGGTGGGTCAGTGCATAGTTATTGTGTCGTCCTTATCCTGTTTTTTTATACCGCCGGTTGCGCCTGGGCACTGGAACTGCAGGATCCTACACGGCCCGCGTGGCACTTGCAGGATAACCAGCTTCAGGCTTCTTCGCCCGAAAACATAATGTCCCACAGGCTCACCATGATCATTTCCGGGCCGCAGGATAACATCGCCGTCATCAACGGTAGTCGCGTCAAGGCGGGAGACCAGGTTGGCGGTGCGACAGTTCTGAAAGTGAACACACTGGATGTCGAGTTGGAACGGGATGGAAGCCTCTTCGTAGTCGAACTGTTGCCAATACAGGTCAAGACCGCTGCAGAATATACGAGTAAAGAAAAATGAGAAGGATTGGCACAAATGTCCCCTGGCTGCTTAGCGCCTTCATGGCGTTGATGGTCCTGACCGGCTGCAGCAGCATGGAGCCGAAGGACGGGGGAACCATATCGGCCATGGAGGAGGCGTTGGACCCTGAACCCCAGGCGAGCGCCCCGGCTGCCCCAACGCTGCCGCCGCCCGCGGTAAGCAGCGCTCTTCTACCGCCGATGGAGCTTGGCGCCGCCGGTGCGGCCAGCCGACGCGAGACTCGCTTTGACATCAATGTGACGGAAACCCCGGCCCGGGAGTTCTTCATGGGCCTGGTGGATGGAACGCCCTACAACATGGTTGTTCATCCGACGGTGACGGGCAACATTTCACTTAGCCTGAAAAATGTCACCATCCCGGAAGTGATGGAGATGCTTCAACAGGTTTACGGCTATGAATTCCGCAGCTCCCGCAGTGGTTATCAGGTCATGCCGGCCAGGCTGCAGTCGCGGATTTTTCAGGTCAACTACCTCAATCTGCAGCGTGTCGGCCGGTCCCATACACGCGTCAGCTCGGGGCAGATATCGGATGTAAACAGCGGTAGTAGCGGAAGCAGCAGCAACGATCAAAGCGGCGCAAGCGACGGGCTGATATCCGGCAGCCAGATAAACACAGAATCGACGTCTGACTTCTGGGGTGAACTCACGGTGGCACTCAATGCCCTGGTAGGTCAGGGAGAGGGCCGGGCCGTGGTGGTAATGCCTCAGTCCGGGGTCGTCGTCATACGCGCCATGCCCGCTGAGATACGCGAGGTGGAGGATTACCTGCGGGCCACCGACAACATCATGCACCGCCAGGTGATACTCGAAGCCAAGATACTGGAAGTGGAGCTCAATGACGGCTATGAGGCCGGTATCAACTGGGCCAAGATGATCTCCGTCAACGGGAACAAGCTCGGTCTGGGACAATCCAACGGCGGTAACATCTTTGGTGATACCCGGGGCAGGAAGGATATACCAACCGGCGGAATCACGGATCCAAAGGCACCACCGCCCCTGGATTTCGTGGACTTCAAGGCCTTCGGCGGCTTTTTCGGGGCGGTAATGAACACAGGGAATTTCATGGCGTTCATCGAGCTCCTGGGCCTGCAGGGTAATGTGCAGGTGCTTTCCAGCCCGCGCATTTCAACGGTGAATAATCAGAAGGCGGTGATCAAGGTCGGCACTGACGAATTTTTCGTTACCGATGTCTCCAGTGACAATTACGACAGCGTGGCGGGTGCCAGCAACAGGGTATCAAACGATATCGAACTGACGCCGTTCTTCTCGGGTATCGCACTGGACGTCACTCCCCAGATAGATGCCGAAGGCCGGGTTACCCTGCATATCCATCCGACCGTCAGTGATGTGCAGGATCAGCAAAAGGAGATAGATCTCGGAGAGAACAAGGTCATCCTGCCGCTTGCCAGAAGCACGGTCCGGGAGTCAGACAGCATCGTGTATGCCAACAGCGGCCAGCTGGTGGTGATCGGCGGCCTGATGCAGGATGCCCGCAGCGAGAAGATCGCATCCACGCCCTGGCTGGGTGACCTGCCCGGTGTTGGCGCATTGTTCAGACACACTCAGCAGGGAGCGATCAAGAGTGAGCTGGTGATCCTGTTGCGGCCCACGGTTGTGGACAATTCAGATACCTGGAAGAGCAATCTCACCGAGTCAAACGATCGCATACGTAATCTCGACAGAGGATTCCATTTCGGTGGAAGACCGGATGTCTTCGGCAACCTCGGCGAGAAGAGGCTCTGAGCGATATGTATCAACAGCACTTCGGTCTGAAGGAGCTGCCTTTCAGCCTGACTCCGGACACCAGCTATTTCTATCGATACCCGGATCACCAGGAAGCGCTCAACATGCTTTTGGTGGCATTGGAGATGAATGAAGGGTTCATCAAGGTCACCGGCGAGGTAGGTATAGGAAAATCCTTGATCTGCCGCAAGCTGCTCAACCTTCTGTCTGATCGGGGCCTTGTCACCGCCTATATTCCCAACCCGATCCTCGGACCCAGGGAGCTTCGCCACATGCTGGCGGATGAGCTTGGGATCGCCCATGATCCCGCTACCCCAGAACACCGGATACTGCAGCTTATCAATGAAGAGTTGATAAGGCTGCGCTATGAACGCAAACAGGTGGTGCTGCTTATCGACGAGGCCCAGGCTTTGCCGGATGAAAGTCTCGAGGCCATTCGCCTCTTTACCAACCTGGAAACGGAAAAGACCAAACTTTTGCATGTGGTCCTGTTTGGGCAACCCGAACTCGATGTTAGGCTCGATCGACCTTCATCTCGCCAGTTGAGACAGCGGATCACCTTTTCCCACAAACTCAAGCCCATGTCCCGGGCAGGGGCGGATGGATATCTGAGCCATCGGCTTCGCATAGCGGGTTATGAGGGATCGGGTGTCTTTCACAGACGGGCCGTGGCGGCGCTGCATCGGGGCAGCGGTGGTGTGCCCAGATTGATGAACATCATCGCCCACAAGGCGCTGCTCGCTGCCTATGGAGAAGGAACGCAAAGGGTTAAGCGGCGTCTGGTGTTGCGTGCAATCCGGGATACAGAAGGGGCCAAGTCTAGGATGCGTCCCCTCCATTCATTACTTTTCAATCCGCGGAAATTCACGGTATCCATGGCCGCCTGGGCTTGTTTGATTCCCGGTATCGGTCTATGAGTCTGATCAACCAGATGCTGCGGGATCTCGATGAGCGTCAGGAACAGAAGACCGCTCAGATACACGAGATCAATTTGCCCCCACCGCCGGGACGCCCGTTTCCCTGGGTTCCGACAGTGGCCGTTGCTGTCATCTGCCTGATTGTCGGGGCCGGTCTGGTCTGGTATTTCACAAGTAATCAGGGGCAATCCGTCCCGGCGGATGAATTGGCCACCGCTATACCAATCCTGGAGAAGGAACCCGTCAAGCGTCCGGCAGGGGTGCCCCTGCGACCGGCAGAGCCCGACGCTCCAAGCCAGGAAATCCCGGGTATCACGCTGCCCCGAATAGCGGACGATAAGGATATATCCGTCTCAGAGGTCCCGCAAACGAGTGTTCCGGTACCGATGCCGGCTTCGGAAAGCAGCCAGTCGGCGATCCGGGTGGGGGCGTCACAGACCCAGACATCGAATAAGGGACTGACGGCTGAAGCGCCGGCGGAAGAGCCGGAGCAACCTATCGTCGATAGGAAGCCGTCCGCGGATGCCGAAGATACCAGTTACCTTCCGCTCATCATAACCGATGAGCCTGCCCAGGCTGCACCGGAGCCCAGGGAGATAAACACAGCGACCGCGGCCTTGAAAAGCGAGCATAAAGAAACAGAAGAAATCGATGTGTCGGTTCTCGAAAGAGTCCGGCAATACGTCTCGGAGGGTCGTTTGGCGGAAGCCGAGGCGGTCCTTTGGCGTGAGTTGAAGATACACCCGGATGCCGCAGACGTGCGCGAATCACTGGCCACCTTGTTGATTCGAGGCAAACGCTATGTGGAGGCGACGGCGCTGCTGCAGCAGGGCAGGGAACTGATGCCGGATCACCCGCCTTTTGTCGGGCTCCAGGCGAGGATTCTCCTGGAAGAAGGTGATACCGGGTCGGCCCGTTCCCTGTTGGAAGTCCATCTGCACGGCAGAGAAGGCGATCAGGTACTCTTGTCGATGCTTGGGGTCGTATACCAGCAAGAGGGGGACTTTCTGAAAGCACAGGCGGTATACGCCCGGTTGTTGGAACAGGACAGAACATCCGCCGGCTACTGGGCCGGGCTCGCTTTCGCGCTGGATGCGGCCAATGATGAGGTGCGATCCCTGGAGGCATTTCGAAGAGCCCTCGCACTGGGGGGGCTTCCGGTCGCGGTTTACGACTATGCGAGGCAGCGCGTCATGGCGCTGAGCGGAAGATGATAAGCGGCCGGGTGACAAAGCCTGATTTGGCTTCGGGGGGGGCGCGAGGCCGAAAGAAGGTTCGTATCGGTGATCTGCTGGTGCAGAATCGGGTCATTTCCGAGTCGCAACTGCAGACAGCACTGACGGCCCAGAAAAGCTCCGGACACAAGCTTGGACAAACGCTTATAGAGCTGGGTTACATCAAGGAGCGACAGCTGTTAGATTTTCTGTCACAGCAGCTGCAGATTCCCTTTGTAGACATCAAGTCTTACCAGTTCAATCCCGAGGCTGTGAATTTGTTGCCGGAAACCATGGCGCGTCGCTATCGTGCCATCGTTCTTGAACAGTGGGAACGGGACGTTCTGGTGGGTATGGCTGATCCCACGGATCTGTTTGCCTTCGATGAACTGGGCCGTATCCTCAAGAAGCGGGTGCGCCAGGCCGTGGTCAGGGAGAGCGATCTGCTTGCCCAGCTGGGGCGTGTGTACCGCGGCAACGATGAGCTGAGTGCCCTTGCGGGTGAGCTGCACGAGGATCTCGCCCAGGGGGATCTGGACCTCGATCGAATCATAGAGACAGTGGATGCGGGTGACGCGCCGGTCATTCGACTGCTGCAAAACCTGTTTGAAGATGCGCTGCATGTAAAGGCCTCCGATATCCATATCGAACCCGAAGAGCAGCTGCTGCGTATCCGTCAGCGTATCGACGGGGTGCTGACGGAGCAGGTGGTGAACGAAAGCCGCATTGCACCGGCATTGGTGCAGCGTCTGAAATTGCTTGCCAATCTGGACATATCTGAAAAACGTCTTCCCCAGGACGGCCGGTTTCAGATCAAGGTGGGGACCCACAGTGTTGATGTGCGTCTTTCCACCATGCCGGTTCAGCATGGTGAATCACTGGTGATGCGTCTGCTGGATCAGAGTTCGGGAATTCTGAGCCTTGACGAACTCGGTATCCGCACCGACATGCTGGAAAATCTGAGGAGGCTGACCCATCGGCCACACGGCCTGGTGCTTGTCACCGGCCCTACCGGCAGCGGTAAGACAACCACACTTTATGCCGCACTGAACGAACTCAATTCATCGGAGAAGAAGATCATCACGGTCGAAGATCCGGTCGAGTACCGCCTGCCCCGGATCAATCAGGTTCAGATTCACGAACAAATCGGCTTGAGCTTTGCGCGGGTGCTGCGAACAGCACTTCGGCAAGATCCGGATATTCTGCTCGTGGGCGAGATGCGCGATCTGGAAACAGCGCAGATCGGATTGCGCGCCGCCATAACGGGACATTTCGTGATGTCAACGCTGCACACCAACAGCGCCGTGGGAACGGTGAGCCGACTGCTGGATATGGGTGTACCGGGTTATCTGGTGGCCTCGTCCCTGCTGGCCATTGTCGCCCAACGCCTTGTGAGGTGTCTGTGCGCCGACTGTTCCGAACCTGTGGAGTTGAGCGATCAGCAGAAAGCCTGGTTGGAGAGAATTACAAGGAAAGGGGACGGCCCAAATGAATTTCTGCAGGGCAGAGGCTGTCATCGCTGCGGAAACACCGGCTACAGCGGCCGCATCGGCGTCTATGAGCTTCTCGAACTGGATGAAAGTCAGTCCAGGGCGCTGCGAACAGAGGATCTCGAAGGATTTACGCGGGCCTGCCTGACCTCGGAGCAATTCAGGCCGCTTTCCGAGATGGCACTGCAGTATGCGCGGGAAGGCGTCACCAGCCTCGACGAGGTATTACGCATTACCGGTGACTCGGAAAGCTCACTGGACCAATGATATCTGATCGCGGATGAGCCAGTTCAGCTACACGGCCAGAAACCGGCGGGGTGAACCGCACGGCGGCAACATGGAGGGGGAGTCCGCCGAGATGGTGGCGGAACAGCTTTTCAAAAGCCATTTGACACCCATCGAGATAAAGCCGGCAATAGAAAAATCCGTCTCCGTGCCTAAGTTCACCCTCCTGCCCCGTCTGCTGCGGCCGCGGGTGCAGCTCGAAGAACTCATCATGTTGTGCCGGCAGCTGCACACGCTGATGAAGGCGGGTGTGCCTATTCTGCGCGGCCTGGCGGCTTTGATAGACACCACCCCGAATCCCAGCCTCACAGACGCACTGCGTTCCGTTACCGACGACCTCCAGGCCGGCCACGAATTGCACGCGGCACTGGCCAGAAGATCCAATATTTTCCCACCGCTGTTCGTCAGTCTGGTGCGGGTGGGGGAGAACACGGGCCGGCTGGATGAAGTTTTTATCAACCTGGCCGGGTATCTGGAACAGGAAAAAAATACACGAGAGCAGATCAAGAGTGCCACCCGCTATCCACTCGTCGTCATCTCGGCAATTGTCCTGGCGATGATCATTATAAACATTTGGGTAATTCCCGTTTTTGCGGATACCTTCTCTAAATTTGATGCAGAATTGCCCTGGGCTACCCTGGTCCTTCTGGGTATTTCCGAGTTTACACTGCGTTGGTGGCAATTCCTGTTGATCGCCGCCGTAGGCGGTTTCCTGGGTTTTCGCTTCTGGATCAAATCCCAGGCAGGAGAGTATCTCTGGTCGCGGGCCATTCTGCGTATCCCGATGGTGGGCCCGATACTGCTGAAGGCGATTCTCGCCCGGTTCGCACGTTCCTTTGCAATGGCACTGAAATCCGGTGTGCCCCTGGTCAAATCACTGACCATTATCGCAGGTGTTGTCGACAACGCCTTCGTCGGAGAGCGCATCCTGAGCATGCGTGACGGGATCGAAAGCGGTGACAGCATATCCCGTACCGCAGCAGCCACCGGCCTGTTCACCCCCTTGGTTCAGCAGATGATCTCGGTGGGGGAGGAGAGCGGTTCTGTAGACGAATTGCTTATGGAGACGGCGGGACACTATGAAAGGGAAGTGACCTACGAACTGAAACGCCTTTCCGACGCCATTGAGCCAATCATCATCATGGCTATAGGCGCAATGGTGCTTATTCTCGCCCTCGGTGTCTTTCTGCCCATGTGGGACCTCAATTCCGTCGTCAGGGGTTAATAGGTAGATTATCCTTGTAGGGCCGAATTCATTCGGCCAAATACAGCCGATGGTCGAATAAATTCGACCCTACGATTCTCAATCGGGCAGAAAGCCAATGAGGGGGATTTCCGGCGGAATGTCTGGCTCCGAAATCTTCCCTGGTTACATCGACAGCTCTCCGAGCACGCTTTCCCCGGTTGCTCAAAAACACCGGAAGTTATCCGGAAATCCACCATAGATTACCCTCCATTATCGGGCGTTAATTCCGGCGATTTTTCAGATCGGAAACATACTGTTGACGTGTGTCACATTCGATACCGATAGTCTGATCCAACGGTACCGGATTGGCGTATAATTTGTGCATCGCAACATGAAAACTGGAGGTTCCCCCGTGAAAAAGAACGTTTCATCGATGGTTGACAGCGTTGAGCTCACCAACCGGATCTCCAATGTCTACCGCAAGCGCACTGAGAAGGCCCAGGAACGCTTCTCCACTCGGATGCGGGAAGCAATCCAGAATTTCGACCCCACATCCCATGTCAAGAGTCCCTGGGAGATCTGGGGAGACTGGCTACAGTACACGACGGACGCAACCCAGCGGTCCATTCTGTTCTGGGACATCCTGAGGGAACGGGGCAACGTCTTCGTCGAGCACGAGAAGGAAGGCAAACCGCCCGTGCTTCATTTCGATTACGAAATCATTTCTGACGCGCGCGAGTTCAAGCGCGCGGTCAATTATGCGCTGGTGCGCATCATCCCCCCGGAGGGTGTGGAGGTGGACGAGAAACGGCGTCCCTACGTCATTATCGATCCCCGTGCCGGTCACGGGCCGGGCATCGGGGGCTTCAAGGACGACTCCCAGGTGGGTGTGGCCCTGGAGGACGGTCACCCGGTTTACTTCGTGATATTTTTTCCCGAACCCGAACCGGATCAGACCCTTCTGGATGTCTGCGATGCCGAGCGCAAGTTCATCCACGAGGTGCGCGAGCGCCATCCGGACAGTGCCGCACCGGTTGTGGTCGGCAATTGCCAGGGCGGATGGGCTGCCATGATGCTGGCCTCGTCAGCGCCGGAAGACACCGGGCCGATTGTGATCAATGGGGCACCCATGTCCTACTGGGGTGGCGCCTGGAGTGAAGACGAGGGCGACAACCCCATGCGGTACACGGGGGGGCTGATGGGCGGTTCCTGGGGGGCCTCGTTTGCCTCGGATCTTGGCGCCGGGAAATTCGATGGTGCCGACCTGGTGCAGAATTTCGAAAACCTGAATCCCGCCAACTCCTTCTGGGAGAAATACTACAATCTGTTCACGAATGTGGATACGGAACGGGATCGATTCCTGGAATTTGAACGCTGGTGGGGCGGGTTCTACATGCTCAACCAGTCGGAGATGGAATGGATCGTTCAGAACCTGTTCGTGGGAAACAAGCTCGCGGCGGGCGGAGTGCAGCAGGCCGGGGGCGACTATTTCGATCTTCGCTCCATCCGTTCACCCATCATTGTATTCGCCTCCATGGGAGACAACATCACGCCGCCCCAGCAGGCCTTTAACTGGATCGCGGATCTTTACGGCAGCACCGAGGAGATCAAGGCGCGGGGGCAGGTGATCGTCGGCCTGTTGCACGAGGATGTCGGGCATCTGGGCATCTTCGTCTCGGGCGGTGTTGCACGCAAGGAACACAAACAGATCGTCTCGGTGCTCAAGAGCGTCGAGGCGCTTCCACCGGGCCTGTGGGGCATGGAGATCCATGAAACCAAGGGAAAGGGCGGCCAACCCGACTACGACGTATCTTTCGAGGAACACAAGCTGGAGGATATCGTCAAGCAGTTGAACCGCTTTCATCGCAAGGATGAGAAGGCCTTTGAGGCAGTTTCTGCCGTTGCCAAGCTCAACCAGCAGGCCTATGACCTTTTTGTGAGCCCGCTGGTCAAAGCATTCTCCAACGAGACCATAGCCGAAAACATGCGGGCCTTTCACCCGCTGCGCATGCAGCGCTGGGCGATTTCCGATCTCAATCCGGCACTCTGGTGGCTGAAATCGACGGCCGAGATGGTGAAAAACGCTCGCCAGCCGGTTACCGATTCCCATCCGTCACGCCAGGCCGGTGAACTGGTGTCCGAGGAGGTCAGCGCCTCCCTTGACCTGTACCGTGACCTGCGTGATGCCAACAGCGAGGCCATGTTCTTTGCCATGTATGGAAACATCTTTAATTTCCACATGGCCGAGCAGCATGAAGCCGAAGAGCAGGCTACTGCCATAGAGGATCCCAGGGATCTGCCCTGGGTCAGAGAGGCCCTGCTTAACATCGATAAGGGGGGCTACCCCGCGGCGATTGCCCGTACGGCGGTTCTGGTCAAGCGTGAGGGTGTCCCCATCCCGTTGTCGCGAATCGAATTGAAGGATTCCTTCGTCAAACGAAATGCTGACCTGTTGCCCGAGATGCCCTGGAACGAATGGCGCCTGATCAGGGGGCGACAGGATCTGATCGTGAAGTTCGAACCCGAACAAGCACTCGAGGCGATGGCGACGCTGCTGTCCGATGAAGGTGACCGCACCCGATACCTGACCCTGCTGGAGCGGCTGGCCTCCGACCCTGATTTTCCCGGTCTGGAAAAAGAGCAGACAGAGATGTTTGGGCGTATTTTCAAAATACTGGGTCAAGAGCCCGTAACACCTGCTCCTGTCAAGAAAAGGGCACGGCGTACCACCGGGACGAAGGCTTGAAGCGAGCCGCAGTTGTAGATCAAATCTCAGTATTTGCGGGAATAGGCATATGGATTCATTCACCAACGTAACATTCGATGAGATGGAGATCGGCCAGTCCGAGACGGTAACGCGTGTTATCTCCAAAGCAGAGATCGAGGGTCTGGCGATGGTTTCGGGGGACGTGGACGCGTTTCACCTGGAGCAGCCGGCAGATGCAGCGGAAAATTCGGGCATCCGTGCAAAGGCAGTAGGCGCCGAGGCGCTTGTGTCAGGTATGCTCAACCGGCGGCTGCCGGGGCCGGGAACGACGGTATTGAGACAGAATCTTGAGTTTTCCGGGGAGGTATTCACCGGCGACGAGCTGACAGGCACCGTTAAGGTTCTGGAAAAGATTCCAACCGGCCACCTTGTGGTATTTGAGTGCGAAGTCAGGAAAGGGGACGAAAGGCTGGTTTCCGGCAGGGTTACGGTGGAGGCACCCACGCGGCGCATCAGCTACTCCAACGTGGCGACACCACAGATAATGTTGCGTCGCAACGACACCTTTGCCAAGTTGCTCAAGCAGTGCAAGGGCATGACGCCCGCCGCTTGTGCCATCGTGCATCCCTGTGACCGGGATTCCCTGCTCGGCCCCCTGGAGGCATACAAGCAGGGGCTCATCAATCCGGTGCTGGTGGGGCCGGAAGCCAAGATCCGCGCCGTGGCAGAGGCCGAGGGCGTGGATCTGAGCCCTTTCCGAATCGAGTCAACCGAACACAGCCACGCGGCGGCGGAGCGGGCCGTGGAGATGGCCCGGTCCGGTGAGGTGGAATCTCTGATGAAAGGCAGTTTGCACACTGATGAGCTGCTCGGTGCCGTGGTCTCATCCAGCCGGGGTCTGCGTACGGCACGTCGAATGAGCCACGTATTTGTGCTCGATGTGCCTGCCTATCCCAGGCCCCTGTTCATTACCGATGCCGCCATCAATATCTATCCCGACCTGGAGGTCAAGGTAGACATAGTGCAGAACGCCATCGGCCTGGCGCAGGATCTGGGGATCGAGCTGCCGAAGGTGGCGATCCTGTCGGCTGTGGAGACCATCAACCCGAGGATTCCCTCAACGATTGACGCGGCGACACTGTGCAAGATGGCAGACCGCGGGCAGATTACCGGCGGTATCCTGGATGGACCGCTGGCCTTCGATAATGCCATTAATGTGGAAGCGGCCAAGACCAAAAAGATCGTTTCCGAGGTGGCGGGTGTGGCTGACATTCTGCTGGCCCCGGACCTCGAGGCGGGTAACATGATGGCCAAACAGCTGCAGTACCTGGCAGGTGCTGACAGTGCCGGCATCGTGCTGGGCACCCGGGTTCCCATCGTGCTTACCAGCCGGGCCGATACGGTGCGCACGCGGCTTGCCTCGGTAGCCGTAATGACCATGGTGGCACAGGCACGCCGGACTGCCGCGCCCTGAAACCCGGAGGAAAGCACCTAATGAGCGATGCAATCACTGTCCTCAACGCGGGTTCGTCCAGCATCAAATTCTCTGTATTTGCGGTAGAGGATGCCGATCTCCGGCTGGTCTACAGCGGTCAGGCCGAAGGCATCTATACAAAGCCGCGGTTCGTGGCCAAGGACCAGGCAGGGGAGGTCATCGATGAGAAGCAATGGCCCGATGGCGAACGCCTGGGCCATGAAGGGGCTCTGGACCATCTGGTCGGCTTTCTCAAGGAGCACACCAACCAATACAAACCTATAGCGATCGGTCATCGCGTCGTGCATGGCGGTGTCGAGTTCACCCACCCGGAGCGTCTTGACGCTGCCATCGTGGACCGGCTCGAGGAGTTCGTCCCCCTCGCACCGCTTCATCAGCCCCACAACCTCTCTCCCATCCGGCTGTTGTTTGACCTGGTGCCTGATCTTCCTCAAGTTGCCTGTTTCGACACGGCCTTTCATGCCGGTCAGCCGGAGCTGGCCCAGTTGTTTGCCATTCCGAAGGAAATTACGGATAGCGGCGTGCGGCGCTATGGTTTTCATGGCTTGTCTTACGAGTACATAGCATCGGTCCTTCCGAAGTATGACCCGGATGCGGCCTCGGGCCGTGCGGTGGTACTGCATCTGGGCAACGGTGCCAGTATGTGTGCCATGAAAGCGGGCCACAGTATCGCCAGTACCATGGGTTTTACGGCTGTGGAAGGGCTGCCCATGGGCACCCGATGCGGCACCATTGATCCGGGCGTGGTGCTCTATCTGATAGAACAGCGGGGTATGGATGTGCGAGAGGTGGAAACGCTCATCTACAAAGAGTCTGGCCTGCTGGGTTTGTCCGGCATATCCAGTGACATGCGCGTTCTGCAGGAGAGCGAGGACCCAAGAGCCGGGTTCGCCATCGATTATTACGTCTACCGAATAGGTCGAGAGCTGGGCTCCATGGCGGCTGCCCTGGGTGGGCTCGACAGTATCGTTTTTACGGCAGGCATCGGCGAGAATTCGGATTTTATTCGGGAGCGTGCCTGTCGGGATGCCGCCTGGCTGGGCGTGGAACTGGACACACATGCCAATGCTGGCGGCGGACCACGCATCAGTACCCCCGGTAGCGGTGTCTCAGTGTGGGCAATACCCACTAACGAAGAGTTGATGATAGCGCGTCACACACTGCGTGTGGTGACCGGAGAGCCAGGAGTGAATCATGGTTGATATACCGAGCCCCCCCTTAAAAGGTGCCAAGGCCCTGGTCGTGGGCGTGGCAAATGAACATTCGATCGCCTACGGGTGCGCCAAGGCGTTTCACGAGATGGGCGCCGACATCGCGTTGACCTACCTTAACGAGAAGGCCAAACCTCATGTCGAACCTGTGGCAAAGGAACTCGACGCCCCGATATTCATGCCCCTGGACGTGAGCCAGGAGGGTATGCTGGAAGCAGTATTCGATGAGATCCGTCAGCGATGGGGGAGGCTGGATATCCTGGTACACTCCATTGCCTTTGCCCCGGCAGAGGACCTGAAAGGCGGATTGCTCGATTGTTCCGGCAAGGGTTTCGGCAAGGCGATGGATATCTCCTGCCACTCCTTCATACGCATGGCCAAACTGGCGGCCCCATTGATGACCGACGGCGGAAGCATGTTCGCCATGAGCTATCACGGTGCCAACAAAGTCGTGCCCAACTACAACGTCATGGGACCCGTGAAAGCTGCACTGGAATCGTCCTGCCGATATCTGGCCTACGAACTCGGACCCCAGGGCATACGGGTCCACGCCCTCTCTCCCGGTCCGTTGAAGACCCGTGCGGCATCAGGACTGAAAGACTTTGATCTGCTGCTCAACGAGGCTATCGAACGTTCCCCGGTTGGGGAACTCGTGGACATCATGGATGTGGGGTTTCACTGTGCCTTCCTGGCGACACCCTACGGGCGTCGGGTAACCGGTGGCGTGGTGTACGTCGACGGCGGCGTAAACATCATGGGCTGAGCGGTTCGTCGGCTCCCCGCTGTAGGGCCGAATTCATTCGGCCAAGTGCGAATTAACCCGATTGTTGCATAAACTCGAACTCTTTGGCTTCCACGAACATTGAGCACATCCTACACGCTACTTTACTGTAGGGTCGAATTCATTCGACCAATACCCCAGGACAGGATGTTGGCCGAATGAATTCGGCCCTACAACTTGATCAGGGGAGCAGCCCAATCATCCGATGACCAGGCGTCTCACAAGCTCGGCGCTGTACTGATCCACGACAATCATGGCGAAACCGCAGAGCAACCCACTCACCAGGAAAATAATGGTGATTTCCGCACCCAGCAGGCGGAAGATTGTCAAACGGCTGCCGCCGATCCGAAATACCGTGCGGATCTCGTGCTGACGCAACCTGAGTGACAGGGCGAACACGAGGATCAGGGCCAGGGCTGTGGCGACCCCGACCATCAGTATCACGGCATCCAATACATTCTTGATGCGGAATATGTTGGCCAGAAGCCCAACGATAACATCGCCTGGGACGACGAGCTGATAAGGGATCGCCGTATCGAGATAGCGCCCGCGAAGAATGGTTCCGGAGCGCTCGTCATTGGGCAGCGCCAGTACGGCAGTCAACGGGTAGTCGTCCGGGGCACCGTGAAAATGGAAGCTGTCGACGTTCTCCGTGGTGATCTCCGTGTACTCCACCAGTTTGGCGTTCGCAATAACGTTGTTGTCACTGCGCTTTATGATCACACTGTCATCCTGTGTCCGGGTGACATCCTCGTGACCGTGAACCAGGCCCTGCACCACCCAGGCGGTTTTTAGATCCAGCAGCACGGCCAGGTCGTCCGGTGTGTAGCTGCGCGCCAGCACGCCGGCCACCTTCATCTTGAGCGGATAGACACCCGCCAGGTCGAACAGGGTCTCCGGGGATGACAACAGGGTGTCGCCGGGCTTCAGCTCGAGCCGTTCGGCCACTTCGGCGCCTATGACACATTCACCGAGCAGGGCCATCTGCCGGCCCTGGGCAATATGCAGGTCCCGGAAGTCGAAATAATCCAGGGTAGTGCCGACAATCGGAAACCCGCGCGCCTGAAAACGCACGTACAAGGGGATCGGCGTCGCCAGTCCAGAAGCATCCATGTCGTCCGCTGCGCGCATGGAGATGAGTTCAGGCACCTCGTCACCGAAGTACAGGCTGTTCATCACCAGATCCAGGGCACTCCCCCTGGCACCCAACAGCAGCGGGGTCGATTCCGCCCTGGACAGCAACTGCCGCTCGCTTTCCTCCAGCACCAATTCCAGCGCCAGGGGCAGGGCGGCGATCAGGGTCACACAGGCGACCAGTGTCGCCGTCCGCGCCTTGTAGAAGCTGACATATTTCCAGGCGATGTACAGGCTGTCGATCACAATCCATCCTTAACAAGAAAATCGTTGAAATCGACAGTGCGATCGAATCGTGGCAGTAACTCGTGGTCGTGGGTGACGGCGAGCAGGGTGGATCCATGAGCCTGTACGGCCTCGAACAACAGATCCAGTATGTGCCCCTTGTTGCGTGGGTCGAGGTTGCCGGTTGCTTCGTCCGCGAGCACGATTTGCGGCGATGGCAACAGGGCACGGCAGATGGCCACGCGCTGCTTCTCTCCCTGGGACAACCTTTCCACCCCGCGCTGGATCTTGTCACCCAGCCCCATCTGCTGCAGCAGGTCGCGTGCCCGTTCACGTATCCTGGGTGTCAGTTTAAGGGCACCGGTAATACGGTAGGGATGCAGAACGTTATCCAGTACATTCAGGTAATCAAGCAGTTCGAAATCCTGAAAGACAAAGCCGATGCGGGAAATGCGAAAGTCGCGGCGGGCGGCATCACTCAGGGTACTGACTTCGCTATCGGCACAATGCACGCTGCCCTGTTCGGGAACCAGGATGCCGGCCACCAGGTTCAGCAGCGTGGTCTTGCCCGACCCGCTGGGGCCTATGACCGCCACCATCTCCCGTGTCCCGACCTGAAAATCTGGAATGCGCAGCAGGAAATCGGTACCGGGATAGCGGAATTCAAGTGAGCGGACCCTTATCATGTGGTTACCGGCTACCGCCTCCAAATCTCTCAGCGTTTTCCTGATGGAGAAGCTTCTGAGGAAACCGGCTTGCTCGGATCAATACGCTGTTCTTCCAGCAATTCGAGATTCGTGATCTTCCAGCGGCCATCGATCGACTCGACCTTCACCACGGCGTCGTAAAGGTTTTGCCGCATGTGTATGTGCCCCCAGTGCCCAACGGATCCGAGGGCTGTCCAGCGCCCGGCGATTGCGTAGCCCAGCGATCCGCTATCCAGTCGCTTTGCCTGCGCCTGTTGAATGTTGACCTCCTTGATTTTAGCCTGGGCACCACCCGCTTTCTGGATCGCGAAAGAACGGCGATTCTGCAGATAGAGCTCCGTCAGCAGATCTCCCTCTACTGTCATCGCGAGTTTGTCATAGACATCACCTTCCTCACGAAAATCGAAGGCCCGATAGACGTTCTTCAGCAATGCCTGCAATAACGCCTTCGCCTGCTCATCGTCCAGGTCGCCGGCGACCGCGGCCGGGCGTGCGAAAGTCACCTGCGTGTACGGGAAACTCGCGATACCTGCGACGACCAGCACTGCAGCGGAAACCGCCATCCATTTTAATGGCTCACCGCGCCGCAGCCGGCGAAAAAACAATCCACCCAGCGGCAGCAACAGCACCACCGCGGCAACACTGCCCAGAGGTATCGTCATCTCTCCCAGGGAACCGCGGACTGCTACCCCCTGCACCGTTGGTATCTGATAGTTCTTCAGGTAATTCGTCCAGATATGAACAGCATCATCCGGGGTCAGAAAGGTCGGCAGGGGACCCGCGGGGTCGGTTGCCGTGGCGGGCACACGCTGAATCTGGTCAGTAAACAATTCCCAGTCCACCGTTACCTGCTGCGGCAGGCCATCCGTCAGGTAGGTGATGATGACGCCGACGATTGCGGTGGCAATCTCCATCCGCTCGGGCACCTCCACCAGCTTGATTCCCTGCAGACTGACCTTGACGAAATTGGTCCGATCCAGAATTGGCTTAAGCGCTTGGCCATCGACGAGAACAGGATTCTTCTCCAGCAGGAACTCACCGATGCGCTGCTTAAGCCCCTCCAGTTCATCAACCTCGATCCAGCCGTCACCACGCAGACCCAGATCCATCCACTGTTTCATATCCATGGCCCGGACCAGGATCTCGTGTCTGACCTCATAGGGCTCCACATAGAGAAATGACATGAGTGCAGACTTGTGGTGCCGTTTGAGGTTGGGATTGTCAAATTTCGTATACCAGGGATCCGACCAGTCCAGCTGTACCCGCGCCGGGGCACCCAGGTAGCGAAAATCTATAATGGGCACCGACTTGTGATAGGCGATGAACCCGATGGAAACCGTGGCCAGCCCATCATCGTCCTGTGGCGGTACGAACGTCAGTTCGGCAGCCCGCTGCCTGAACGGGTAACTGATCTCGGCATACAGCACGCGCTTGTCAGCCGGGGCCTCAGGCACCCGCTGGCGAGTGAATGGATTAATCATTCCGGCAAAAGGGGACTTGCGGTCGACCCGCATCCGCGGCTCGACCAGATCAAGCCTGGCAGACAACTTTTCACCGGATTCTGTCAGCACCTGAAAGGTATGATCCGCAAAGTGTTGCATGCGCGCTTCCAGTGGCGGCCTTTCGGTTGTGCTGTCCTTTACCCAGTCGTCGGGTATCAGATCCTCAAACCTATCCAGATCCTGCACATAGACTTCCAGAATGAGCTTCACCCTGTCGTCCAGCACATAGATCTCTGCGATATTGGGCGCAGTCTCTGCTCCCGTGAGGTTGATCCAGTCGGCGTGGCTTTCCAACGGTAATAAAAGAACCGCCAGCAGGAGGACCGTGGCGGCAACAATACGCGGTGATAAATACAATAAATAGTATCCGTCCTGAAACGCGTGTTTTTCAGAAACTACGTCATCCCGGCGAATGCCGGGATCCAGGGAATTCAGCGACTTACTGGATTCCGGCCTTCGCCGGAATGACGGAAGATACTGTTTATGGAAAAACACCAAATAGTGAATCAAAAAGTAATCCTGCCCGATCATTGATAAGCTCGCTTCAGATGTTTCACATTCTGCCCCATCACACTGAGAAAATCGCCTTTATCCAGGCGGTTGCCTGCGGGGTCGAACACAACACTTTCCACCCCCATACGCTGCAATCGCTTGACGATCTGAGGGTTCGGCTCGCCTTCCCAGATCATCCAGCGGGCAGGGTGGTCGCCAAGCGCCCGTGCAAGCGCTGCCCACTGCGCTTCGTCCGGCATTTCGTCCGGTTCCCACATCATGCTTTTCAGGTTGAGCCCGTAGCGGCGCTGAAGATATTGATACACCGGATGTGATGCCATCAGCGGATGGTCCGGCTTCACCGCCACAATCATTTGAATCTGTTTGTCGAGTTCCAGAAGATCCGCTTCCAGCGCTTCAAGATTACGCGAGAAGTCCGATTTCCACTCCGGCCACTTTCGCGTCATTGCGTCTGCAGTTGCGCGCGCCTGTGCTGCCGCCTGCTCGAAATCCAGCCAGGTTGTGAAAGCGGTACCGGCATGGGAGTGTTCCCCGCCGGGGCCATGACTGTGTGTTGCATCCACCGTCACACGGATGTAGCGATCCCGGAAACCCGCCGAAGTATCAACCAGTTTGCGTCGCGGCAGGGAAACCCGGTTGACCCATTTCGCATAGTTCGCACCGTTGAGCAGGATCAGGTCGGCCTGTTGATATCCGGAAATGACTTCCACGGAGGGCTGCCAGAAGGCGGGGTCCCCTTCAGTGGGTGCGGGGAACACCGCATCGGCATGCTGGCCCGCGATGCGTTGTGAAAAATACTGCAGCGGATAGTTAACCGTATAAACCTTCACTTGGCCTTGTCCGGTCGCCAAGGTCGATGTGAAGAGCAGGACCCACAGGATTACCTGGAAAACGACACGAGCATGCATTATTACTATGATTTCCGTTCAATTGAAAAAAAGTTTATCGGGAAATGCGGGGTACACTAGTTACCGGGATAACCTTCCGGTATCTCCCAGAATCCGAAACCTTTGGATTCAAGCGGTCGCTCGGGGGAGCCGGGTGGGATGCCGTCAAAATGCAGGATCAGATCTGAGCTTACGCGTGGATCGGTCCGAAAATAGCTGTGGCCGTATTGCTCCGAAGTGCCGCTGAAGTTTATAAAGGTCACTGTCTTTACCCACTCGTAATCCTCCATGTGTTCCTTCTCCTGTGCCGTCAGTGATGAAAGTTTCAGTTTGCCCAGCCGCCCGCGCGGGCTGGCGAACAGCGACTCGGCAAAACCTATGGCCTGGTCCCGTGGAGAGGTATAGACGAGCAACTGAGACACACCAGCATTGATGCGTTCACCCACCAGGCGCTGTTCAACGACCTGAATGTCCAGGTCGGCTGCAACCAGTACCAGGTTGTCGATGCGATACATTTCCCGAGGACTGACGCCCTTGGCCCAGGCCTCGATGAACAGTTCCCGCACCGCCGCAAGTACCACATCCGTACCCCGGCTGTGCCCGATAATCTGTATCTGCTCGACTTCTGGCAAGGCAGACACAGCGCGAATAACCAACTTCAAGTGGTGGACTGTGAATTCGCTCGATTCCCGATCGTAGCCATAGCCCTTCAACAGTCCCGGGTGTCCTGCGGGCCAGGAATACACAAGCGGGACGCCCCTACGTCCACCGAAGTGATACAGTTCAGCAGCACCCAGCGCCGCATCCTCAAAGGTGTTGTTATAGCCATGTACAAAGATGTATACATGCTTGCGTCCGGTTAGCCTCAGACGTCGTGACAGCTCCTGATGAAGTAATGCCGCATGCTTTTGGACCTTCGCCACCACCTCCGGATCGCTTTTGGGAAAACCCTTCTCTATTCTGAACGGGGCGGGCGTACCCGGTCCGCGTCCACGTTCGTCCACAGACAGCAATTCGACGTTCAGCTGTCTGGAGCGCTCCTTTGTGCGACTGGCTTCGACCAGTTCGGGCCAGGAGATATCGCGTCCCAGGGAGACGGTGGCGATACCCCAGGCCAGAGATTTTGAGCGCCCGTAGCCATAATTGAATCTGTCTCCGGCATCCTTCTCCGGCACTCGATCGGTTAGATAAAGGAGCTCCACCCGGTTGCTCTGCAGTTCGGCCGGCACGTCAGGAAAAGGATTGACCGTACCATCGACGTAGAGGTTCGGCGTGGGCATCAAAGGGTGTCCGGCACATCCGGCCAGCAGGAGTGCCAGGAAGCCAAGACCTAGAACGCGCATCGATTCCAATCCTTCAGAAGCCTGTTTATAAGTTTTTTCATATGAATGCCAGCCTACTCAGGCCGGCTGCTGCTTGGCTTCGCTGACATCTTGCTGACCTTTGTTGTCCGGCTTGTTCAGCCGATACAGCGTGGCATAGAATGTCGGTACTACCACCATGGTCAGGATGGTGCCGAAGGTCAGGCCAAACATAATGGTGATGGCCAGACCGATCCAGAAAACATCCTGCAGCAGCGGAACGACGCCTAGCACGGTGGTGGCCGCGGCCAGCAGCACCGGGCGAAGGCGGGACAGGGCCGCGTTGATTACCGCATCATAGCGAGCAGCCCCCTCGTCCAACTCTATGTTGACCTGATCCAGCAGAACGATCGCATTCTTGATCATCATGCCCACCAGACTCATGGCCCCGAGCAGCGCCAGAAAACCGAATGGTGTGCCGGTGGGCATGAGTCCGATAATGATGCCGATGAGTGCAAAGGGAATGGTGAGGATGATTACCAGCAGCGGCCGGAAGGCATTGAACAGGGCCACGATGAGAAACAGCATGACGGCCAATGCCGGTACCACGCCGGGAATCAATGATGCCTGGGCGCTGACCGTATCCTCGTACTCGCCACCCCACTCCAGGGAGTAGCCGCCGGGCAGGCTGGCTGCCAGGGCGTCAAATTCCTCGAGCACATCGGTACGCAGGCTGGGCAGTGTGACATCCTGTATGGGGTTGGATTGGATGGTGATGGTGCGCCTTCGGTCACGCCGCCAGATGAGGGGATCCTCCCACTCTGTGGCAGCACCATCGGTTACCTGCCCCATGGGTACGGTTTCGGTAGCCAGGCTGCTCTTGACCTGCAGTGCATCCAGCCCCCCCACATTGGTCCGATCTGCCTCCGTGTGGCGCAGAATGATGGGGATGAGACTATCCTGTTCCCGATAGAGCCCGATGGTGCGTCCGTCAAATGCGCGCTTGGTGGCATTGGCCAGGTCCTCGCGGCTGATATTGGCCCAGCGCGCCCGTTCCTGATTGAATACGGGCACCACCTTGAGGGTGTTCTCACGCCAGTTGTTGCGCACCGCGCCGGCCAGGGGTGATGCCTCCAGAATGGCCATGCCCCGTTCGGCATAGTCACGCAGCAATATTGGATCGGCCTCCGCCGGACCGCTGATGCGCACCTCGAACTTCCAGGTGTTGGAGGGACCAACCCCGTACTTGCGCATGGGTATCTGGGCGTCCGGATATTGCTGCGCCAGCCAGGGGATGAGTTCGGCCATCAGGTCATCGATCACCCGGTAGTCGTGCACGTTGACGATGAGCTGGGCGTAAGACGGGTAGGGATCCTCCGGATCCACCGGCAGGTAGAAACGGGGTGGACCCTGGCCGATAAAGCTGGTCACCGTATCGACCCGTTCATCGGCCTGCAGGTGTCTATTCATACTCTCCAGCTCGGCAGCCACATTCTGGATACGGGTCCCCTCCGGGTACCAGACATCCACCATGAATTTGTCCATCGAGGAGAAGGGAAAGAACTGTTGTTTGAGCTGTCCGAAGCCCATGACGGCAGCCACGAGCAGGATGATCAGAACGCCGAGGGTCACCCAGCGGAAAGCCATGGCCTTTTCCAGCAGGCGAAGATAGATTCGGAACATACCGCTGCCATAGGGATCTTTCCCGGCTGCATCTTTCTCGGGTTCGGGCAGCATGTCGATGCATTGAATCGGCGTGATGGTCATGGAGATGAGCCATGAGCTGAGCAGCGCAATGGCCACCACCGAAAACAGGGTGCGGCAGTATTCGCCGGCGTCTTCCACGGAGGCAAAGATGGGGTAGAAGGCCATCACCGCAATCACCGTGGACCCGAGCAATGGTACGGAGGGAACCCGGGCCGACTCAATCGCCGCCTGGGTGCGCTCCACACCTTTTTGCAGACGCATAGCCATGCCGTCGGCGACTACGATGGCATTGTCCACCATCATGCCCAGGGCAACCACCAGTGCCCCCAGGGACATGCGCTGCAGGTCGATCCCGAAGATCGACATCAGGATGAAGCTGACCAGGATGGTGAGCACCAGGGCGGTACCGATGATCGCACCCATGCGCACGCCCATGGCCCAGGTGATGACCACCAGGACGATGGCCACTGCCTCGGCGAAACTGATGAGGAAGTCCATGACCGCGGTATCGACGATGTCGGACATCCAGTGGATTCGATGCAGCTCGATACCCACCGGCAGCCGCTCCATCAGGTTATCGATGGCGGTATCGATGGCCCGGCCCACTTCCACCACATTGACACCGGAAACGTTGGTAATTGAAATCCCCAGCGCCGGGTGACCGTTGTAGCGCATCAGAGTGAGGGGTGGATCCAGATAGCCGGTACGAATATCGCCAATATCCTTTATTCGGATGATCTCATCCGAGCGCCTGTCGCCGGCACTCAGGCTGTCGGTCAGGCTGGGGCGTACCGCAAGGTCGCCGATCGCCTCTGGCGTGTCGAACTCGCCGGTGGGTGCGATGCGAAAGCGACGGCTCTGCAGGTCCAGGCTGCCGGCATCCACCACCATATTCTGTACGTTGAGGGTGGCCTCCAGATTGGCCTCCGACAGACCGAGATCGGCAAGCCGGGTGGCGGAGGCATCGACGTAGACCACCTTCTGCTGAACCCCCCACAGATCAACCCTGGCCACGCCATTGACCAGGCTGAGCTCTTTCTTGATGATCTTGGCGTACTCCTCCAGTTCGCTGTACTCGAACCCTTCTGCGGTGAGGGCGATCTGAAAACCAAACACGTCCCCGAAGTCGTCGGAGACATCCGGGCGCCCGACGCCCAGCGGCAACTGAGCTTCCACGTCCCGTATCCTGGCGCGCAGTTTATTCCACACCTGGGGCAGGCGATCAGACCAGAATTCAGACTTGATGTTGACCTTGATCAGGGACATGCCGGCCCTGGAGAAGGATTCCAGGTAATCGATCTCCGGCATCTCTTGGATCGCCAGTTCGATACGGTCGGTTACTTCCATCTCGACCTGTTGGGGACTGGCGCCGGGGTAGGTCGTTGTAACCGCTGCAGTCTTGACAGTAAATTGCGGGTCTTCCAGTTGCCCCAGCCCGAAAAAGCTGAAGATGCCACCCACCACGATGAGTATCGCGGCGAAGTAGCTTACGGCGCGGTTATCGATCGCGAGTTTTGCAAGATTCATCGATCATCGCCTCCCTGGCTGTCAAGGAGTTTGACCTTCTGATCTTCCCGAAGATAACTCACCCCTGCCGTCACGACCCGCTCGCCGGCCTGAAGTCCGTTGGTCACCGGAATACCCGCATCACCGAGCTCCCCCACCTCCACCGACCTGCGCTTGACGGTATTCGTGCCTTCGTCGATCACCCAGATGAAATTGCCGGACGATTCCGTGTCCGTGAATACGGCTGTAACCGGCACCGGTATGCCGGCGATCTTCATGCTCTCGGGGAACTCCGGCCGGCCGGTGGCAATGCCGGCCATACCCGGCAGGATCTCAAAGCCCTCGGGTTGCTCCATGGTCAGTGTTATCGGGTAAGTGCGCGTGGTGGTCGAGGCCTCGGTGCCTATCTCCTTGATGAAAGCGGAAACCGGACGTCCCGGAAAACTGTCGAATTCCACCTTGATGTCCCGGATGTAGGAGACCAGGGAGATCAATTGTTCGGGGATCTGGATCGTGAATTCCACGTGGGTGGAATCGAGCAGCCGGGCAATCTCCTGCTTGGCGCGAATCGCCTGGAAGTTTTCCACGAACAGGTTGGCGATACGGCCGTCGAACGGCGCTGCCAGCACGCTGTCAGCGAGGGCCTTTTGAGCAACGGCCAGTTCGGCATCGGCCACATCCACCCTGGCTTCCAGGCGATCGTAGTCGGACTGAGATATATTGCCATCTCTGACCAACTCTGTGGCGCGTTTGAAATTTTTGTGGTCCCTTTTCAACGCTGCCTGGGTTGCCTTGACGTTGGACCGGAAATCCCTTTGATCGAGTTGCGCAATCAGTTGACCCTTCTTCACCTCGTCACCCACATTGACGGGGCGCTCCACAAGGCTCCCGCTGACGTCGAAAGAGAGGTTGACCTCCTGGGTGGCCGTGGCCCTGCCGGGAAATCGTCTCCGGGCCATAATTTCAGCGTCGCCAACGACGACGGACTTCACCGGCCGGATTATCTCGGCCTGGGTTGCCGGTTTTTCGCTGCAGCCCAACAGGCTCACCGTAACAAGTCCAACCATCAGCCCGTTAAAAAAGATTCGACCCGGTAGCTCCTGGTTATTTAAAATTCGATGATAGGCCATTTCTGCTCCTGTAGAATGATGCGCTGATACTTTGTAACTAGCGTTATGTCCGGAAACGCATACTTTTTTGATTCACGTCATCCCGGCGAAGGCCGGGATCCAGGAAATACCAGGTGTCACCGAATTTCGACCTTCGCCGGAATGACGAAAACAGCTGTTTCTGACCGGACACTAACCAATAGATAATTAATAGAGTTTAACGCGTATCTGTTTTCTATGTGCCACCCGGGATTACAGGCCACTCTTTTGGTTCTGCTATCCCCTGAGGGACATATTCACCGCCGGAGCTGTAGTTTACAAATCCATGCAGACCTGTGATTGCTTCCCTTTTCAAATGTCGGGTTAATTGCCGTTCCTGCCGTGCCCCTCGGGATCTCGATGGATCCGACGCGACAGGCATCACTCCAGGGACAGGATAAAATTCCACTGTGCCTCGGTTACGGGCATGATGGAAAGCCTGTTGCCACGCCG